>CAMHJC010000026.1 GCA_946185345.1 uncultured Clostridia bacterium
GCTGCGCTTGCTTTTTTCTTTTTATTATCAATATTTAGTTGCCGGAGTAATAATAATTCCCCCTGAATTGTTTTGTTATCTTTATAATAAACGAATCATCTGAAGATAGGCTGAAGAAAACAGGGATTTGAAAAAATTTTTTGATTGGATGCGGGCGGATGATGAAGGCCTGAAAGGCTTACAGCTTCTGAAGGGCAGCATAATTGGCCATAATTTTTTTCATGCCCTTGCTGTCGAAGTCTATCTCAAGCAGGGCGTCGTTCCCCATAGGAGTGACCTTGACGATAGTGCCTTCCTTGAATACCTTGTGACGCACTCTTTCACCCGGCCTGAAGTCGACTGATTTGGAATTGGAAATCTTCTGCTGACGGAGTCCGACAAGCTCATTGTCAGCGGCACGCTTCCGTTCTGCGGAAGCTGATTTGACCGGAGTGCGGCTGACCGGCTCGGGACGGAGTTCCTCGATCAGCGTTTCGGGAATTTCCTCTACAAACCGGGAAACACGATTGGCGTGAGTGTTGCCGAAAACCATGCGGCGGTTGGCGTTGATGAGATAGAGCTTCTGTTTGGCCCTTGTGATTCCGACATAGGCCAGACGCCTTTCCTCCTCTATTTCAGAAGGATTGAGTATCGACTGCATTCCGGGGAATATTCCCTCCTCCATGCCCGGCATGAATACGGCCGGAAATTCCAGACCTTTGGCGGAATGCATCGTCATCATAACGACGGCGTCGCTGTCACTGTCGTAATTGTCGATATCCGCTACAAGGGCAACTTCCTCAAGGAATTCGCCCAGATCGGCGGTATCGCCGTGTTCCTCCTGATATTTGACGAGGTTGGAGGCCAGCTCGTTGATGTTTTCTATCCGCTCGTCAGCCTTTTCATCACTCATCCGCAAAGCTTCGATATAGCCTGTTTTCTGTAGGATAAGCTCCAGCAGTTCATTGAGACTGACCTCGTCAGCCGCATCAATGAATTGCTCAATCATTTCGGCAAAGGCCTTGAGTTTGGAGGCGCCACGGGCAAGCGCCTGGTAATTGTCCGCCTCCCGGATGATTTCAAACATGCTGGTTCCAAGTTCGGCGGCAATTTCAGAGGCATTCTGAATGGTCTTGTCGCCGATGCCTCGTTTAGGTTCATTGATAATGCGTTTAAGCCTGATTTCATCGGACGGATTGGCCACCACGCACAGATAAGCGAGCATGTCCTTGATTTCCTTGCGCTCGTAGAAGCGGTGACCGCCTATCACACGATAGGGAATACCGGCGCGCAGAAAATAGTTTTCAATGGAATTGGATTGGGAATTCATGCGGTAGAGCACGGCGTGGTCGCCGTAATGCATACCGTTCGCTACGTTGTTTTCAACGGTTTTAGTAATGAAGGCCGCCTCGTCGTATTCGCTCTGTGCGGTGTAATGAATAATTTTGTCGCCTGAGCCGTTGGCCGTCCACAGATTCTTGCCCTTTCGCTCGGTATTGTTCTGAATTACCGCGTTGGCTGCGTCAAGAACATTCTGAGTGGAACGGTAATTCTGTTCAAGCCGGATCACCTTCGTGTCGGGGAAGGTCTTTTCAAAGGAAAGAATATTCTCAATGGTGGCGCCGCGGAATTTGTAGATACTCTGGTCGTCATCGCCAACGACGCAGAGATTACCGCTCTTTTCCGAAAGTAATTTGGCAAAGAGATACTGGGCATGGTTGGTGTCCTGATACTCGTCGATCATAATGTACTCGAAGCGGTTCTGATAATGCTCAAGCACGTCGTCATTCTCCTGAAACAGACGAACAGTCTGAAAGAGAAGGTCGTCAAAGTCCATTGCGTCGGCTTCTTCAAGGCGCTTCTGATAGGTCGCATAGCACTCCGCAATCTTTTTCAGCCGGAAGTCGCTGCCTGCCTTGGCGGCGAATTGCTTTGGCGTGAGCATCTGTTCCTTTGCGCGGCTGATTTCATTGAGAATCGTTTTGACGGTAAGCACTTTGTCGTCAATGTGCAGGTAGGACATGACGTCCTTCATCATGCGCTTGCTGTCGTCCGAATCGTAGATGGTGAATTTCGAGGAATAACCGAGTCGTTCTCCGTCCCGGCGAAGCATTCTGGCACAGGTGGAATGAAAAGTGGAAGCCCATACTTCACTTCCGTTTTCTCCCAGCATGGCGGAGAGTCTGTCCTTAAGCTCACCTGCCGCCTTGTTGGTGAAGGTGATGGCCATGATTCGCCATGGCTTCGGCGGCCAATGGGCGATCAATCCGGCAGCGCGCTGCCGGTCGGCGTCTGATTTTTCGGCAAGCGTTCCTCCGGAGAATTCTTCAAGAAAATCCACTTCGTCGGCGGTGAGTCCTGCGGGAAGGATGTCTGTTGTGTATCCGTCGCCGTAGCGGATGAGATTGGCGATGCGGTTGACCAGTACGGTGGTCTTTCCGCTTCCGGCACCGGCCAGAATAAGCAGCGGCCCTTTTGTTTGAAACACTGCGATCCGCTGCATGTCGTTCATGCGGGAAAATTCCCTTTCGAGTAGGGTCTTTTTGGCTGTCAAATATCTTTGTCTGAGATCCGGCATTCTATTATCTCCTGTTTTAAAGTGGTGAGGATTATTATAGCATATTCCATCGAATAATACAAGCCCGCATGTGAATAATCTATAACGGGAATGTCGGAAACAATTTGTAAATATCCATATAAAAAAATAAAATTCATAAAAATCTGCTTTACATCGGGACTTTTATTGTGTATTATATTAAGTAAGAATAGTGTGGGTTTGTATCAATTTTTTTGTTTTACAGATAAATACATTCTATAAAAATTCCAAAAAGGACGGTAATTCACATGAGAAAAACAAAGATCATCTGTACTCTTGGCCCGGCGACAGACAACGGGGACATTCTTCGTCAGTTAATGCTGGGAGGCATGAATGTCTGCCGGTTCAATTTCAGCCACGGAGATCATCCCAGTCACAAAAAGCGCCTTGACGCGGTTATTGCGCTGCGTGAGGAACTGGGACTGCCGATTGCCACGCTGCTTGACACTAAAGGCCCGGAGATTCGCACAGGCACATTTGAGCCGTCGAAGGTGGAGCTTGTTCAGGGACAGAAATTCACACTGACCACCAAGGATATTGTCGGCAGCAGCAATATATCTTCCATTTCCTTTGCGGGACTTCCCAAGGACGTCAAGCAGGGACAGAAAATTCTTATTGATGACGGTCTGATCGAGCTGACGGTTGATTCCGTGACCGACACCGAAATATTCTGCACGGTTGTCAACGGCGGTACGGTTTCCAACAATAAGGGCATCAATGTCCCGGGTGTTCGTCTGAGCATGCCTTACCTGAGTGAAAGAGATATTTCCGATATCATGTTCGGTGTGCAGTGCGATTATGATTTTATCGCCGCCTCCTTCGTCAGAAGCGCAGCCGATGTAATGCAGATCAGGGCGCTGCTTGATAAGCTGCACTGCAATACCATCAAGATTATTTCAAAAATCGAAAATTCCGAAGGTGTTGAAAACATTGACGAAATTCTGCGAGTGTCGGACGGCATCATGATTGCCAGAGGCGACCTGGGCGTTGAGATTCCCCTGCAGGAGATTCCGATTATTCAGAAGAAACTCATCGACAAGGCATACAAAGCAGGCAAAATGGTTATTACCGCCACACAGATGCTCGACAGCATGATGAAAAATCCGCGCCCGACCCGTGCGGAATCCACCGACGTTGCCAACGCCATCTACGACGGCACCAGCGCCATTATGCTTTCGGGCGAAACAGCAGCCGGCAAATATCCTGTTGAAGCATTGCTCACCATGGCCAAAATTGCCGAGCGCACCGAATCCGATATCAATTACGCGGGCGGCTTCAAGAGCACCGTCAGCAAGACCGGCAATGATGACGTCACCGGCGCTATTTCTCACGCCACCGTTACCACTGCCATCGACCTGAACGCCAAAGCCATCATCACGGTTACCAAGGGCGGCGGAACGGCCCGTCAGATCAGCAAGCACCGTCCTCCCTGTCCGATAGTCGGCTGTTCTCCGGACAAGAAGGTTGTGCGTCAGCTCAATCTCTCGTGGGGTGTTACGCCTCTGCTGATTCCGGAAAAAACCAGTACAGACGATCTGTTTGACTGTTCGGCGAAGGCAGCCGAAGAAGCCGGACTCATTCAGTCGGGTGATCTGACCGTCATTACGGCCGGTGTTCCGATCGGCGTTTCCGGCACCACCAATCTGCTCAAGGTTCATCTCACAGGCAATATCCTTGTTTCGGGCAAGGGAATAGGGGATACCAAGGTCTGCTCCAAGATGTGCGTTGCCAAGAGCGAGGAGGAAATTGCCGAGGAATTTGAAAACGGCGATATCATAGTCATTCCTCAGACCAGCAACCGCCTGCTTCAGTACATGCGCAAGGCAAGAGCCATTATCACTGAGACGGAGGGAGTCAATTCTCACGCGGCTATCGTCGGAATGACGCTGGGCATTCCGGTCATTACGGGATGCAAGAATGCCACACATATACTCAAAAACGGCACCACAGTCGTGGTTGACGCCGAAAAGGGCATCGTTTACAGCGGCGACAGAATCAAATAACGGTTTGATCCGAACGGAACGGAGGTTGATTTCTAATGCCATTTATTAATACCAAAACCAATGTGACTGTGTCAAAGCAGCAGGAAATGGCCGTCAAGTGCAGGCTCGGCGAAGCCATCAGACTGCTGCCGGGTAAATCGGAAAGCTGGCTGATGGTCGGTTTTGAGCCGGAACAGTCGCTGTATTTCAGAGGAAGCGACAGCGAGCGCATTGCTTTTGTGGAGGTCAGCGTGTACGGCAAGCTCAACAAATCGGCCTGCGACAAGCTGACCGAGGCGATAGATGAAATACTCAGCCAGGAACTGGGAATCCAGCAGTCTTATATCAAATATGAGGAGGTCGCTGTCTGGGGCTTCAACGGGAGTAATTTCTGATGAAATAGAGCCTCAATGAGCTTATCATGTCTGACAAATATAGAGTAGTGTTAGCCAAAGAGGATTTCTCGCCTGATGAATGTGAACTCATCAAGCAGCTTGCGGGATTTGACGAAAACGCCCCCGATCAGAAAGCCGAGCTGGACAGATGTCTGTACGATTATCTGGTTTTTCAGAACAACTATGTATTTGCCTCCAAAAAGATTCGCACGGATCTGGAAATACTCGAGCTGGACTATCGGGTGAAATACGAGCATCGCATACTCAAATCCATAGACGGCAGAATCAAATCCGTTAAAAGCATCTGCGGCAAGCTTGAAAAGAAAAATCTTCCGCTCACGCTTGCCAATGCTTCCGCCGTGCTTTCCGATATTGCGGGAATAAGAGTGATCTGTCACTACATGCGCGACATTTATGAGATCAAGGAGCGTTTGCTGGCGCAGGATAATGTCAGTCTTATCAAAATGGCGGATTATATTCAGAATCCCAAGCCGAGCGGCTACCGCAGCCTTCACTTGATTGTATCCACATCGGTGCATCTGGCCAATCAGAATCTGGAGGTTCCGGTGGAAATACAGCTCCGCACGGTGGCGATGGATTCATGGGCAGGACTTGAACATGTGCTGAAATATAAAAATCCCAACGGCGTTTCCGATGAGATTTCGGAACAGCTCAGCGACTGCGCCGATGTCATTTCGGACACGGACGCAAAAATGCAGGAGATTTACCGATCGCTTTTTGGCAGACATTCAGAATAATACAAAACCGCCGCTGTAGGGTATCCTTGAGTACAGCGGCGGTTTTAAATTGTGCCTGAAACCGCAAAATATAAAAAAATTAACATATTTTTTTTTGTAATTGGTTGATATGGCTGTTGAAAAATGATATAATCTATTCAATTGTACTTAAAAAGAATGATGGCGGATGATGGATGCCGTAAGTACAGGCATATGTGAATTCATGAAACGGTGGATTGAAAAGTATGAAAAGGTCAGAAAAAATCATTTCTTCACTTGTAACCTTTGGCATGATAGTGGGGTTTGTATCGGTTGCAGCCTTTATTGCTTTGAATTATAATAACTGGTTCGTTGAGAAGGAAATTCCCGAAAAACCGGCGGTCAGTTTTTCCGACACAAACGGCAGCAGAGTGCAGCTCAATCTGACCCAGTCGGATATGAGCGAAGGCATTTCGGATGACGCATTGGATGAATTGAATATCTATGGATTTCCGACCGGTGATTCACCGTATTTTATCTATGTGGAAAAAGGAGCGCATACGCTTTCGGTATTTGAAAAAGACAACTACGGCCTTTATACAAAGAGGATTTACACATGGAGCACCGCTACGGGCAAGACCGGGGTATTGACGCCGGTCGGCGTATTTTCCGTCGGAGCCAAGGAAGAATGGCATGTGTGGCCAGCCAAAACCGTATCACCCTACGCAACCAAATATTATGAAAAGAACAACCATTACGGTGGACTGTTTATTCACGGCCCGATTTATCATTATAGGAGCTTTAAGTCACTATTTGACGGAACCGCTCGACAGATCGGAACCAACTGTTCCTCAGGCTGTCTGAGAACCGAAACCGAAGCGGCCTATTTTGTCTATGAGATGTGTCCGGAAGGCACATTGGTCAAGATTGTGGAAGGTTCACCGATTGGCTTTTCGCCCGACAGGATTGTCTATGTCTCCAATCAAAAGGTGCAGCCTACACTCGACAGGTTTCTCAATCCATCCAATGTGATTGAAAGTCTGGAGTTTGCCGAGGAAAAGCACACCATGATTCTGGGAGAGCAGTATACCCCTGAAATCATCACAAAGCCTGATGATATCGGCTATCTCAATTTGAACTGGACGACGAATAATCCATCCATCATCAGAATTTCAGGTGGAAGCATCTGGGCTGTCGGAACAGGCACTGCTCTGGTCACCGCCTCGACAAGCGATCAGTCTCTGTCGGCCACCATGCTTCTGAATATCACTGTCCATAATGTGGACACCACGCAGAATCCGCCTGACGTCGGCGGAAAAACCACCGAGGACAACAGCAAAATAACCGATGAATACGTCCCCATCAGCGAAGATCTGATCTATCTCAACATCAACAAAGAGAAATTTGCCATCAATCAAAGCGTAAAGCCATTGCTCAGCAATCTCGGCTCAAAATTCTATCAGAAGCAGCCTGCGCAGAGCTGTGCCTATGACGGCCTTGACAGATTCTTTGTGTATGAATATATCAACGGCGGCAGCTGTTCCATTTCAACTGTGCCGATGCTTGCCGACGGCGGAGACGCCATATGCGAGATAGAATTCAAGAATTATACCAACGCAAAGCTGGAATCCTCCAAAGGAATAAAGCTCGGCGACAGCTTTGAAGATGTCAGAAAAGCCTACGGAGAGTTTTACACGGAAGTCAAAGTGGAGGACAGCAAGAATTCCCGCAATTCATTTATTCGCATTACCTACTGGGCAGGCAAGCCGAATGATCCGGGAGTGCCGAGTCTGTATTTCACCTTGGATCCTGAGACAAGAAACGTCAAAGGTATGGGTATTTACAGCGCCAGAAATATGGGCTGACAGACTTCATTATTCATTTTTTTAGTATTAAGGACGGATTGATAAAAAATGGTATTTAGTTCCGCTGCGTTCCTCTTTGCTTTTTTTCCTCTCTACATCATGGTAGTCACCTTTGTCAGGCATATCAAGGTCTGCAATGTACTGCTGGTCATCATGAGTCTGATTTTTTACGCATGGGGTGAACCGGTTTACATTTTACTGATGCTGTTTTCCATTACGGTCAATTATTTTCTGGCGCTTCCGGCGGAAAGCCTGGCGGAAGGCGACAGCATCAAAAAGCGTGCGCTGCTTTCCCTGGCGATCGTATTTGATCTGACCATGCTTGGACTTTTCAAGTATGCCGGCTTCTTTGTCAGCACGATCAATTCGGCTTTTTCACTGTCCGTACCGGTGCCGCAGATTCCTCTGCCGGTGGGAATCTCGTTTTTCACCTTCCAGACTATGAGCTATGTAATAGACGCCTACCGCGGTACCTGCGGTGTTCAGCGCAATTTAGGCAAATTCACGCTTTATGTTTCCTTCTTCCCGCAGCTGATTGCAGGCCCTATCGTCAAGTACCACGATATCGAAAAACAGCTTGACAGCCGCGCTACCGATGTCATAGGAATTGCCGCCGGCATCAGGCGGTTTATCATAGGTCTTTCCAAGAAAATGCTTATTGCAAACGCGCTGGGAAGCATCGTGGACAGTCTTTATTCTCTCGACGGTTCCGATATGAATATCGTCCTTGCGTGGACGGCCGGCATTCTCTATTCGCTCCAGATTTACTTTGATTTCTCGGGGTATTCGGATATGGCGATCGGTCTGGGCAAGATGGCAGGCTTTCACTTCCTTGAGAATTTCAATTATCCCTATACCTCCTTCTCTGTCCGAGAATTCTGGAAAAGGTGGCACATTTCCCTTACCACATGGTTCAGGGAATACGTCTATTTTCCGCTGGGAGGCAACCGCAAGGGAGAGCTTCGGACCGGCGTCAACAGAATGAGCGTTTTTCTGCTGACAGGCATGTGGCACGGCGCCATGTGGACATTTGTGGTCTGGGGCGTGTTTCATGGAATATTTCAGTTGCTGGAGACATACCTCATTCACCCTGACAAATGGAAAAAGCCTTTGAGTTACATTTACGCAATGGCGGTGGTAACAGCCGGATTTGCCATATTCCGGGCGGACAGCATAGGACAGGCGGTCAATATCCTGCGGCAGATGGTGATCGGATTCGGATTTACCGACATGGGAGTGATTACGCTCCGGGGCATGCTGACATTCTACAATGTGTTTGTGCTGGCAGCCGCTCTTGTGGCCATGACGCCTTATGTCAGAGATACGGCGAATTCTCTGGCGGTAAAATACAACGCCAGGCAGACGCTTACCTGCCTGAAATACGCCGCCAGTGTGCTGCTTATGTCGCTCTGTATGATGTCCATCGCTTCATCCTCGTACAATCCCTTTATTTATTTCAGATTTTAAAAAAACGGAGGTCAGCATAAGTGAATTTTTTAAAAAAGCTGTGCGCAGCGGCTTATATTATGTTGATTACGGCTGCATGCAGCCTTCCGTTTTTCGGAATGATGTTCGGCTGGGGAGCAAAATCCACCGAAAACAGGACAATGACCGGAATGCCTGATCTTTATACGGCCACCGAAGACACGATTGACCCCAATTTCAATTACACTACAGAATTGGGAGAGTATTATTCTGACAATTTCGGTTTTCGACAGGAGCTTGTGACGGCCAATTCCTGGCTGAGTGAAAAGATTTTCGGACGCTCGTCAAATGAAAAGACCGTCGTCGGCAGAGATGGCTGGTATTATTTAAGTGAGACACTTGACGATTATACAGGCCTTTCGTCTTTTTCCGACCGCGGCATTTACCGTCTGAAAAAGACGATTGATCTGATGAATACGTATTCCACCGAAGGCAATATCACCTTTGTGTTTTTTGTTGCTCCCAACAAAAACAGTATCTATCCGGAATACATGCCGTGGAATATAAAGCGTTCGTCCTCGCCGAGCAATCTCGACCGGCTGAGCAGGGCCATGCGCGGAAGTGATTATTACATCAACATCAAATCCGTGCTGAAAAAATCGGCAAGGGACAAATCGAGGTATATTTACCTGAAAAACGACAGCCACTGGAACAATATCGGTGCGCTGGCGGCATACAACGCCGTACAGGATAATCTTAACAGCCGCATCAAGAAGTATGATTACATGCCGATAGACGAATCCAAACTGTATATTTCAGAGACCGAGATAAGCGGCGACCTGACCATGATGCTTTATCCTTCACTGACCAAAACAGATGTGCAGTATGAGCTGGGCATTTCAAGGGAATTTTCATCCACCAAGCCGCTTACCAATATGATGGATTCGGAGATCAACACAACCTGTCAGGGCCGGTATTATAACGTGATGTGTTACAGGGATTCCTTTTTCAACACATTTATTCCCATCAACTCCAATGCGTTTGCCAAGGCCAGATATACCAGAACTTCAAAAAGCTCTTCCTATGATCTGACTGCCGCAAAAACGGGAGATTACAATATCGCCATGGTTGAGATTGCCGAAAGAAATCTGCCGAATGTCCTTTATTCGGCGCCTATCATGGACGCGCCAAAGGTAAAAAGTCCTAAGGTGGCCAGAAGGCGGTATGTTGAGCAGAAGTGCTCGTTTATTGACGATGGCGCTTCCTTCATCATCAACGGCCGGCTGGGAAACTGGGTGGACATTGAAACCGAAAGCAATATTTACATCGAGCTGAGAGACAGCGGAGACAGGTCGTATTATTATGAGGCTTTTCCGATTCTGGAAGGCGATTCCTATGCCGATAACGGTTTTTCGGCGCACATAAGCAAATACAATCTGAAAAACGGTGAATATCAGCTTTTTATCCACGTAGGGGATGAAAAGGTCACACGTTATACAGAGCTTATTCTGGAATAAAAAAATTATTTTTGAGAGAGGTTTTCTATATGGAAAAAATTGACAATCCGAATGTTTCAACGGAAGCAGCTTCGGCTGCTCCCGAAAAGAAGAAGCGCATTTTTTCGGCAATTCAGCCAAGCGGAGTAATGACGCTGGGCAATTATCTGGGAGCGATCCGCAACTGGGTAAAGCTTCAGGACGAATATGAATGTGTATACGCCACCGCCAACCTTCATGCCATTACGGTCCGTCAGGATCCCAAGAAGCTGAAGGAAAACACAGTCAATCTGTTTGCTCTGCTGATCGCATCGGGCGTAGATCCTGAAAAGTGCCTATTCTTTCATCAGAGCATGGTTCCGGCACACGCCGAATTATCGTGGGTGCTCAGCACATTTACCCAGTTCGGAGAGCTTTCTCGCATGACGCAGTTCAAGGATAAGTCGGCAAAGCACGCCGACAATATCAACGCCGGACTCTTCACCTATCCTTCACTGATGGCGGCCGATATTCTGCTCTATCAGGCCGATCTGGTGCCTGTGGGAGATGATCAGAGACAGCATCTTGAACTGACGAGAGATATCGCCGTGCGCTTCAACGGCATCTACGGCAATACATTTGTTGTGCCGGAGCCGTACATCACCAAGAACGCCGCAAGGGTAAGGAGCCTGCTTGATCCCAGCAAGAAAATGAGCAAATCCGATCCCAACACCAAGAGCTATATCCTCATGGTTGACGAGCCTGCTTCCATCATGAAGAAGTTTCGTTCCGCCGTCACCGACAGCGAAGCAAGCGTGAGATATGCAGAAGGCAAGGACGGCATCAACAACCTGATGGAAATATACTCCGCCTGCACAGGACTGACTTTTGAGCAGATTGAGGATGAATTCAGGGGCAAAGGTTACGGTGACTTCAAGACAGCCGTCGGCGAAGCGGTAGTGGCTGAGCTGGAGCCTATCCAGACGAGATACAAGGAACTGATCAAGGACAGGAAATATCTCGACGAACTGGCCCAGAAGGGTGCTGAGTCTGCTTCAAAGCTTGCAAGGCGCACTATCGAAAAGGTTTACAAAAAGGTCGGCCTGGTGAGATAATCATTAAAAGAAATACTCCCTGTACATGGTTTCGATGGGAAGCGATGTACAGGGAGATATTTTTCCGTTGGAATCCGTCCCATCAGAAAAAGCGGCGTGCGGCAATCGGCTGGATTTACGCAGATTGCCGCACGCTGTAAGATTGCAATATACTGATTGTAAAGATGAACTGTACCGCCTGACGATGGTGACGATTACCGGGCCGTCATGCCGGTTTATTTGCTGTCAATGCGCACTTTGCGCAAATGAGCATATGTAGGATTGCTTATCTGACCTTGAAGATCATTGGAGCGCCGTTCACCTTCAATTGGCCGTTTGTCACGGTGAAGGTACTGTCGTTAATCAGATTGACATACTCTGCGTCAGGCACATTCACGCTGACCGTTCCGGATTTTTTCTCCATACAGAATACACCGGCAATAAGTGAGCGGCCGTTGGCCAGATACGCTGTGACGATTCCCGATTCATCGTCCGCCTGTGCTGAAAAAGCGGCGTCCACCGGCAGGACTTCCTTTTTAATCTTTCCCAGTTTCTTCATCTGGGGAGTGATATCTTTGGAAAGGTCACGAATGAATACATCTTTGTCAAAAAGCGAGCAGTATTCTACATTCTGCCATTCCTGACCGCCGTAGAGCATCGTGGTGCCTTTCTGGAAATAGACAAAGGCTAGCCAGTTCAGCATCTGTTCCGTATCAGGGAAGCGATGGCTGGCACGGGGAGTGTCGTGGTTTTCCAGAAAACGAATCTTGATATAGTCGGAAGGGAAGACCTGATCCTGATAATTGAGCATATTCATGTAATCGCTGAGTTTGCCTTCGCCCTTGACGTATCTGTCGAAATAATCCTGTACGTCATAAGGATATTCCATGTCGAAAGCGCGGTAAAGGTCAATGTCCGTTGTTACGGGATAACCACATTCACGTGCGAATTGAATATGGCCTGTGTAGACCGACTCTGCCAGCCAGATGGCATCGGGATTGACCTTGGCCACTTCGGATACAGCCTGTTCCCAGAATTCGGCAGGCACGCATGAAGCCACGTCGCAGCGGAAGCCGTCCACAATATGCGCCCATTGCACCAGTGTTTCAATCTGATAATCCCACAGCTCTTTTGCCGAATAATCCAGATCAAGCACATCTGTCCAGTCGCCGTAGCGGTTGCCGAAGCTGCCGTCCTCCTTGCGGAAGAAATACTCGGGATGTTCCTTTACCAGCACCGAGTCGTGCGAAGTGTGATTGTAAACAACATCAATAATGCAGAGCATGCCACGGGCGTGTATTTCATCAACCAGATGCTTCAGGTCATCGAGGGTGCCGTATTCGGGATTGACCGCACGGTAATCGCTGATGGAATAAGGACAGCCGAGGCTTCCTTTTTTATTGAGCTGACCGATGGGATGAATAGGCATGAGCCAGACAATATCAGTTCCCAGTTCCCTGATTCTGTCCAGATCGCCTTCCAGAGCGGAGAATGTACCTTCCGGCGTGTGATTGCGCAGGTAGACAGAATAAATGATCTGTCCTCTGAGGAAAATATCTCTTTTTTTCATTAAATAACACCTCGTGATCAAATATTATTTTCCGTACTGCTCTTTGACAAATTTCTCCAGCACATCAAGGCTGCGGATTACCTTTTCGGTGTCGATGCAATAGGCCATGCGGAAGTATCCAGGGCAGCCGAAATTATCCGCCGGAACAAGAATGAGGTCGTACTGCTTGGCCTTCATGCAGAAAGCGTTGGCGTCATCTTCCAGCGCTTTCGGGAAAATATAGAATGTTCCGCCCGGTTTTACCACGGTGAAGCCCAGTTCCACGAGTTTATTGTAAATGAGATTCATATTTGTCTCGTAGACCGAGAGATCGCTTGTGTCGTCTATGACCTTTGAAACGGCGAGCTGAATAATGGACGGGGGACAGTTATGGCCGATTCCGCGGCTGATCTGACCGCAGATGACGGCGATGATATCGGCGTCGGTGGCGTTTGGATTGACCGCAATGTAGCCGATTCTTTCGCCGGGCAGACTCAGGCTCTTTGAGAAGGAATAACAGGTGAGCGTATTGTCGTAGAATTGAGCGACAAAGGGCGCATCTACCCCTTCAAAGACAATCTCACGGTAAGGCTCGTCGCTTATCATGAAGATGTCGTGTCCATATTCCTCCTGCTTGCGGGCAAGAATTCCGGCGAGACGTGTCAGCGTTCCGGAAGTGTAGACAATGCCGGAAGGATTGTTCGGCGTATTGATAAGCACTGCCGCCACTTTGTCGGTGAGCATCTCCTCAAAGGCGTCGAAATTGATCTGAAAATCCTCGGTATTGGCAGGAACCACCTTCAGAACGGCTCCGGTCTGATTGACATAAGGGGTGTATTCCGGGAAGAAAGGTGCGAAAGTCAGCACTTCATCGCCGGGCTGCGTGACACATCGGACGGCATGCGCCACGGCACCGGCCGCTCCGCATGTCATAAAAATATGTTTTGCGTCATAGCATGTACCAAAGCGGCGGTTGAGACTGTCCGCAACCGACTTTCTCACAGACTGAATTCCGAGAGAGGGACTGTAGCCGTGGATGGATACGGGATCGCTGTTTTGGAGCAGATCAAGCATGGAATCGGTGAATGACTGGGTGCAGGGAACGCTCGGGTTGCCGAGGCTGTAGTCAAACACATTTTCGTAACCGATTTCCTTTCCTCTTTCGGTGGCGTATTCGCTAAGTTCTCGGATGATTGACTTGCCGCTGAGCATAGCCTTGAACTGTTGGTTTATCATTGGATTATCCTCCTGATGACTGTTATATTTTTTATCATAACAATTATATCAGAATAAATGTGTTTTCACAATCTTTTTTATCAAAAAATCACTCAAATATTTGTATTCGTTCGTATGGAGGAGGAAAATCGGATTGCAGGTGAAATATTGGGCGGTTTCGGGCCTTCTGGCGGTGACGGCGGTGATGATGTGCGCTCCGTTTCTTCTTCGCATCAGGAGAAGAAACCTCATTTTTTCGGCTTGTCTGGGAATAATCCTTTACCGGATTGTCAAGAGTATATTTGTGGAGTGCGGCTGGGGATTTGCCGCGTGTTCCGGAGTTCTGGCAGGCGGTCTGCTGGAAGCGGGCGCAATGTGCGGGGGACTCTTCTTATTCCGTGAACTGCGCGGAGGATATTCCGGTGAAACAGGCGGCCGCTTGATTTCCGGAGCAGGAGTCACCTTCATTATTGCGGGAAATCACCTTCTGATCCAATATTCGCTGGTGAACAATACAGCGGTTTGTCTGCTGGGGGAATCGGCAGGAGCTGCTTTGCTGGCCTGTTCGGTATTCCTTGCCGCAGCCGGGGAAGAGGGTATACATGCCGGACAAATGGCTTCATTTACAGCGATCTGCGCCGGGGCAGGGTTAGTCTTGGCTTTCATCCTTCAAATGACGACAGACGGCGGCGGAATGACATCACCGATGTTGATGATGCTGGGAGTTTGCGCATTAATGACCTGTCTTGAGGACTGCCTGAGAAGCAAACCGGAAATATCCGCCTCGGGTTTTGCCTGCGGAATCATGCTGGCATATTGTTTTGACTGTATGAGTATGTAAATTTCGCTCAAGTCTTTACCCAATAGTTTAAAATAAATTCAGATTTGCGGAGTTGACAAAATTACAATATCAATGTAATATATTATAATAATGTGTTCGGAAAAAATTGCAATGCATAGTAACAATTGGCTTGTTTTCGTCACTTTACGAGACAGGCTGTTTTTTTGACGTATCTGCGTTGAAATAAAAAATATTTAATGGAGGTTTGTTTGTGCAACAGAACGAAAAAAAGAACAGAAAAAACATAAGCCGTGACAGCTCATATAATTCAGCCAAGCACAGCTTTAATTCGGGCGGAAAAACCACAGAGCGCACAGGATACAGCAAGGGGAGCTATTCGTCCAAATTCAGCGGAAAGAGCTATTCCAGACGACAGACGGGCGAGAAGGAAGGCCATGATGTTCCCGTGAGACGCACGCTGAATCATACCAATCCAAATGGCTATAAGAAGAAAGGCTTTGGACGGATCCCTCACCAGGCGGCGGCACCGGCTGCGCTTCCTGTGAGAATTTCATTTATCGGCGGACTTAACGAGATAGGTAAAAACATCACCATGTTTGAATATGGCGATGAAGCCATTATTGTGGACTGCGGCATGGCATTCCCGGACGATACCATGCTGGGCGTCGATCTGGTGATTCCCGACTTCACCTATCTCGAGCAGAATGTAGACAAAATCAAGGGAATATTCCTCACACACGGACACGAGGATCATATCGGCTCACTGCCGTATCTTCTCCGCAAAATGAATCTGCCGATATACGGCACCCGCCTTACACTTGGTCTTGTGGAAGGCAAGCTCAGGGAGCACCGTCTTCTCGGCACCACCAAGCTTAATGTGGTATCCTCAGGACAGACGATCAATGTGGGCTGCTTTGGCGTGGAGTTTATCAATGTGAACCATTCCATACCTGATGCGGTCGGATTTGCCATTCACACGCCGGGAGGAACGATTGTCCACACCGGCGACTTCAAGATTGATTCCACGCCTATTCACGGTGATATGATCGACCTCGGCAGATTTGCCCAGCTCGGCAAGGAAGGCGTGCTCTGCATGATGGCGGATTCCACCAACGCCGAGCGTCCCGGGTTCACGATGAGCGAGAGAACGGTCGGTGAATCCTTCAATACGCTGTTTCAGAGTGAGTCGGCAAAGAACAAGCGCATTATCATAGCGACTTTTGCGTCAAATATCTACAGAATTCAGCAGATTATCGACTATGCCTATAAATTCGGCAGAAAGGTCGCTGTCAGCGGCCGCAGCATGATCAACGCCGTCAGCATCTCGCAGGAACTGGGATATCTGAATGTTCCGGAAGGCGTCATGATCGATATCTCCATGCTCAGCCGTTACCCGAAGAACAAAGTGGTACTCATTACGACAGGCAGCCAGGGTGAACCGATGAGCGCCCTTACCAGAATGGCCTTTTCCGATCACAGACAGGTGGAAATCGGCCCGGATGACTTCATCATCATTTCCGCCAATCCGATCCCCGGCAATGAAAAGAATGTGGGCAACGTGGTCAACGAGCTTCTCAAGCACAAGTGCGACGTCGTTTATGAAAAGATGTATGATGTTCACGTTTCGGGCCACGCCTGCCAGGAAGAACTCAAGCTCATGCTCGGCCTGATCAAACCCAAATATTTCATCCCCGTACACGGCGAGCAGAAGCATCTTCTCAAGCATGCGGGACTTGCGCGTGCGGTCGGCATGCCTTCCGAACATGTCTGCATAGCCGATCTGGGAGACTGCGTGGAAGTCTGTGAGGATCATATCAAAAAAATCGGCACGGTTCCCAGCGGCAAACTTCTTGTGGACGGACTTGGCGTCGGAGATGTGGGCAGCGTTGTACTGCGTGACAGAAAGCATCTTGGACAGGACGGCCTGATTATTGTAGTAATGGCGATAAGCTCGGATGCCGGCATAACCGTATCCGGCCCCGATATTGTTTCCAGAGGATTTGTGTATGTGCGTGACGCCGAGCCGCTGCTCGAAGAAGCTCGCAAGATAGCCTCTGACGCCTTGGAGGATTGCTATGATGAGGGCATCCGTGAATGGAGCGTTATCAAAAACAGAGTGCGTGACGATCTTTCCAAATTTATCTATGAGCGCACCAAGAGAAGCCCGATGATACTTCCCATTATCATGGAAGTCTGAAAGATTCACGGGAGATAAGTTGTTTTTGATGACGGATGCGGCTGCTGTGACGACACGGCCGCAGATAATTAAGTCAGGGTGGTGGTTCGATGAAAAACAACAAATATTGGCTGCTTTCGCCCTATTCATACATTCAGCTAGGCTTGCTAATGCTGTTGCTCATGCTGGTCTTCTTCATGCAGGAAGGCTGGGCGCTCAAAATACTGGCGCTGATCATCTGCTTGTCCGCCGTAGGGCTTTCGATCCTGCTGGCGGGAGCGATAAGGCAGAGTGTCTACAGATATGTCCTGCAGGTCTCGCAATCGCTTGACACATCCAACAAAGACGCGCTTAATAATATACCGCTGCCTGTGGTTACCGTCACAGAGCAGGGGGAGATTATATGGTACAATGAGCTTTTCCGGGAGATCATCCTTCTGGGAGCGGATGCGCAGGGAGTCAAGCTTCCGAGAGTGTTCAAGGGCTTTGACGAAGCATGGCTGTCAGCCGATAATAGGTTTGAAATTAAAAAAGAGAAGAAAGTATATATGGTTTCTGTCGGAGTACACAATGTGGAGGATTCCGCACAGTATGTCATGTACTTCAGCGACATAACGGATCTCAAGCGGACCGAAACCCTCTATGCGGTGAGCCGGCCTGCGGTCATGCTGATCGTCTTTGACAATGAGGAAGAATTGCTCAAAGTACGTGAAAACGAACGTGTCAGGGTTATTTCCGCTCTGGAGTCGCTGCTCGGCAAATGGGTAGACGATTACAACTGCATTTCGAGAATCAATGCCCGTGACCGCAGCTTCATTATGGTGGAGGAGCAGTATCTGCAAAAAATCATGTCCTCCAGATTTTCGGTGCTCAATGACGCCCGTAAGATTGTCATTGAAGGCGGCAATCCGGTAACGTTATCGATAGGTGTAGGACGCGGAGGCGCCAATTTCAGTGAATGTGAATACTGGGCCAACCAGGCTCTTGAAATGTCTCTGGGCCGCGGCGGCGACCAGGCCTGCGTCAAGGATAATGACGGATACGCCTTTTTCGGAGGTGTTTCCAAATCGGTTGAGAAACAGAGCAAGGTTCGCACGAGAATGATTGCCCAGGCTCTGGTCGAACTCATCAATGCCGCTGACAAGTGTTTTGTCATGGGACACAGATTTTCCGACCTGGACGCCATCGGCGCCGGAATAGGCATTGCGGCGATTGTTGAAGCGCTCCAGAAGGACACCGATCATTCTGTGAATATTGTGGTAGACGAGAGCGCAACGCTTGCCCTGCCGCTGATCAATTCGTACCGTGAGACAAGGGAAGTCAATTGGTTCATTTCGCCGGATGCGGCGCTTGACGCCATGACCGACAATTCCCTGCTCATCATAGTGGATACACATTCTCCCGACGTTATCGAGAGTAAAGCGGTCTACAATGCCGCCCCGACAGTGGTCACTATTGACCATCACAGGCTTTCGGTCAAGAGAATTCAGAATTCCGTCATATTCTTCCACGAGCCTTACGCTTCATCCACCTGTGAAATGGTGACGGAATTGGCCCCCTATATGCATGAAACCGCTATCGCTCGACCCGAGGCAGAGGCACTTCTTTCGGGCATTATGCTCGATACAAAGAGCTTTGTGCTGAAAACAGGCGCGAGGACATTTGAAGCGGCTGCCTATCTGCGCCGCAGAGGTGCCGATACGATCGAAGTTAAACGCTTCTTCTCGGGTTCGCTCCAGACATACATCGAGAAATCGCAGCTGGTTTCTTCCGCCCGTCTTTACGGCGACTGCGCTATTTCCGCCGCGCCGGAGGAGGTCGAAGGCATCAGGGTCATCGCCTCGCAGGCGGCGGACGAGCTGCTCAATATCAATGGCGTCACCGCTTCGTTTGTGCTTTATGTAATGGGCAGTCAGATCAACATCTCCGCCCGTTCGCTTGGCAGATTCAATGTGCAGATCGTCATGGAAAAGCTGGGCGGCGGAGGCCACATGACAATGGCGGCCGCACAGCTTCAGGATACTACGCTCAATGATGCAGTTGAAAAACTCAAACTAGCCATAGACGAATTCAGAAGCGAGCAAATACAGGATCAGTCCGGAGCGGGAGCGTAATGCTTTGTTAAATGTGCTGTTTAGATTATTTGAGAAAGGAAAGAAATAAAGTGAAAGTAATACTTAATCAGGATGTAAAAGGAACAGGAAAAAAAGGCGACCTTGTCAATGTTTCGGACGGATACGCCAGAAATTTTCTCTTTCCCCGCAAACTGGCCGTTGAAGCCAACGCACAGGCCTTGAGCGAAAAGACCAACAGGGAAAGCTCAGCGGCCTTCCGTCTGGCGGAGGAGAAGGCGGCTGCCGAAGCGAAGAAAGCCAAGATTCACGGCAAGACAATCAAAATTGTCGGTAAAGCGGGACAGAGCGGCAAACTCTTCGGCTCCATCACTCCGAAGGAAATCGTAGAGGTGCTCAATTCGCAGTACGGCATGGATTTGGACAAAAAGAAGATCTCACTCAAATCCGAGATAAAGACCTTCGGCACATTTGAGTGCGAAATTAAGCTTTACACAGGCATCGTTGCTAATGTCAATATCGAAGTGGCCAGCGAGTAAGCTTGATTCATGTAAATCTATCGAGCTTTACATGAATTTAATCCTGTTTTGACGCTGATTTGACATGTTTTTCAGTATTATCTTCAACGAAAGGGGCGTCCGCAATGGAAAATATCGGCAATGCGGAGTTTGAAAGGCAAACTGTGCTTCCATCAAACAATGAAGCGGAGCAATCCGTACTTGGTGCGGTGCTGTTGGATGCCGAATGTCTCAACCGGATACTTGACATTGTACGCCCCGAGTATTTTTACAATGAAAACCACCGTGAAATATTCTCGGCAATGCACCGGCTGTTCCGTTCAGGCTCACCGGTGGATATTATCACCGTACTCAATGAGCTTGTCGGAATAGGCGTCTTTACAGAGGAAACCGGCAAGCAATATCTGTTTACACTTGCCGATCTGGTTCCGTCGGTTTCCAATGTCGAAGCGTATGCGGAGATCATTCGTGAAAAGTTTGAGATGCGTTCGCTCATTCTCGCTGCCAGGGAGATCATCAATGACGCTTCCGATGAGACAAACGACGCAAGGGTCGTGCTTGACCGTTCCGAGCAGCGAATTTACGAAATAGCCAATTCCAGGGGAAGTCAGGGACTCAAGCCAATTTCGGAAGTGCTGATTGACGCCTACGATCACTTGATGCTGATGAATTCCGACCGAAGGGACGAATTTGTCGGTACTCCTACGGGAATCAAGACGCTGGATGATACCATTTCCGGCTTGAATAAATCCGACCTGATTCTACTGGCGGCTCGTCCCGGCATGGGAAAGACCAGCTTTGCCCTGAATATTGCCCGCAATGTCGCCCTTGTTCACCGCAAGAAGGTCGCCTTCTTTTCTCTTGAAATGACCCGTGAACAGCTTGCACTCAGAATGCTGTCCACAGAATCTGGCGTGGAAGGCTACAAACTGCGTGACGGGCGCATGAATGCGGATGAATGGGCCAAGCTGTCCCAGGCGGCATCCGAGCTTCATTCGTCACCGATATTCATTGAC
This sequence comes from uncultured Clostridia bacterium, assembly GCA_946185345.1. GTDB lineage: Bacteria > Bacillota > Clostridia > Oscillospirales > Acutalibacteraceae > RUG762. The sequence goes on from CAMHJC010000026.1 coordinate 20,876, forward strand.
GAAGCCGGCAATATCTCTGTCACCGAAATGAAGGCAAAACTCCGCCGTCTGGGGGATGTGGGCCTTGTTGTCATCGACTACCTTCAGCTCATGGGCAATGGCAAGATTGCCAACCGTGTGCAGGAGGTTTCTGAAATCACCAGAGGACTGAAGATTCTGGCAAAGGAGCTGATGGTTCCGGTGCTGTGTCTCTCACAGCTCAACCGTGCCACAGAATCCCGTACAGGTCACAAGCCTATGCTTTCCGACCTGAGAGATTCCGGTTCCATCGAGCAGGATGCGGATATTATCCTTTTCCTTTACCGTGAGGGATATTATCAGCAATCCGAAGCCAAACAGACCGAAGAGGTTGACCAGACGCGCGCCATCTGTATGGTGGCCAAGAACCGACACGGCAACACCTGTGAAATACCGCTTCACTGGTCAGGTGCTACCACCAGATTTACCGCGGCGGAGGATACATACGTTGGAAACTAAGTGCAGACTTGCCATCGACCGCTTCAAGATGCTTTCCCGTGGCGACAGAATCATCGTCGGGCTTTCCGGCGGGGCGGATTCGTGCGCCATGCTGCATTTTCTTTGTTCATTGCGTGATGAATATGCGCTGGAATTGAAGGCGATTCATGTCAATCATATGATTCGAGGTGAAGAAGCAAGGCGTGACGCAGATTTTGCAAGGGAATTCTGCCAAAAGTTGTGTGTAGCATTTGAACTTTACACGGCGGATGTGCCTGCCATCGCTGCCGAAAAAGGGATAGGATGGGAACAGTGCGGCAGAGAAATCCGCTATGGCCTTTTTGAAAAAGCGGCAGGGGAGTGGAATGCGAAAATCGCAACGGCACACACTCTTTCCGATTCGGTCGAAACGGTGTTTTTTCACATGATCAGAGGCTGTTCCCTGAACGGACTCAAGGGAATTCCGCCTGTCCGGGGAAATATCATTCGTCCGCTGATTTTGTGCCAGCGGTCTGACATAGAATCTTATTGCGCCGGACACGGCATCCGTTACATGACGGATTCGACCAATCTTTCCACCGATTACGCACGCAACAAAATCAGGCTCCGGCTGCTTCCGCTTATGCGGGAGCTGAATCCTTCCGTCGTTGAGGCTATAGGAAGGCTGAGCGAATCGGCAGGCAGCGATGATGCCTTTCTCTGTGAACTGGCGGATGAGGTTGCAGAGGCGTATTTCAAAACAGGAGATGCGGACAGGCTTATTCAGAGCCGGCGGCCGGTCATGAGCCGCGCTTTGATGGCCATCTGCCGGGAAAAGCTGCATATCTGTCCCGAACAGCGCCACATTTATGAGATGATGGCCTGCATTGACAGGAAAGAAGGCAGCGTGAATCTTCCCGGCGATCATCTGTTTTTGATCAGACAAAACAGAATTTTCTTTACCGATCAGTCACATTTGTCTCAAAAAGCATCATTATTTGAAAACTGGCGGGCGGATTTTCAACCAGGGGAAATAATTACACCGTCCGGACAGACAATAATCTTGCGGATAATTGACAAGAATAAATATGATGAACTCTGTGAAAAAGAAAAAACAGCAGGCAAAGACAAAAAGGTATTTAAAAATTGCATTGATTATGATATAATAAAAAAAGCCGGATTCCGTTTCCGCAGTGAAGGCGACAGATTCAGCCGGGCAGGCAGAGGCGTATCAAAGAGCCTGAAAAAGCTATTTAATGAAGAAAAAATCCCGGTCGAAATACGCCATCTGGTTCCTCTGCTGGAATCAGACGGAATGATCGCATGGATTTGCGGTATCGGAGCGGCGGAGCAATTCAAGGTAACCGGCGCCACACGGTTGGTGCTGTATATAAACGCAGACTTGCGGGACATAACTAATCAAGGAGGAATTCTCAATGATTAACGAATTGGAAAAGGATATTGACAGAGTTCTGTTTTCCGAGAGCGACATAAAAAACATGGTAAAAAAAGTGGCAGCGCAGATTAATGAAGATTATGCCGGTAAAAAGCCGCTTCTTGTTGTGCTGCTCAAAGGTTCAGTTATTTTTGCCGCTGATCTCATGCGTTCGCTTATTATTGACTGTGAGATGGATTTTATGAAGGTGTCAAGCTATTCGGGAACACAGTCTACCGGAGTGATTAATGTGATAAGCGACCTTCGCACGGATATTAAAGGACGCCATATTATCATAATTGAGGATATAATAGATACCGGCTCGACGCTGCATAAGTTAGTAGGACTTTTGCAAAGCCGTAATCCGGAGAGTCTGAAAATTTGCGCCCTTTTGGATAAGCCTTCCGGAAGAAAAGCGGATGTGTACGGCGATTACATCGGCGGAACAGTAGGGAACGAGTTTATTGTGGGATACGGTCTTGATTATAACGAAAAATTCCGTAATCTGCCCTATATAGGAGTTATGAGAAATTCATGAAGTGTGCATTTTATTAACACAAATGTAATATTTATGCATTATAATATTATGGTCTAAAATTTTGTTAGGAGTGGCTTATTTGGAAAACAAAAAGAGAAAAATGGGGGGCTATTTAATCTGGCTCGGAATTCCGCTGCTGATTATTGCCGCACTCTATTTCATCTCCGGTCAGAAAAAGCCGGACGAACACAAGTATTCCGAGATTCTGGAGTACTTTACTCCGGGGAGCAGCAGCGTCAGTCCAAGTGAGTGGAAGGCTGCCGGCGTATCCGATTTCAAACTTTCGCTCAATTCGGGCGTTCTCACCATCAATATGAAAGAGGACTCCAAGGGCAACAAGCCCGATTCGGTAACTTATAAGGTACCGAGTATCGAGCTTTTCATCAATGATGCCAAGCTGGGACTCAAGGAACTCAGGGATAACGGTATTGTTATCAGCGAGGACTATGAACCGAAGCAGGATAACAGCCTGATTGCCAGTCTGCTGCCTACCATCATCATGATCGGCGGTCTGGTGCTGCTCTATTATTTCATGTTCAGGCGCGTCAACGGCGTCATGGGCGAAAACAGCCGTCAGATGAACTTCGGCAAGGCCAAGGTAAAAAACGTCAACGACGAAAAGCGCAAGACCACCTTTGCGGACGTCGCAGGCGCGGACGAAGAGAAGGAAGAACTCCAGGAAATAGTGGACTTCCTCAAGAATCCCAAAAAATACGATGAATTGGGGGCGCATGTTCCCAAGGGCGTGCTGCTTGTCGGGCCTCCCGGTACAGGTAAGACATTGCTCGCACGCGCGGTGGCAGGCGAAGCAGGCGTTGCCTTCTTCTCGATATCCGGTTCGGACTTTGTGGAGATGTTTGTCGGTGTCGGCGCATCCCGTGTCCGTGACCTTTTCGATCAGGCCAAGAAGAACAATCCCTGCATTATTTTCATAGATGAAATTGACGCCGTCGGCCGTCACAGAGGCGCAGGTCTCGGCGGCGGACATGACGAGCGTGAGCAGACACTCAACCAGATGCTCGTGGAAATGGACGGTTTCGGAGCTAACGAAGGCGTCATTATCATTGCGGCTACCAACCGTCCTGATATACTGGATCCGGCTCTGACACGTCCGGGACGTTTTGACCGTCAGGTCATGGTCGGATATCCCGACATCAAAGGCAGAGAGGAAATTCTCAAGGTTCATTCCAAGAAAAAGCCGCTCGGCCCGGATGTGGATCTTTCCACCATCGCAAAATCAACAGCAGGATTTACAGGCGCCGATCTGGAAAATCTCCTCAATGAAGCCGCTCTGCTTGCCGCCAGAAGGAACCTCAAGGCCATCACCATGAAGGAAATTGAGGAAGCCACCATTAAGGTAGTGGCCGGTGCAGAGAAGAAATCAAAGAAGATTTCAGACAAGGAAAAACGTCTGACTGCCTATCACGAAGCAGGTCATGCGGTTGTCACATTCTATTGTCCGACACAGGATCCTGTGCATGAGATTTCCATCATTCCCAGAGGAATGGCAGGCGGTTACACCATGAGCCTGCCGCAGGAAGATCGCTCTTATAAGCTTAAGGGTCAGATGAAGGAGGATATTGTTGTGCTGCTCGGCGGTCGGGCTTCCGAAGCGCTTATTCTCGACGATATTTCCACAGGCGCCTCCAATGATATCGAGCGAGCCACCAAACTGGCCAAGCAGATGGTCACCAAGTACGGCATGAGTGACAAGCTCGGCCCGATTCAGTACGGTTCCTCTGACAGTGAAGAAGTTTTCCTCGGCCGTGACTTCGGCCATACGGTCAATTATTCCAACGAAGTGGCCAAGGAAATCGACAACGAAGTTCGTGCTCTGATTGCCGAAGGCTACAACAAAGCCGGAATGATTCTCTCACAGCATGTTGACAAGCTGCATCAGGTTGCGCAGTATCTTATGGAAAATGAGAAGATGACAGGTCAGAAATTTGCCGAGATCATGAATTCATAATTTCATTCCTCACGGTTTTTCATCACTTTTAGTGATATAGCCGTGAGGAATTTTTTTGTTTAATTTTGTTATTAATTTCGTAAAATATTTTTAACTTATATATAATAATTAGGGTATATTATATAAATGTAATCTGAACGAAAGATAAGC
>CAMHJC010000027.1 GCA_946185345.1 uncultured Clostridia bacterium
TGTGCTGCGCTTGCTTTTTTCTTTTTATTATCAATATTTAGTTGCCGGAGTAATATTTTTTTATTTTTTTATTTTTTTATTTTTTTTTTAAAACAGCGATACTTTTTTGGTCTCTCAACCGTTTTATAAGTGAAAGGCAAAACAAATGACTCACGAGGTCTTCCGACAACCTCGTGAGTCGCTGTAAAAATGAAGAACAAAAAAATGAGGCAGTACTGCCATAAACCAATTTTCCTTTTTCATTTTAACAGATATTATTTGTATTGTCAATAGGGCTTGAAAGATCGCTGACCGTCAATAGCTTACAAAAAATACGTTTCAATTTGTGCAAACTTCCAAAAACACACTTTTTCCGAAAAAAAACAAAAAACAACGCTACTTTTTGACCGGTTGAGACGTTTTATTAGTGAAGGCATAAAGCAAAGTCAAGAGGCCGCAAACAAAAAAGCTTTCCCCGTCATTCATCAGGCTTTCCGACAGCCGGGTGAATTTTCCGGAAAATGCCGGCAATACTGCCATAAATTAATTTTCCCCAATAGTTTGTCGCATATGTATTGCCAGCTGTTATTTGTTCAACGCTTTTCTTGCTCTGTTCAAACCCTATCAGGCATAAGTCATTCCCGCATCATCTGTCTACCGCTCCGTCAGTCACAGCGAAGCGGATGGTAAACTTCTTACACAACATCTTTTTACAAACCCGACATTAAAAAATACCTCATTACGGCTTTGCCTTATCGTGAAGCCATGGCGGGAACGGCTTACGCACCAAAAAAGGAGATGATAGTATCACCCAGCGCACGGACTTCGGGCCGTCTGATATGGCCCGACTGTCTCAGAAGAAAAGCAACTGAACCTACAAGGGGGCTTTGAATGGCGATATTCTGAAGTGGACCGGCAACGGTATAAAAAGAACGGCACCAACGGGTGTCTGTAAATATTGCAAAAAACAATATAAATATCCTTAAATCACAATAATCACAAAAATCACAATTTAATAATTCAGACTTTCACATAAAAACACATATTACCCATACCCGCCGCACTTTGGAACAGCCGTGCGGCGGGTATTTATCACGATAAATCACTAACCCCCCTGGCTGTTCCGTCTGTTATCATCTGCCGAACCACGGTTCCGGCAGAAAAATTCCCGAATGTACCGGCGGCTTTTTCCTCGCCAATGTCATTCGGGAATTTGTTGTATATTTGAATAATCCGAAAAAATCGGTAAATCAGCCCAGAATCTCCTTCAGAATGGCGGTGACGGTCTGCGGATCGGCCTTGCCTCTGAGCGCTCTCATGGACTGGCCGATGAGGTATTGCAGCGCCTTTTCCTTGCCCGACCGGTACTCATCGACCGACTTCTGATTGGCGGCGACGACTTCCTCAATGGCCGCCTTGACGGCGCCGGTGTCGGTCACGGTCTTGAGGTTGTGCTCCTCGACGTACCTGACCGGGTCGCAGCCTTCTTCAAACACCGCCTTGAATACCTTTTTGGCGGTGTTGCGGGTGATTTCGTTCTTCTGCACCATGCCGATGAGCGAACCGAGATAGCTGTAGTCAAAGGTCATGTCCTCCGGCTCTTTGCCGCTGTCGCTGAGCATGCGCATGACTTCGCCCATAATCCAGTTGGCAAGCTCCTTGGCCGGATAGCCTGCTTCAAGATTCTGCTCGAACAGAGCGACCAGATATTTGGACGTGGTGAGCTGAGCGGCATCGTACTCCGAAAGGCCGAGTTCGCTGACGTAACGCTGTCGCTTGGCTTCGGGCAGCTCGGGCAGGGAATTCCTCGTTTGCTCGATGGTTTCCTCGCTGATCTCGATCGGAATGAGGTCAGGCTCGGGGAAGTACTTGTAATCCTGCGCATCCTCCTTGGAACGCATGGCAAAGGAAGCGTCCTTGTTGTCGTCCCAGCGGCGTGTCTCCTGCTTTACCTCTCCGCCTTCCTCCAGCACCTCGATCTGGCGCTTGGATTCGCCGTTGATGGCTCTGGCGATGGCCTTAAAGGAGTTCATGTTCTTCATCTCGGTACGGGTACCGAATTTATCCGAACCGACCGGACGGACGGAAAGGTTGATGTCGGCACGGAGCGAGCCTTCCTGCATCTTGCAGTCGGATACGCCGATGAATTGCAGAATCGCCTTGAGCTTCTCGAGGTAGCGGATGACTTCGTTGGCGGAGCGGAAATCCGGCTCGCTGACGATTTCGATCAGCGGCACGCCGCAGCGGTTGTAGTCGACCATGGTGGAATCGGTCCAGGGGTCGTGTACCAGCTTGCCGGCGTCCTCCTCCATGTGAATTTCGTGGATGCCGATGATTTTCTTTCCGCCGCCTTCCGCCTCGATCTCAACGCCGCCGTTGCGGCAGATCGGCAGATAAAGCTGGCTGATCTGATAGGCCTTTGGCAGGTCGGGATAGAAGTAGTTTTTGCGGTCGAATTTGTTGTATCTGGTGATTTCGCAGTTGAGTGCGAGGCCTGCCTTGGTGGCGTATTCCACTACCGCCTTGTTGAGCGAAGGAAGCACGCCCGGCATACCGGTGCAGACCGGACAGCAGTGAGTGTTGGGCGCACCGCCGAATTCGGTGGTGCAGGAGCAGAATATTTTGGTCTTGGTGGCAAGCTCCACGTGAACTTCCAGACCCATAACGATTTCCCATGATGTTGTCTTAGCCATTGTTCCAATCCGCTCCTTTCTCACATATTTTCAAGCTCAGTGGGCTTGCGCTTGTGCCAGTCGGTGACCTGCTGGTAGGCGTGAGCCGCTCCGAGAATCTTGGTTTCGTCAAAGTAATTGCCGATGAGGTGCATGCCTACGGGCATTCCCTTGGAGTCAAAGCCGCAGGGAACCGAGGCGGCAGGAAGTCCGGCGAGATTCATCATAACGGTGTAGATGTCGCCGAGGTACATTTTCAGAGGATCGGAGAGATTCTCCCCTATCTTCAATGCGGTCGTCGGAGCAACCGGGCCGAGAATGAGGTCGTACTTCTCAAAAGCCTTGTCAAATGCGCCTTTGATCAGAGCCTTTGCCTGCAATGCCTTGCGGTAGTAGGCGTCATAATAGCCGGAAGAAAGCACGAAGCAGCCCAGCATGATTCTGCGCTTGACCTCCATGCCGAAGCCTTCGCTGCGGCTCTTGGTGTAGAGGTCGAGCAGGTCTTCAAAATCATCGGCGCGGTAGCCGTATTTGATGCCGTCGTAGCGGCTGAGGTTGCTGCTCGCTTCGGCGGAAGCGATGATGTAGTAGGCCGGAATGGCGTATTTGACAATCGGCATGTCGAATTTCTCGACCGTCGCGCCCATACTTTCGAGCTGCTTGGCGGCGGCTTCGATGGTGGCGGCGACTTCCCTGTCAAGGCCTTCTCCGAAAAAGTCGGTCGGAATACCTATCTTCATGCCCTTGACGTCGGCGTTGAGAACAGCCTGAAGATCGGCGCCTTTGGTGGCAACACTGGTGTTGTCCTTCCTGTCCTGCTTCATAATCTCGGCAAGAACGGCGGCGCAGTCGGCGGCATTGTGAGCGATCGGTCCGATCTGGTCAAGAGAGCTTGCGTAGGCGACCAGTCCGAAACGGGAAACCGAGCCGTAGGTCGGCTTGATGCCGGTCACGCCGCAGAAGGAGGCCGGCTGGCGGATACTTCCGCCCGTGTCGGAGCCGAGAGCGTAGAAACATTCGCCGGCGGCGACGGCCGCTGCCGAACCGCCCGAGGAACCGCCGGGAACGCAGTTTACATTCCACGGATTTTTGGTGGCGCCGAAGAAGCTGGTCTCGGAGGTGGATCCCATGGCGAATTCGTCCATGTTGAGCTTGCCGAGCGGAACGGCTCCGGCCTTCATGATCTCCTCCACGGCGGTGGCGCTGTAGGTAGGCTTGAAATTGCTCAGCATACGGGAACCGCAGGAGGTCTGTATGCCCTTCTGGCACATGTTGTCCTTGATGCCCATCGGCACGCCGGCAAGAGGAGACGTGTATTCGCCGGAGGATATCTTCTTCTGCACTTCCTCGGCTCTTGCGAGAACGTCGTCCTGCACCGTGACGAAGCAGGAGAATTTCTTATCGTATTGTTCAATCTGACCGAGCGAGAATTTCGCCGCTTCCACGGCGCTGATTTCGCCCTTTCTGATTGCCGCACCAAGCTGAAGTGCGGTCATCGTTTCAAGATTCATCGTTTATCTTCCTTTCAATTCTGTGTAGTCGTCCGAAAATCAGGCAAAAGGGATGATTATTCAAACGAACGCGGTACCAGGAAGTAATTGTCCTTCTGCGCCGGAGCGTTGCGCAGCACATCCTCGGTGGGAATGGAGGGCTGCACTTCGTCCTCACGCATGACGTTGGTGAGCGGCAGGGCGTGGCTCATAGGCTCGATGCCCTCGGTGTCCAGTTCGGACAGCGTGTCGATATACTGTAATATCTCCTGAAGGTCGCTCTGCGCCTTGGCGCGGCTTTCCTCGGGCAGCCTGATTCTGCCCAGTGCCTCCAGATAGGTGACCAGTTCATCGGTAATGACCATTTTTTATCGCATCTCCCTTTTATAGTGTGAAGTGTGGAGTGTGGAGTGTGAAGTTATGCGGTTATGACTGTATTTATTATTTTACTTTATATTCCGACGCCGTTTTTTCTCCATGCGCTCCGATATGATGATTTATTATTTATTCTCTATTCTTTCTTCTCTAAGCGAGCGAATGCGAGCGTCAGGGTACCAGACGCAGCATATCTCTCGGGAACATGGAGGAATAGCGGATGTTGTCGTCATTGAAAAGACGCATGGTGAGACGCTCCAGGCCGATGCCGAGACCGCCGTGCGGCGGCATGCCGTGCTTGTGAATGTTGAGGTAGGTGGCGAAGTCCTCGGGATTCATCTTCTTTTTGATGATTTTGGCGACCTGCTCATCGTAATCGTGAATTCTCTGGCCGCCGGTGGTGACTTCCAGACCTCTGAAAAGAAGGTCGAAACTCAGTGTGTAGTTGGGATCCTCCGGGTCGTCCATCGCATAGAAGGGACGCTTCTTGGAGGGATAGTGTGTGACAAAGACGAAGTCGGAATGGTACTTCTCCTTGAAGTACTTGCCGATGAGCTGTTCCTCGTCCGGGTCGAGGTCGTAGGGATCCTTGATCTCTCTGCCGTATTCCGAAGCGATCAGCTCCTTGGCCTCCTTGAAGCGGACGTTGGGAATGGTGTCGATGACCGGAATATCCAGCTTCATCAGGGAAATCTCACGGGCGTACTTTTCACGGATTCTGTCCATGACCAGCTTGAGCATGCCTGTCTCGATGGCCATGATATCGTAAAAGCTGTCGATGTAGCCCAGCTCGAAATCCATGCTGATGTATTCGTTGAGGTGGCGTGCGGTGTTGTGCTTTTCGGCACGGAATACGGGAGCGACCTCATAGACTCTCTCGAATACGCCCACCATGGCCTGCTTGTAGAACTGAGGACTCTGCGCCAGCACGGCCTTCTTGCCGAAGTACTCCATCTTGAAGACATTGGCGCCGCCTTCGGCCGCCTTAGCGTTGATTTTCGGGGTGTGAATCTCCACGAATCCCTGGCTGTCGAGATAATCACGGAAGCCTCTGACGATTTCGCCCTGGATGCGGAAACGGGTGCGGTAATTGCCGTTGCGCAGGGTGATGTTGCGCAGCGGAATTTCGTTTTCGAGAGCGGCGGTGATCTTGTGCTTGTTGATGCTGATGGGCATGGCGGCGGCCGGCTTGGAAAGCACCCTGCCGGACTTCACGACCACTTCGTAGCCGCCGGGAGCACGCTTTTCCTCACGCACCGTGCCTGTCACCTCTATGCAGGCCTCCTCGCAGATGCTCTCGCCGCCGAAGTCGGTGGATTTTTCCACCGTGCACTGGCACATGCCGTCGGGCAGACGAAGCACCACAAATGAAAATTCGCCCATGTCACGGATAATGTGGATGCCGCCGTGAATGGTGATTTCTCCGCCGTTGGCGGCGGAGACGTCCCTGACGCTCAGCGGCTTCTTAACGTCCTTTGGATTGGTAAATTCCATAGTTGCTATTCTCCTTCTCTCAACAAATCAAAAGTCCTCCCGCAAAGCATGACGGGAGGACACTGATTTTTCTTACGCATAAAAGCAAGATGAAATCTCAGCGCCTCCCGTCATATTATGATTGTTGTTTTTTTCATACGCGTCACTCATACAAACGCTCGGGACGCACAAAAATATCGCAAGAGACAAAGGAATTCACCTCACCAAAATATACTTCACCTTTGATTATAGCACAATAAATTCCCCTACGTCAAGTGATTTAGGGATTTTTCTGCCCTTTACTTAATGAATTTTTTGTTTTATATTGTTTAATTTATGTTTAAATAATGGCCGGGGCAATTGACAAGGGCGTTTTACGTGTTGTAAAATGTTTGGTAAGTGATATGTGATTTGAAAAGTGGTGAAAAGTGTGAGCAATGCCGATAACGAAATCGACGGCGCCGTAGTGGTCGGCGGCAGCGCAGCCGGCTCGGCGCAGTGCGTCTCGGTCGCTTCAGGCAGCGTCAGGCTGGAATCTCTGCCCGAAGTGCGTGAGCTTACCGAAAAAATGCAGGATGACGCCAAGGAGACCGCCAAAAGCACCAAATCCGTCAGGGTCATCAGAAAGACCGGAACGCCCGACAGTCAGAATTCCAAAAAACGCAAAAAATTCAAAAAACGCCTGCCCGTCAAGAGAATCGTCACCATGTCGCTGCTGGTCATCGTCATGGGACTGCTCGCACTCGTGGTGTATGAAACCTATAAACTCAACGACATTGTCGATTCCATCCATTATGTGCCGGGCGGCGTGAGCTTCGACAAGGTGGAAGTGCTGGTCAGCCAGTCCGAAATGAACCGGTTTGAGTCACAAACCGATGAGATCACCAATATTCTGCTGTGCGGCTGCGATATTGACAAAAACGGCACTTCACGCACGGACAGCATGATTATTCTCACCGTCGACCACAAGCATCAGGCAATCAAAATGACCTCGCTGATGAGGGACATGTATCTTCAGATACCGGGATGCGGCAAAAACAAGCTCAATGCTGCGTTTGCCTTCGGCGGCGGCAATCTGCTGCTCAAGACGATTTATTCCAATTTCGGCATCAGGATCGACCGCTTTGTGTGTATTGATTACAATGTGTTCGCCACGGTGGTGGACAATCTCGGCGGCGTTGAAGTCGAAATCGAGCCGATGGAGCTGGAGCAGTTCAACAAATACGTGAAAGGCAAGCGAAATCGGCTCTCCAAAGCCGGCGTCTACAATTTCAACGGCCAGCAGGCACTCTCCTACTGCCGTATCCGCAAGGTCGGCACCGACACGGCACGCACGGCGCGCCAGCGCAGGGTACTGACACAGATCATGAAGAAGGCCCGCACGATTTCTCCCGTTGATGCGCAGAATCTGCTGGCCGTGTCGGCTCCCTTCATCACCTCCAATATGACCCGCAACGAAATGACCGGGCTGCTTCTTGACGGCCTCGGCTGCCTGAATTATGACACGCTGGAGCTAAGAATTCCGATGGACGGCGCTTGGACCGACAAAAAAATCAAAGGCATCTGGTACGTCAACGCCGACATCAACGCCAACGCCCGGTACCTCAATCAATTCATTTACGGTGAAAACGACGTCGCACAGTCGCTTTCTCTCCGGCAGAAAAAATCCGACGACCTCAAAAGCAAGCACGACAGGGCGGCTTTTGAGAAAAAGTCCCGAAAATAAGCACACGCAGCACCGATTGTCTCAAAACTTCGGCGCTGCGTGTTTTTTAGTGTGTTTTAGCGTATTTTAGAATAATTCGGCGTGATTCGGATATCAGACCCTGACGGTGCTTCATTACAGGAATCTGATGTATCTGCTGTAGGCGTAGCCAACGGTGCGGTTCTGGAGACGCACCATGTACCAGTCGGGATTGGTGGTATCCAGTACGGTGAGATGTGTTCCCTTGGGAAGAACTTTGACGACCATGTAATTCAGGCCCGGGCCGGAGCGGATATTCAGCGGCAGGCGTCTGGTGTTGACATAAGCCTCGCCGACGCTGTTCTGTTCTCTCTGATAGGAAGGATCAATGATCGGATCAAAAGAACTGTTATTGGTAGGCTGCGTGCCTGTCGGCAGGGTGATATTCTGAGTGGTCTGGGTGGAAGTAGTCTGCGTGGTCGACTCGGTTGCCGATGTCGTAGGCATGGTGCTGACAGTGGTCTGGGAAGTCGACTGTGTGGTGGACTGCGTAGGAATGGGATGAATCGGCTGCGCATAGGGAATAAGTCTGGTCGGCTCGGTCGATTCGGGCCATGTGGCGGTACTTTCAGTGGAAGAGGCACTTGTGGCGCTTGTCGTGTCAATCACATTGGTCGGATCATCGTCTTCCGGCTCTGTGGTGGAAACCGTGGATTCGGTGGTCGACAAAGAAGTGGACTGGGTCGTGGATTCCGTCGTGGATTCCGTGGTGGATTCGGTGGCGGAAGTCGTGGAACCGGTAGTCGATTCACCGGGCTGTGTCGGGTCATCGTCCTCAAAGAAGGGATCGGTGGCCAGAGTAGTGCTCCGGGTAGCCTCCGTGGTGAGGGTATCACTCGGATCAGTGGTGGAACGGGTCGGATAATGGTAAACAATATCCGAATCGGACACATTGTAATCCTCGTCCTTCTCAAAGACCAGCTTGGGTGCGCGGAAGTAATATTTCAGCTCGGAATTGATCATCAGGATCTTGATCTTCCTGCCGTTGACCACTTTTTCCACATAGTCCTCGGACATGACAATAGAGGTGGAAGCGGTCTGGCCGTCCTCCGAAAGCGTAACCTTTTCCCTTCCGTCAAGCAGCGGCCTGAGGGAGGTGTAAGTCGATATGCTGAAGATATATCCAGGGAAACGACGCTCAAAGGATTCCTCAACGCTACCGTAGGCAGGATAAGGAATCAGCGTTGTCCGGGCGTCTTCCGTACCGCAGGCGAATATCGCCTGACGTTCACTGGTGGATGTCATAAGCTCGCTGTCCGAAACGATGTCGCTGCCGCTGACGTAGATCAGTCCGTTCGGAATTTCCATGCCGCAGGCCAAAAGCTCATTTTTGATGAGCTCAAACGACTTGTCATTGAGGTTCAGACTGCTGCTGTAGACGAATTTCACGTCGGCGAAGGAGCTGTCTTCCCTGGGAATTCTCGCTGTACCGACAAATACCACGCCGCCGTCGGTTTCCACATTTTCAAATCCGCCCGAAAGAGCGGAGGTCTGGGTATAAGAACCGGCCGGCTGGGTGGCCTGGGTCGTCATCCGGGTGGATTCCGCCTGGGTGGATGTGGTGGAAGCGGCGGACTCGGTTGATTCTGTCGCGCTTGTCGCCGAAGTCGACTCTGTCACGCTTGGATCGGAGGCGGCGGTCACCGTGGTGGTCCGGGAGGTCTGAGCGGCTCCCAGATCTCCGTCGGAAACCGGAGAGGCTGAGACGGCAGGCACAAAAGAGGCGGCCAGAGCGGCGGAAATCAGAAGCGCGGTCACCTTTTTGGCCAAAGTTCCGCAGCCGGATAAAGATAATGAAATATTCAAGCTGAATTCTCCTTTCCGGATAAGCCTGGAATATAAATCATGACATGCGCAGGCCGCTGACGGGAAGCATTGTGAGACACAATCACTGTTGCCGGCGGCGTTCCGCATTGCTTTATGCGTTGCTTTATGCGTAAAGCAAGCATAATTCATAGTATTCTCAACGTATTATAGTGTTTAAATATACATATTAATTATAGCAACAAGTCGATTAAATTTCCAGTAAAAAAATAGACAATATTTTTAACTATTTTTAACAAATCTCACGAGTGGTCTTGACACAGGTGAAATATTATCCCATCAACAATGTGAATAAAATGTAAAAATAAACAAACCAGGGAAAGAATAGAAAAATAGCGCTTTTTTTTTTTCAAAATCCGTGTTATAATTACTTTGTTCTGATTATGAATTGGAGGTATATCCTTGGATATTTTTGTTGTTCAGGGCGGCAATAGGCTGGAAGGTTCCATCACCGTCGGCGGAGCCAAAAACGCTGCGGTAGCCATCATTCCCGCCGCCATATTATCGGGTGACATATGCAGAATAGAAAACCTCCCCACGATAAGCGACGTGGACGTTATTTCAAAGATACTCATTCAGCTTGGCGCTAAGGTGACCAGGATCAGTTCCTCGGTCATTGAAATAGATTCCAGGGAGCTGAGCTGCGCGCAGGTCAGTCAGGAACTCGCCAAGAATATGCGTGCTTCCTACTATATGCTGGGCGCTCTGCTCGGCCGATTCGGTCACGCCAGAGTGCCGATGCCCGGCGGCTGCTACTTCGGTGTAAGACCTATTGACCAGCACCTCAAGGGATTTGAGGCGCTCGGCGCCAAGACAGGTCTGAGGGACGGCATTATTTCGCTGACCGCCTCCGACGGGCTCAAGGGCGCATGCATTCCGCTTGACGTGGTTTCCGTGGGCGCAACCATCAACATCATGCTCGCCGCCGTCAAGGCGAAGGGGCTTACCATTATCGAGCACGCCGCCAAGGAACCGCACATCGTCGACCTGGCCAACTTCCTCAACTCCATGGGAGCCGATGTGAGAGGCGCCGGCACCGACGTCATCAAAATCAGAGGCGTCAGTAAAATGCACGGAGCGACTTATTCCATTATCCCCGATCAGATCGAGGCAGGCACCTACATGATCGCCGCCGCAGCGACCGGCGGAGACATTACCATTAAAAACGTCACTCCCAAGCACATGGAGAGCATCTCCAAAAAGCTCATGGAAATGGGCGTGGAAGTGTACGAATACGACGACTCCATGCGCATTACCCGTTCGGGGCCGCTCAAGGCGTGCAATGTCACCACCATGCCGCACCCCGGATTCCCGACCGACATGCAGCCCCAGATGGCGGCGGCAATGGCTATCGCCAACGGCACCAGCTCCATCACGGAAGGCGTCTGGGAAAACCGTTTCCAGTATGTCGAGGAGCTTAAAAAGCTGGGAGTCAACGCCGAAGTCCAGGGCAGAGTCGCCAAATTCATCGGCGTGGAAAAACTGGTGGGCAATCACGTCAAGGCCACTGACCTCAGAGGCGGCGCCGCCATGGTCATTGCCGCCCTCATAGCCGAAGGCGAAACCTATATCCGTGAGATTTACCACATCGAACGGGGCTACGAGCAGCTGATCGACAAGCTGGTCGGCGTCGGAGCGGTCATCGACCGCCGGACGGTTCCCGATGATTTCTACGACAGCCGGTCCGGAAAGACACAGTGACGCATTGACGCAGGGCGGTCATTCCGGCCGGGCGTCATGAGTTTCCTCCATTGCATTATGACAAATTTAGCCGATTGTAAAACAGTAAAAGCTACGAGAATCAGGGATTTTACAGCGTTTGAAAACGCATGTTATTCTCCACTCGTGCGAAGGAAGATCTTAGGCTTTTATCTTTTCGGTGGCGCCTCACCCCCGTTTTATCTCGAAGTGCGTTGCAGCGAGGGGCGCTGCCCTTGACCCGCGAGGAGGTCCAGACCCCCTCGACTCCCACGCTCACATTCGTTCGCTAGTTGTGCGCTGCGCTATGCTTTTTTCTTTTTGTTTTACAACCGCCTAATTATTTCAATTATTCAAATTAACCATATCGTGACAATAACCGCCTCTGATTATTTTGCAGAAATATCGGCAGGCGGTTATCGTTGTGTTTTATTGCTTATGGAATTCTGCCCCCCTTGCGGACCTTTGACAGAAGGCATGACAGGGTCGGCGGCGTGAAAGGAAGCGTTTATTTGGCGAGGTTTTGTTCATTATACAGCGGCAGCTCCGGAAACTGCGTGGCGATAGGCTGCGGCGGAAGATATATATTGATAGACGCAGGACGCTCCGCAAAAAAAATCAGGGAACGGCTCGCTCAGGAGGCGATTGACCCGGCGGACATCGCCGGCATATTCATCACCCACGAGCACAGCGACCACATCGCCGGACTGCGGGTGCTGGCTTCATCGCTGAAGGTGCCGGTTTACGCCACCGAGGGAACGGCGGAGTATCTCACGCAATACGGTCATGCGCAGAACGTCGACCTCCGGCTCATGCCACCGGGAACCGTCGATATGGGAGATATGGGCGTGACCGGATTCGCCACTTCTCACGACGCCGCCCAAAGCTGCGGCTTCCGTGTGGAATGTGCCGACGGAAGGCGCATTTCGCTTGCCACCGATACGGGCGTCATCACACAGGATATTCACTCGGCGCTCGAGGGAAGCGATCTGGTCTATCTGGAATCCAATCACGACGTGACCATGCTCTACGCCGGCAGCTATCCCTATCCCCTCAAAAAGCGCATTGCCTCTGACAGGGGACATCTCAGCAACGAGGCCTGTTCGGCCGAGCTGCCGGTGCTTGCCCGGGCCGGTACCACGAGATTTGTGCTGGGACATCTCAGTGCGGAGAACAATATGCCGGTTCTCGCCAGACAAAGCGCCGTGCAGGAGCTGGGCAAAAACGGCATACGTGAGGGAACCGATTATCTGCTCGCCGTTGCGGGCATTAACGGCCTTCCGTCCATGGTGCTGTAATACTAATTTTCGGCTAAAATCAGACTTTCTTTGCGGCCTATTTTGCGCCCTGCGGCGTCATCGTCCTGCTGTCGACGAGTCGACAGCTATTCCTTGCAGGACACAAAATATCCTCGCAAATAATTGTCTACTTTCAACCGAAAATTAGTATAATCCGTCCGGGAATAATTCTCCGACGGGGCCGCAACATCCTCCCGTCATCATGCGCATGCGCCTGCCGCAATGAATCTCCGACAGGCACATGCGCTTTTTTTGCGTGAAGTACGGAAAGTACGGGGAAAAATTTGTTTCTGTTGATTGACAAAACACGGGGCATATGGTACAATTCATTTAGAAAGTTCTCTAATTACTTTTTTTCGCCAACATGTGAAACGGAGGTTTTTTTATGAATAATCTTGCTGCTCTGAAGGAATATCTGCCGCTGCTGCTGCCGCTGCTTGTCGCACAGTTTGCGCTGTTTTTCTGGGCGCTGGTGCATATCCTGACCCATAAAAACTACAAAAACGGCAACCGGCTTCTCTGGCTTCTCGTCACGATTATTCTGATGAATTTCGTCGGTCCGATACTCTACTTTATCTTTGGAAAAGAGGATCAATGATGAACGTGCTTGATATCGCCGGACTCAGCAAGAGCTTCGGCAGTCGGCAGGTGCTTACCGATGTGACGCTGTCGGTGCCGGAAAACTGCGTGTTCGGCTTCGTGGGACGCAACGGCGCAGGCAAGACCACCACCATGAAGTCGATTATCGGACTTCTCAGGCCGGACGGCGGAGAAATCAGCGTCTGCGGCGAGCGTGTGAATTACGGCAGCGGCAGAACCAACCGCTTCATCGGCTACCTTCCCGATGTGCCGGAATTCTACGGATACATGACCGCAAGGGAATATATGTCGCTCTGCGGCAGAGTGGCCGGCATGAATACCGGCGAAGTCCGCCAGCGCACCGACGAATTGCTCGGACTGGTCGGTCTGTCGGACGAAAAGCACCGCATCAAGGGGTATTCCAGAGGAATGAAGCAGCGTCTCGGCATCGCCCAGGCGCTCATAAGCCGTCCCAGACTGCTCATATGCGACGAGCCGACCTCCGCTCTTGACCCGGTAGGCCGCAAGGAGATACTCGACATTATCAAAGACGCCGGCAGACAGACGTCGGTGTTCTTTTCCACACACATTCTCACCGACGTGGAAAGAATCTGCGACCGGGTGGCCTTCCTCGAAGGAGGCACCATCGCCCTGAGCGGAGATATTGAGGAAATACGCCGCAAAAGAGGCAATACCGCCGTGGAAATTCAGCCGGAACATCCCTCAGACGCCGCCGTGATTGCGGAGCAATTCGCTTCCGGCGAGGTCAGGGAAGGCTGCTTCGTCCTGAAAAACGCTTCGGCGCAGGACGCCGAACTTCTCATGCAATTCCTGTTGGGGCGGCATATTCCGGTCATCCGGTTCGAGCGAAAGGAGCCTGACCTGGAGGATATGTTCATGGAGGTGATCGGTGCATGAGGCACTTTATCACATTTACCGGCAAGGAACTGCTCGAAATGAAGCGCAACGGCAGACTGATGCTCTTTCTGATCATTTTTTGCCTCTTTGGCATCATGAATCCCGCCATTGCCAAGCTGACTCCGTGGCTCTATGAGACACTGGCCGACTCGCTGGCTTCCTCAGGCATCACCATAACCGAATACACCGTCACGGCGATGGATTCGTGGGTGCAGTTTTTCAAAAACATGCCGATGGCCATGCTGGTCACGGTTGTGATGTTCGGCGGCCTTTTCACCTCGGAATATGCCAAAGGCACGCTCATTCCGCTGCTTGCCAAGGGAATGTCCCGCGGGGCAGTCGTCGCCGCCAAAACCTTCACCATGCTGCTTGTGTGGAGCGCAGGCTATTGGCTCAGCTTCGGCATCACCTGGTTTTACAGCGATTACTACTGGGACAACTCGGCAGTAAGCCATTATGCCTTTGCGTCCTTCGGTCTGTGGCTGATCGGCGTCATGCTGCTGTGCGCCATCACCTTCTTTTCGTCCTTTGCGGACTCGGCGGCACAGGTGCTTCTGGGAGTCGGCGCCGTTTACGCCGTCATGACACTGCTCGGCATGATCGGCACCGTCAGGGAATACCTCCCCACTTTTCTCGTTCAGAGCGCACCGCTGCTCACCGGAGAGGCCGCACCCTCGGATTATTTTACGGCTGCCTGCATCACGGCGGCGGCTTCGGCTGTGCTGGCTGCGGCGGCGGTTCCCGTTACGGCCAGAAGGCGGCTGTGATACGTTCGCCGGAACAGTCCTTCACCGGGGATAAGCCGATTAAAGACCTGCCGTCGATTCCGCATTGCGAGGTTACGTCTTTGAGAGGCGCATAAATCCACTAAATCAGCGTATCCCTAGAAAAATACATTGTCTTTCACGCCACGGGGGAGTTTTCCTGCCGCGGCGTTTTTTTGGGAAGAAAAGTCTCAATTATTCCTTCCCAAATTAATTTTGAAAAATCATTTAAATTGACATAAAAAAATGATTGAAATATTATAGAATATATGATATATTAATAATGATGCATAAGTATATTCATTATTCAGGCGGCCGATTCGCCATCAATGGGCCTGATTCAGGAGGTAATCAGTAATGAGTAGTATACTGAATTATTTTTTGGAGAGCGTCTCCTCTTTTGACCACGACGTGCTCCACGCTGTCAATTATTCCATGCGCAATCCCGTGATGGATACCATCATGCCGTACATCACCAAGCTCGGCGACGAGGGAATTTTCTGGATAGCGCTGGCGCTGATTCTGCTGATTCCCAAAAAGACCCGCCGCACCGGCGCCGCAATGGGTGTCGCAATGCTGCTCGGCCTGATTATCGGCAACGGCATACTCAAAAATCTCATCATGCGTACCAGACCGTACGATCTTGCCCATCCGGTTCTGCCCAAAAGTCAGCTGCTTATCAAGGCTCCGACAGATTATTCCTTCCCGTCGGGACATACCCTTGCCAGCTTTGAAGCCTCCACGGCGCTTTTCAAGGATCACACGGTCTACGGATTTGCCGCATTTGTGCTGGCCCTGCTGATTGCTTTTTCACGCATCTATCTGCAGGTGCATTATCCCAGCGACGTGCTCGGCGGCGCCATTCTCGGATTCCTGCTCGGACTGGCCGGCAGCACTATCGTGCGCTCATTCTGCGACTGGCGTGATTCCCGCAGGAAAAAGAAGGAAGCCGCCAAGGCTGCCGAGGAAACCGCTAAGGAAGGCGAATAATCCTTCCACGGACGGTTTCTTGACTGTACCGTCTGACACTGCCGGAAATATTCAGAGAGAAAGGTGATCTGATACATGGCTAAATTTAATCTGTTTTCCACGTTAAAAACGAACACAGACGAAGACGCTGAGCTGAACGCGCGTTCAACCCATGTCAACAAGCAGCTTCACATCATCGGTCTGATTATCAGCATCATGATGTTCGTTGCCGCTCTGGTTCTGCTGATCATGTCGATTTTCAAAATCAGCTCCATCAACAGCGATTTCAGAGCCAATAATGTTACCTATACCACCGCGAACAGCGTCAATCAGCTGGTGGGTTCGGTGCTGCTCCTGATGGTCACTCTGATGGCCGGTCTGATATTTCTGAGACTGTACCAGGAAAAGCCGCCCTTTTCCAGAGGCAATATCTTTATCATCCGGGTGGTTGCCATCGTGCTCATGCTGCTCTCGGTGCTGCCTATTCTGGCGCAGTTTGTTGTGGCAAGCCTGTATGGCATTTCCATCAAAATCTCCATCAACTTCATGTACATCTTCATAGGCATCATCTTCTACTGTATTTCCTATATGTTTGAACACGGCGAAATCGTGCAGAAGCGCATTTCCGAAACCGTCGCGGAACAGGAAAACGTCATGATCACGCTTTCCGAGGCGGCCGAGGCCAAGTCAGGCAATTTCGGACAGCATATCAAGCGTGTATCGGAGTACACCCGCATTATCGCCAGAAATATGGGTCTGAACGATGACGAAGTGGAAGCGCTCCGCGTCGCTTCCATGATGCACGATATCGGCAACATTCTCATTCCTTCCGAGGTAATTAACAAGGAAAGCTCCCTCAACGACGAGGAATTCGCCATCATGAAGACCCACGTCGTCGCCGGTGAACAGCTGCTTGAAAACGCCGAGGGCAAAATTATGGAACTCGCCCGTCAGGTGGCTCTCGATCACCACGAACACTGGGACGGCGCCGGATATCTCGGCAAGACCGGCAAGGAAATCAGTCTGGCCGGCAGAATCGTGGCGGTGGCGGATTCATTTGACATGCTCATCATCAGTGCCAAAGGCTACAAGAGCGGCTGGGATCCCAACAAGGCCTACCACAGCGTCTGCGACGAGAGCGGAAGAAAATTTGACCCCGAGATCATCAAGGTATTCATTCAGTGCTACAAGGAACTGCTGGAGATTTACAAGAAATACAACAAGGCCGCCAGCAAGGACGCCGCAGTTTCGGAAGAAATTACCGCCGATTACGACAAGATCCTCGGCGAATACAGTCCGAGAAACCGGCCGAAGCAGGAAGAAACGGTGGCTGTTTCAAAGTCCTATCAGGACGTGGAACTGGACCTCAGAAGGCTTATCTGACGCCGCAGCGGCGCACCGGATACCGTATCACAAAAAAGGGCAGGGAGTGCCAAATGCGTCTCCCTGCCCTTTTCGGCATGCCGTGCGGCGGACAAATCAAAAACCGCTCATCCGTCTTTGCTTAAGAGACGGATGAGCGGTGGGCGTTGAATTAAAAATACCTCATCGGGTTGGTTGCGGAATTGTTTTTGCGAATTTCGAAGTGGAGATGCGGCCCGGTGGAACGTCCTGAGTTACCGACACGTCCTATCGCCTGTCCCTTGGCCACAGTAGCTCCGGAGGAAATGCTGACCGCACTCAGATGCGCATAGCAGGTGGAATATCCGTTGCCGTGTGAGATAATGATATGCAGACCGTAGCCTCCGGCGGAGCGCTTGACGGTGGCGGTGCCGGAATCGGCCGCAACAACAGTGCGCCCGTATATGCCGCTGGTGGAAATATCTATTCCGCTGTGGAAGCGACCCCATCTGGGGCCGAAGGGCGAGGAAATGGTACGTACGCCCGGCACCGGCCATGTAAATTTGCCGGAGCCGACGCCGCTGGCCTTCTTGGTACCTACCTCATAGACCGCCTCGACAGGCTCCTTGGTGACGGTGGAGGAAATCACCTCGCTGGAAACCTGCACGCCGTTGATTTCGGTAACCAGCTTGACCACCTCACGTTCTCCGTTGACGCCCTTTTGGATGCACTTTTTGTAAGAGGTATATTTCTGATTGTTCTTCTTGGTTGTCTTAGTGAATTTAATCGTTTCCTTGACCGTCACCGTGCGGATTGTCTGCACCTTCAGCACCGGAAGCTCTTTTTCCAGCAGCACGGAAGTGCCGGGTTCGGGGTTATCGTCCAGATTTTCGTTGAGCTTCATGAGCCGGCCGTAGGACATATTGGCCACATTGGCGATGGATTGGGCGGTATCGCCCTCCATCACGGTGTAAATCTGCGTCTCGGTGCGCTTTTTGGATATGGTCTTGGCAAATTTATCGGACGACACGATCCTGTCGGTGGAATAAAGTCCGCTGACAATATCAGTGGTTCCCATAAAAGTGACCTGTTCGCCGGGCGTGCCGGTCTTGTACTGGTCGAGGAAGGTTTCCATGATAAACTGAATGTCGCCGTAGCTCTTGGCGGCGGCGCAAAGCTCGCCGTTTATGTAAAGTCCGTAGGCGTTTTCAACGCTGCTGCTGTCGGCAAGCAATGCCTCGCAGAGCGTTTCGGAGCTCATATTCATGGACGAACTGACGGAAGCCATCGAGTAGGAAGGCGAAAGCGAATCCATGTAGTCGCTGCTGGTATTCACCGTGCGCTGGCTGAGAAGCTGCACCGCATCGTTGTATACGCTTTCGTCCTCTATGTAGCCCAGCACCTTGCCGTTGCAGGTGACTTCCAGGGCATGAGAGGAAGTCAGAACCGTATAGGCCACGCCTGCCAGCACTCCGATGCATATGAGCGGAAGCACGACATTCACCACGCCTCCGAAGAATCCCTTGTGGCGGCCGAATGCCTGCCCAAAGCCGCCGCTCCTGCTCTCGGAGACGATGTCACGCAATTCACGAAAGGCGCCGCCGACCGGCTGCGCAATACGGCCGCTCAGGAAGGAAGAGATCCTGCCGCCGACCGGACTGAAGAATTTTCTGATCCTGCGGCGCTTGTTGTAGGTGCCGAACTGAATCTTAAGGCCGATCCAGCAGAGCATGCGGTAGAATCGCTGAAATATATTCCGTTTTTTCTTTTTGCCGTTTTCCTTGATTTTTCTGATGATTTCTATATTGGTCACTGAATGTCACTCTCCTTTCGAGTTACAATGCCAGTTGATTGTAAAATAAAATCAGGGCGTTACAATGCTTGAAACCGCAGGTTTTTCTCCATTCGGGGAAGGTTCATCTGAGATTTTTACCCTATTGGCTGCGCCCAAGCCCGTTTTAATTCCAAGCGCATTGCAGCGATGGGCTCTGCCCCTGCCTTTTTCCTTCGGAAAAAGTGCTACCCCGCAAGGGCTCTGCCCTTGACCTGCGAGGAGGTCCAGACCCCCTCGATTCCCACGCTCGCGTACGCTCTCTGATTATGACGCTGCGCTATGCTTTTTTCTTTTTACTTTTGCAATCGCCTGAGTTACAATGTCGTTACAATACTGTTATATTATACTACAAATCTGTAATATTACAAGCCCGAATCGACATTTTCTCGCAATATTCGCAAAAAAATGCCGATTCGGGGATGATTGAAGATAGATTGCACAAATATTTTGTCAAAAATGCGGCATATTCACCGCTTATCGTGATGCTATTGTGAAGCGGCGGCGGAACCGGACACCTCATTTTCTTCACTGACGACCCGACTGCCTCCCTTCAGAACCGGCCGTATGAGTCATTCATTCCTCCGCGTGAAGGGTGAATCATTCTTATTCAATTTTATTAAATAATTGCACATAAATAATTAATTGCTCTTTACAAATAAGTATGGTATAATAATATGAAATACATCATTCATTTCCTGCTGCCGGAGACAGCCTTTACATGGCCGCACCCAGAATCAGCATTTCCCTCAGCCTGTTGTACATGAATCTGAATCCGCTCAGCGGCACCGGACATTCTCCGCTGCCGACTTCCACCGTGAATGCCGGTGCGTTGAACCGCTCCATGAACCAGTCCTTGAGGCCTGCCGAGCTGGCCGTCCTGTCAGGCTCACTCAGTGAATAATCCGATGACAGCGCCAACATTCTGGCCATGATATGCGCCCTCGGCGGTGTGAATCGGCGGTAATTCCAGTAGATCACTTCTCCCTGGGAGTGAAACGCCACCATATGACGGAACCTCGTCTCCTCACAAAGCTCCACAACCGCCCGTGTCTCCGGCTCGCTCACGGGAAATTCTCCTGTCCAGCCTTCGGACGATGGGCCGTGGATGCCTCTTTCCATGGCGATGGCACGCATATCGTCCCAGCCCGCATCGAAATTCCTGTTGATATCCACTCCACGGGCGTTGGATTTCCACCTGCGGCAGAATTCCGCGCTGCGGCAGCGTTCAAGCAGTTCCCCGTCAAGATAATCGCCCAGCGCCGCCCGGTCGGCTCCGTTGACGGAAATTTCGATGCCGTCGGGATTGAGGGCCGGAATGACCGTCAGTCCTCCCGACTCAAGCAGCCTGCCAATATCCATCTCGCAGATGACGCGTGAATTGGCACAGGCGTCAAGCAATTCCTCCGCAAAGTACATCAGCAGCAGCGAAGTAATCCATTCCCTGCCGTGTACTCCCCCGCAGTAAAGCACCTGTCTGCGCCTGCTGCCGATGCGGAAGGCATAGATGCTGCGTCCCAGCACGCTTCTGCCGATGACCGACACTTGCAGCATGCCGCTGTATTTTGAAGCAAGCGCATGTGTCCATCCCGTCATTCTGGCGAAATCCGGCGGCTCTATTCTCACGATTCCCGAATTCATACACTCAATCCCTTCATTCCTTATGCATCGGATGACGATGCGGTTATACGAATATTAATATGAACACCAAGTGATTTTCATAACAGTAACGGATCATGACAATACCATTATACACAAAAAAGGAGCGGTTTGCATTGGAAATCAGAAAAAACGGCCATACGGATCCCTATGAAAAAATGCGGGAAAAGACGCTCGCTCAGACCTATCACTTCAAGGGAAAAATCATCAATCTTCGGGTGGACGACGTGGCGCTTTCCGACGGAAGCACCACCATCAGAGAAATCGTGGAACACCCGGGCGGAGTGTGCGTCGCCGCACTGACACGGGACGGCAAGCTTCCCTTCGTCAGGCAGTTCAGATATCCTTACAGGGAGATCGTTGCGGAACTTCCTGCTGGCAAGCTGGAAAAGGGCGAGGATCCGCTCGAGGCTGTCAAGCGTGAACTCGCCGAGGAAGTAGGAGCGCACGGCACCAACTGGCGCAGTATGGGAAATCTCTACCCTTCTCCCGGATACTGCGGCGAGATCATCCGCCTTTTTGCCTGCGATATTGATGTTTCGGGACAGAGCCACCCCGATGAGGGCGAATTTCTGGAAGTGGAATACATCTCTCTCGACAAGGCGGTGGAAATGGTGCTTGCGGGCGAACTGCCCGACGCCAAGACCCAGACCCTTGTGCTCAAGCTGATGGCCGAAAAAGCGCTGAAATAGCTCTCTTCCGGTTTTTGGGCATCGTATTTTTATAAAATAAACACAATTTGTAACTCTAACGGTATTGAAATTTACATCTTTTTGCATTACAATTATATGAGTTGCACTTTACGATTGATTAAAACCATACGGTATTAAATGAAGGTAACGGTGAAACGGCATTGAATAACGGATACAACAGAAATTACGGCGCTTCAGGCAGCTCCGGCAGCCAGAGAAGCAGCACTTCCCGTCCTAGCGGTTCCGGCGGCCAGAGAAGCAGTACTTCCCGTCCTAGCGGTTCCGGCGGCCAGAGAAGCAATACTTCCCGTACAGGCAGTTCCGGCGGCCAGAGAAGCAGCACTTCCCGTACTGGCGGTTCCGACGGCCAGAGAAGCAGCACTTCCCGTACTGGCGGTTCCGACGGCCAGAGAAGCAGCACTTCCCGTACTGGCAGTTCCTACAGACGGAGCAATGCCTATCGCTCTCCGTCAGACAGTCAGGACAGAATGCCGATATCGGTTTACATCGGCATGGGCGTGACAGCCATCGCCGTCATTGCTCTTATTCTCTCCATTTCACTCGGCGGTAAAAAGAACCGCAGCCACAGGGACGCCGACCTGACGGATGACTTCTCCGGCGGATCGTATGAAAGCCAGACACAGATTGTGGATTTTCCCGAGGACGACGAGGAATCCGACGACACGGTTTCCTCCAAAACGGAGATCAAAAGCTTCATCGGCACATGGTACAAACAGGACGCCGCCGCTTCACAGAAGGCGGTACTGACCGTGACCATGCAGTACGAGGACAGCTTTGAATTCCGCCTGGAAATCTGGAACGGCAAGGAAAGCGCCGTCATCAACGCAACCGCCTTTTACAGCGATGAAACCACCGCCGAATATGCCCCCAAAAAGAAAGCCAAGCTGACGCTGCAATATGACACCGATCATGTCTCCATTACACACACGGGTAAAAATTCAGCCTTCGGCATCGGTGACGATTACGTTATCGACGGACAATTCACCGAACAGGAGCCGGATTACCCGGAAGAATCGACCGAGGTCACCTACGACTACGACATCTACCGATCGGACAAGGTAGTGCAGGCCCTGAAAGACACGCTTTCCTCGGATGATTATGCCCTTTATCAGGATATGATGAAAAACGGGCTTAATTCTCCCATCAACTACGAACGCACGCTTGACAAAAACGGCAGGCAGGTCAATGTCGACTCCGAACTGAACGCCGTGAAATACTACGCGCACCTCAGCAGCACCGGCACGGATATGATATTCATCTGTTCGGAAGACGCCAAAATTTATCTGCTCTTTTACAACAGTGAGGAAATCATTTACTGCACCAATGACAAGAGCTATTCCTCCAAAATGCCGGCGTCATTCCAGGCGGTTGCCAAAGCCAAGAACATCAAGCCGACATTCAGATAATGACTGTTGATTGACTATATAACGGGACACGCCGTCCCGAAGAATCATTGACCAATATCGGAAAGGGTGTGGCAAAAACATGAGCACCTTCAATCTGCTGATACTGTTATTATTCCTGCTGCTTTTCGGAGCAAGACTGTTTATGTACTGCGTGAACATTGATATGCCCAGAATCTCCGGGATCATGACCCTGCTTCTCATGCTCATGCTGCTGTCCGAAATCGTGCTGTCGGTATTTGAATTTCCGGCTGCCGTCATCGACGGAATCGTTTACATCAGCATGGGCAACAAGGCGATCGCCATCGGATGCGGCGTGGTGATACTGATTGTGGCTGTATTTATCTTCATCATCATCTATCCCAAAATCAAATGGCATAAGATTCTGTCATTTTCTCTCCTGAAGTACACCATACTGGGATTTTTGCTGATCGCGTTCACCTTCTACACTGAGCTTTTCAACGGCAGCTATTCCTTCAGGAATATGGACGAATACAATGAATTCAAGCAGGAATTTTCTCAGTACGACCGGCATTTCTGGCCGACAAAATTTATCAGGGAAGTGGAGGACGACGGCAGGTATATTCTCACCAAGACATCGGTGTATCCGTGGGACGTCTCCATTTCGGACGGCAAGCAGTTTGCCTACAAGGTCATCACCTATTACGATGAAAGCAATCTGAACAGCCAGCCGACGCTGTATTATTATCCCTTCACCTATAATTTATACGCAGGAATCGATCCCAGAGCCTTGGAGGCCCCCGGAACCAATCACCCTTCGTCCGGTGAATCCAAAACCGTGACCGACTCCGACGCAAATTGACGAGGTCAACTGAAAGGAATGAAAGTATTTTGCAGATGCTGAATCTTTTGTCAGATAAAAACGCCGTTACAGGCAACGCAAAGGACTTTTTACTGCCATCTCTACTCGAAAACAGCAAAAAACACCGCATCAAAGCCATTGCGGAGCGATACGGCATCCGACTTTCGGACAAATCCACCAAGCAGCAGATGATAGATGTCCTGCTTCCTGCCATCGAAGCCGGCTTCGGCATCAGACTCAAACAGTACTCCCAAGAGGAACTGCGGCTTGCCATGCAGTGCTTTAACGGCGGAGAAGTCTCGACAGACAGCGATCTTGCCGAAAAAATCGTCCGTTCCGCCCCTTTTTGTGACGGAGCGATTTATCTGATCAGCAAAAAGGACATGCTCTTTACCGCCGTGCCGCACGAACTGGCAGGCAGACTCATGGCGCATTGTGTCACCCGGTGCTTCGATGAAGACGGCGGCGAGCTGGCGCTCTGCGCTTCCGCCTGCGCCGCCATTTACGGCAGATTTACCGCAAAGCAGCTCGCCGAGGTCGCCAACAACGCCTATTCGCTGGGAATCACCGAACGGCAGGCGGACGAATATCTGCAATCCGCCGACCGGACTCTCTTTACCTACGGGGATTCGACGGCCGTCTCCAACCGGCGGACTTCTTGGGAGATTCATCCCGAGGCGGACGGCATGGATGATTATCTTCCCACACGCAGGGAAATTCAGGCCTATGCGACGTACGGCGCCGATTCCAATGAATACTACTACCGCCAGATCATTCAGTTTCTCTACAACAACGCCGAACTTTCCTACGACGCGGCCGCCGGAATGATGCGCCGGATCGCTCAGTGGTGTACTTCGGATGAAGATTTCAAGCCGGTATTCGACATGATTCAACAGTCCGACCTGCGTCTCTCGGTCGATCAGTTCAATTACCTCATCGGCATGATCGGCGAACTCAATGTCCGCACCTGCAAGCCGCACTTCAAGGGCCACAAAAATACCGATATTCCCAACGCCAAGCCTTTGGTGATTCCCGGCGTGCAGGTCGCTTATGAAAAGACGCAGCCGGTCAGAGTCGCACAGAAAATCGGCAGAAATGATCCCTGTCCCTGCGGCAGCGGCAAAAAATACAAGAAGTGCTGCGGTAAAAACGGCAGCAGCCAAGACTGATTTACATTTTGGAATATTTTTCTTTAATACTAATTTTCGGTTGAAAATAGACAATTATTTGCGAGGATATTTTGTGTCCTGCAAGGAATAGCTGTCGACTCG
>CAMHJC010000028.1 GCA_946185345.1 uncultured Clostridia bacterium
CAAAATATCCTCGCAAATAATTGTCTACTTTCAACCGAAAATTAGTATAAAACAGGGGTGTTAATGATATATGTAAAACAAACGGTGAAACAATCTCAGTTTTTTCTGGAATCAATTAGTTCCTTCATTACCGGAAGCATGGCGGAGGCAAGATACAGCGAACCGCACACGACAACCGCCGTTGCCTCATCGTCCATATCCAGCGCAAGCGAAGCCGCCTTTTTGAAACTGTCTATCGGCTTGACCGAGACGCCTTCGCCGGCAAACTGCTCGGCACAGGCAGCCAGTTCCTTGGCGCTGAGCGCTCTGGGACTGTCGGGAGTGACCGTAATCACCATTTCAAAACGGGGAATAATCTGTGCCAACGCAGCTTCGTACTCCTTGTCACGCAGCATGCCGATAATGCCTACTACGCTTCTTCCGTCAAGCAGAGCATCTATCGATCTGCAAAGCGCTCCGATGCCGTCGGGATTATGCGCACCGTCCACAATCACCAGCGGATCGTGCGAAATAATCTCAAATCTGGCCGCAATCTTAGCCTTGGCGATTCCGGCAACAATCTTGTCATCGGAAATATTCAGTCCGCGTTCATTGAGTTCCCTTGCCGCATTGACCACCGTAACCGCATTTTCCACCTGATGCGGGCCGGCAAGCGGCACCATAAAGCGAAATCCTCCGTAAATTACTTCGGTTGCCGTGGGAAGCATGGTTTTGATTTTCACCGTGTCCATGCCGCTGACCACCAGCGGACTTCCCAGTTCGGCGCACTTTCGCTCAATGACAGAAACGGCAGCCTTCTGCTGATTAGGGGCAAGTACGACCGGGCATCCCGGTTTGATAATTCCAGCCTTTTCGGCGGCAATCTTTTCCACCGTATCGCCCAGAATGTCGGTGTGATCGAGCGAAATCTTGGTGATGACCGAACAAAGCGGCTCTTTGATGACATTGGTGGAATCCAGTCTGCCGCCGAGTCCACATTCCAACACCACTACGTCACATTCCTTCTGAACAAACCACAATAGGGCCACTGCCGTGATCAGTTCAAACTGGGTCAGACTACAGCCGGATTTTTCCAGAAGATCGTTGACGGTGCGGACTCTGGTCATGATCTCGGCGAATTCTTCCTCGGTTATCATCTCGCCGTCCACCATGAATCTCTCACGGAAGTCTATGACATACGGAGATGTGAAAAGTCCCGTTCTGTAGCCCGAACTTGTCAGTATAGAGGCAAGCATGGTACTGGTGGAACCTTTGCCGTTGGTGCCTGCCACATGTACAAATTTCAGTTTGTCCTGAGGATTGCCAACGTATGCCATCATTTTGGTGATTCGCTCAAGTCCCGGCTTAATGCCGAATCGCTCGGTAGAGTCAACATAGGCTCTGGCCTCTGTATAATTCACAAAAACACCTCATTCAGGCCATATTCCGACGCCGCACTGTAAGTCTGAACGCCGGAATACGCCTTGCACTTGTGTAAATATTCGATCGGATAGTCTTATCTGAATTTCTCCATTGTTTCCAAAATGATGGCCTTGCGTTCCTCTGCCTTGGCAAGCTTTGTGCGCTCGGCTTCGATGATATTGGCCGGAGCCTTGGAAACGAATTTTTCATTGGAGAGCTTTCCGGTGAGCATGGTGATGTCCTTCTCGACCTTTTCCAGCTCTTTCCGGAGACGGGCAAGCTCCTTTTCCTTGTCAACAAGCTCGTCAAGAGGAATCATTATCTTTGCGCCGTCCGAAATAATCGTAACGGCTCCGTCGATGGTGAAGCTCTCACCCACTTCAACCGCGCTTGCGGAAGCCAGCTTGTCAAAGAATTTGGCGCCATGGGTGAAGGTTTCTCCGTAAGCCGTCTCAATGTAGACATGCGCCTTCTTGGAGGGAGGAACATTCATCTCGCTGCGGCGTGTTCTGATGGCCTTGATAGCGGACATGATGCGCTCCATCTTCGCGGCTTCCTCCGCAAAAACAAAGTCGGCTATGAATTCCGGCCATGAAGCCAGCATGAGCGTCTCGCCTTCGTGAGGAATGATGGTAAAGATTTCCTCGGTGACAAACGGCATAAAGGGATGAAGCAGCTTGATGATATCCGTGAGGACGTAAAGCAGCACCGCACGGACATCAGCCGCCGTCTTGCCGCCGGCATTCAGACGGGTCTTGGCAAGCTCGATGTACCAGTCGCAGTAGCAGTCCCAGATGAAGTCATACAGCTTGGCAACCGCAACGCCGATGTCGAAATGCTCCATGTTTTCGGTCATTTCTCTGATCAGGGCGTTGAGTCTGTCGAGAATCCACTTGTCCTCCAGCTCAAGCTGTTCGGGAATACCGGGCATATCGCCTTCTTCGACATTCATCATGACGAAGCGTGTGGCGTTCCACAGCTTGTTGGCGAAGTTGCGGCAGGATTCGACCTTCTTCTCGCTGTAACGCATATCGCTGCCGGGACTGATTCCGGTGACCAGTGAGAAGCGGAGCGAGTCTGCGCCGTATTGGTTGATGACTTCAAGCGGATCGACGCCGTTGCCCAGAGATTTGGACATCTTGCGGCCCTGGCTGTCTCTCACTATGCCGTGAATGAAAACATTATCAAACGGAGCGGCATTCATGTTGTGAACGCCGGAGAACATCATTCTAGCAACCCAGAAGAAGATAATATCGTAGCCCGTAACAAGTGTGCTGGTCGGATAGAAGAAATCCAGTTCCTCTGTCTTGTCAGGCCAGCCGAGCGTGGAGAACGGCCAGAGCGCCGAGGAGAACCATGTGTCAAGCGTATCCTCGTCCTGATGAATGTGCTCGCCGCCGCACTTGGAACACTTGGTGGGAGTTGTTCTTGAAACGGTGATCTCACCGCAGTCGTCACAGTACCACGCAGGTATTCTGTGTCCCCACCAGAGCTGTCTGGAAATGCACCAGTCACGGATATTTTCCATCCAGTTGAAATAGATTTTGTCAAATCTCTCGGGGACGAACTTTGTCTCGCCGCTGCGGACGGCATCAATGGCCGGGCCGGCAAGAGGCTTCATCTTGACGAACCACTGCTTGGAAACACGAGGTTCGACCGTAGTCTTGCAGCGGTAGCAGGTGCCGACATTGTGCTTCATCGGCTCGATCTTGACAAGGAATCCGCCTGCTTCCAGGTCGGCAACGATGGCCTTGCGGCATTCCTCACGGGTCATACCCTGGTACTTGCCGCCCTGCTCGTTGATGGTGGCGTCTTCATTCATCACATTGATGACGGGAAGATCGTGGCGCAGACCGACTTCAAAGTCATTCGGATCATGTGCGGGAGTAATCTTGACAACACCGGTTCCGAAATCCATTTCGACATATTCATCGGCGACAATCGGTATCTCTCTGTCAAAGAGCGGCAGCATGACGGTCTTTCCGATAAGGTGCCTGTAGCGCTCGTCTTCCGGATGAACAGCTACGGCGGTATCGCCTATGAGCGTTTCGGGTCGGGTGGTGGCAAGCTCAAGGTATCCGCTTCCGTCGGTCAGCGGATATCTCAGGTGCCAGAAAAATGCATCCTTCTCTTCAAATTCAACCTCTGCATCCGAAATGGAAGTCTTGCAGTGAGGACACCAGTTGATGATTCTCTCGCCGCGATAGATGAGTCCTTCCTCGTACATCTTGTTGAACACTTCGGTAACCGCCTTGGAGCAGCCTTCGTCCATGGTGAAGCGCTCACGCTCCCAGTCGCAGGAAGAACCCATCTTCTTGAGCTGATTGACGATTCTTCCGCCGTACTCCTTCTTCCATGCCCAGACCTCATCAAGGAACTTTTCTCTGCTGAGTTCTTCCTTGGTCTTGCCTTCCTTGCGCAGCTTCTCCACAACCTTTGCCTCTGTGGCGATGGAGGCGTGATCGGTTCCCGGCAGCCACATGGCGCAGTATCCCTGCATTCTTCTCCAGCGGATGAGGATATCCTGGAGGGTGTTGTCAAGCGCATGTCCCATGTGAAGCTGTCC
Source organism: uncultured Clostridia bacterium (assembly GCA_946185345.1). GTDB lineage: Bacteria > Bacillota > Clostridia > Oscillospirales > Acutalibacteraceae > RUG762. Next base: position 3,968 of record CAMHJC010000028.1, read on the forward strand.
CGTGATATTGGGAGGCGGCATCACGATGGTGTAAGGCTTTTTGCTGCGGTCTATTTCTGTGTGAAAATAGCCCTTTTCAAGCCAGTTCTGATAAATTCGGTCTTCCGCTTCCTGCGGTTCGTAGGTTTTCGGCATTTCCTTTGCCATTGCGTATCAAATCCTTTCAAAAATAATTATCGGGATAAACGCTTTATCATCGAGCCAGCAATTCAGGCGGCAGCGAAAACAAAAAAGTCCGCCGCAAGCCGATGCCGACACATCGACTCAGGGCGAACCAAACAATTACGGTCCGTGATACCACCTGAATTTGCCATTCTTTTAAGTAAGAATTGGCACACTCTGCCGGATACGGGACTGACACAAACAGCGCAGTCCGATACCGCCTTCCATGATAACGGTGAAGCTCCGTTGGAATCTACTGAGATTTTTGTAAACAGGCCATCCGGCGCCGCCGTCCCTGTCTGAAAAATCCGTTCAGTCCAAAGCTCCGAGGCTACTTCAATACCGCCTGCATCAAGACTTGCACCAACCGTCTGCTCTCTGACGACCCGATCACCCATTATGCGCCGGATCTGATGCGGTATGATATCTACTACTCCTCATCAAAGCCTTATCCTAATATTGTACGCATTATAACACCCGGCGAAGTATTTGTCAATAGTTTTGACGAAAAAAGATTTCATACTGTTTGTCTGCTTTCGATTGACCATTCGTGTCAAGCTCTGACGAGAAAAAAATCCGGCAGAACCGCCGCTTCCGTTTGCGGCTCTGCCGGATCATCCATATCAACAGTTCAGAAAAGAATCAGTCGTCAATGATCTTTTCGGTAGCGTCAAATTCTTCTTCCTCTTCCTCAGGTTCAGCAGGCTCTTCTTCCTCAAAATCATCGTAATCCTGATCGTCATCATCCAAATCGTCGGAATCATCGTCTTCCGCTGTGGGGACAGGCATTTCGAATCCGATCACGGAAGGCAGTTCCTGATTGGCTCTGGCAAACGCATTCATTCTGATGAACAGGAATACCATAAAGCCGACAGCCAGAAGCAGAATCACAACACAGACAATCAGCGCAATCTCCAAAACCGAGAAAGGTTCGCTCATACCGTTCACTCTGACGGAATTGAGCATCTGATTGATAACCTGAATGTCATTTTTGTTCGGGCTGTATGCGACCAGCTGAACAATGTATTTATAATCGCCGATAACGGTAGTGAGAGCGTAATAGACATATTTGGTGCCGCTGGAAACTTCAACGTCGTTCTTTGAAATCACCAGATAGGTTCTGCCGTTGATTTTTTCAAACCGGCCCTTTGACGTTTCATCGCCTTCCATAATCTGCTGTGAAAGAATTTCTTTCTGTTCTTCTTTGGTCAGCTTTGAATAGTCGCCATAGTATTTCTCAAGGTCGTTCAGCTTTTCCATACCGCCGTAAACCACACAGGCGTTAACCGCATTGGTTCTGAAATACAAAAACACGCCTTCGTTTATCAGCTCGTTGCGGCTCACTTCGCTCTTGGCAAATTCGGCGGCCGGTGTCTCAATGGTAAGAACATTGCCCTTGGGCAGCAGCATCTGAAAACCGGTCAGATTGATCTTGGTCAGTTTAAGATCTTCTTTTTTGAGATCGCATCCGGAAACCACAGGTGCGGCAGAATCCAGGAGTGCGTCCGCGGAATTATCCGCCTCGGCAAAAACGCTCGTGCTGAAAATGCTTGCCGCAAGAATCAGCGCCAACGTCGTAAGTACTGCGATAAGTTTTTTGTTTGACTTCATTGATTAAACCATCCTCATTCAATAAATATATTTTTTATATACTTAAAGCTTATCGATTATTTCCTTCAGATAAGCCTTAAAGCCTTCACTTACCTCCGGGTGAGCCAGCGCAACATCGACCGTTGCCTGAAGAATACCCAGTTTGTTGCCCATATCATATCGCTTGCCCTCAAAATCAACGGCGGTAAGACCTTTGGTCTTGGCCAGCTGGGCAAGCGCATCGGTCAGCTGGATTTCATTGCCGGCTCCGGGAGGCGTATGATCGAGAATGTCAAAAATCTCGGGAGGACACACGCATCTGCCAAGAATGGTGTAGTTGCTCAGCAAATCCTCCACGCGCTTCACTTTTTCCACCAGATCGGTACACTTGAAGATATTTGTCTCGCCTTCCAGAGGAGCCAGTTTGAGCGAACTGCCTCTCATCACGGTTTCGGCCGGCATTTCCTTTGTGCCGACTACGCCCAGACCGTACTTTTCATAGGCTTCACAAAGCTGTGCGGTAACGGGCTTTTCACCCAGGATAACGTCATCGCCGAAAAGAATGGCAAAAGGCTCGTCGCCGACAAACGAACGGGCGCAGTTGACGGCGTGTCCCAGACCCTTGGTCTCCTTCTGACGAACAAAGCAGATATTCGCCATTTTGGTCAGAGAGACTATCTGATCGTAGGCTTCCTGTCTGCCTGCCTCAAGCAGACGGCTCTCCAGCTCCGGCGCACGGTCAAAATGGTTTTCTATATCCCCTTTGCCTCGGTTGGTAATGATAAGGATTTCCGTAATGCCGCTTGCGACGGCTTCTTCCACTATATACTGAATGGCGGGCTTGTCAACAATCGGAAGCATCTCCTTGGGCATAGCCTTGGAAGCAGGAAGCACTCTGGTGCCGAGTCCGGCCGCAGGAATAACCGCTTTGCGCACTTTGGTAGTAGTTATACTCATATTATTATCATCATCCTTTATCTCATTTGTATAATTATACCATACAGTTTTCTGTTTTACAATAGATTTTTCAAAATATTAACAATTGAGAATGATCGGAATTTCTCAGAAGAAAAATCCTCTGTCAACGATATACACAATTGCAAGATAACACAATCCGACAGAAAACACCGGCAGCATGGCTACGCCTCCGCTGGACTCAAGCTCACGGTTGAACTGATCGGCGTCAGCTTTTTGTGCGGTAGCCTGGGCGTTGATTTTTTTAATCTTTTTGGCGCAGTAATTCATATAGAGACGGTTGCCGAATAATCCCGAAACGATCATGAGTACAAATTCTATTCCCGACAGCATCAGGGAAATCATGGACGCAAGCGCCAGCTGCCTTTCCGACAGGCCTTGGGCTATGTTGGAAAAATAAGCCTGAAATATCGAAATGCCGGTAACGGCGGTCATCATCAGTATGCCGGGCAGATACATTTTCCTTGAAATAAACCACAGACCGTGTGTAAGAAATGCCGTGAAATTAAAGCTGACCGGAGATTTGCTGCGGGCCATTTTGATGAATCTCGGAATGTAATAAATCCACATGTTGCCTACGAACCGCTTTACGTCACCTGCCGGAACGCCGTTGATGCTCTCCGACTTGTCAAACGGAAAAAGCTCCTCCATATTCTGATCCATGTCTTTTTCAGAAAAGGGATCGTCTTCCCGGTACATGTAATAACCGCAGTACTCGCAGTATTTTTCACTCTTTTTGGTCATTCTGCCGCAGTTGGGACACCGGACTCTGCCGGTAGCATCACTTCCCGGGTCGGCCTTGTTCCGGGATTCTTCAGACGTGTCGCCTATATAAATCTTTTCCGGCTGCCACTCGTAATCCTCAGAATGAAGTTCCTCACAGGCGCAATGGCCCGTTTCCTTCCAGCACTCCCTGTGATGAGGCGCACCACATTCGGGGCATACGACAATATCGGACTTGTCATCAAATGGTTCGCCGCATGCTACACATGACATTTTTTTGTAATCCTTCATATATTACCGGGCAGTCCGGCTGACCGACTGCCCTGAACGCACCTCCGGCTCATTGGTTTGCCAATTGTCAATGACAGGCTGTAAAAGATATTATACACCCATTGTCACACATAATCAAGCAGATTTTTCCGATTTATCAGCTGACTGTCACTTTACATTTTGCGTCTTCACCGCTTCCGGTTTCGATGCAAATATAGCATGTTCCGGGAGAAACCGCCGTGATCAGTCCGTCTTCACGTACCGACGCAATGGCTTCATCTGTGGAGTACCACCTGAATGTGTCGTTGCAGTCCTCCGGAAGAATGGTGAAGGTGAGGTAATCCTTGTCCCCTGAACGCAGGGAAAGACTGCTGCTGCTCAGACTGACCGAAGAGGCTTTCTTCAGAACGGTCATTTCAAAGGAGGCGGAAACCGATTCTCCCGTCACGTCATTTGTCAGTCTGGCGGTAATAACGACGGTTCCTGACGACACGCCCTTGACGTTTCCTCCGGATGTAACATAGGCGATTTCTTCATTATCGGTACTCCATTCGACGGTATCGGTGGAGTCCTCGGGAGTGATCACAGCCTTCAGCGTCTGCGTCTCCCCGATATAAACACTGTCTTTTTCGCTCGTTATGACGATGGATTCGGCCGGCATTCTCACCTGAACCTGACACTTTGAAATCAGGTCTCCTCCTGTGCGGCAGTTGATAATGCATCTGCCGACGCCGACCGCAGTCACCATGCCGTTTTCGTCAACCGTCGCGACTTTTTCGTTGGTCGAATTCCATGTGCATTTATCGGTCGTTTCGGGAGAATAGGACGGCCGCACCAATGCATTCAGTCTGTGGACCGAACCGCAGTTGATTTTGAGTTTTTTGACATCCAGGCTGAGTTCCCGGGCATGCGCCACCACGTTGACCCGGCAGGATTCGCTCAGTCCGCCTGCCGTCTCGGCATAGATGACGGCGGTACCGAAGGAAACGCCTTTTACCTTTCCTTTCGAATTCACCGAAGCCACGGTCGGATCGGAAGATCTCCACCTGATAGTCTGATCGGAATTGCCGGGGGTCAGCTCCGCCGTTAGGTTGAATTCCTTGCCCTGATAGACGTCTCTTGTCTCCTGGCTGAGGGAAAGGCTCTCGGCCGGTATCACGCACTTCACTTCAAAGGACGATTTCAGACCGCTTGACGTCTCCGCTGTGACGGTACACTTGCCCTGTCCCACAGCGGTCATCAGACCGGCGGCGTCTACCGTCACGATGTTTTCGTTGTCGCTTTTCCATGTAATTTCATCGGACGACTGGGAAGGAATCACACTTCTTCCGATCACAGCCATATCACCCACAATCAGTTCGTCTTCCGGCGCTTCAACGGAAAAAGCCGCGGGTTTCTCGGTGACCGTAACGGCTATACAATTCTCGCTCCCGTCGGGCATGCGGCATATGACGGTTGCGCTGCCGCTTTTGTGGGCGTAAGCCTTTCCTTCATTGGTGACGGTGGCAACCGAGGGATCGGAAGAATACCAGAACCGGTTGGCGGAAAATATCGGATCTATGATCTGACTGAAAATCGAACTCAGTTCTTCGTTCTCTCCGCAGTAAATCAGGCGTTTATCGTACGACCTGCTGTTACTGTCGCCGGCGTCATCAGGAGAAATGACGCTCACACTGACGACGGCAGGCTCGAATCCTTCTGCCGACAAAGTGATCTCGGCGTTTCCCTGGGATATGCCGGTGAGCTTGCCGCTGGCGGAAACGGTAACCACCGATTCATCTGACGACGACCAGGCGACTTCCGCCTTTTTGTCAGAAAAGAAACCGTATCTGAGCGCAAAGGTGTTTCCTTCGGCCAGAACCACACGTTCGGAGCCGGCAGCCAGCGTCCTGCTGAAGGGAGTAAACGGAATTTCACGCTCGGAGCAGTACTTCTCGGCAGGGCTTCCGTCGGAGGCATACAGTCTGAAGTAATCTTCCTTATTGAATTCTCCGTCCGAAAAATACATACCCAGTGCGGCGCCCCCGATGCTTTTCACGCTGTCCGGCAGGGAAAGCGATGTGATATCAGGACAGTTGAGAAAGGCCGCTCTGCCGATTTCGGAGGTTTCACCCTGAAACGATACTCCGGACAGGCGAGTGCAGCCCATGGCGGCGTAATTGCCTATCCTGACGGCTGACTCCGGAATCTTCAATGCGCCTCTCAGGCCCTGCGGACAGAGAATCAGCCTGCTGCCGTCCTTACTGTAAAGGCATTTGTTCACGGTTGAAAAAGAGGGATTTTCTGCCGATACAATGATGCCTGTCAGGGACGTGCAGCCCCTGAATGCGCTCATTCCGATTTTCGTAACGCTTTTTCCGATCTCCGCCTGCCTGAGTGAAGCGCAGCCTTCAAAGGCAAGAGAGCCTATCTCCGTCAGACTGTCAATCTCCGGCAGATTTCTGAGAGAAGAGCAGCCTTCAAAAGCCGAAAAGCCTATCATGGTTGTGTTTCCTCCAAAGGAGACCTTTTTCAGATTCACGCAGCCGCAGAAAGTTTCGGGACGGATTTCTGTGATGTCGTCTCCCAGAACGGCCTTTTCCAGCGCTTCACACTTCAGAAACGCGCCTGCCCCCAGATCGGTTACCCAGGACAGGTCAATCGATTCCAGCGATGTACAGCCCTTGAACGCCAGATCACCTACGGATTCCAGATTTTTCCCGAAGGAGACAGCGCTCAGCATTCCGCAGCCTTCAAACGAACTGTCGCCTATGGTTTTGAGGGATGCGGGAAATTCAGCCTGCTTGAGATGACGGCAATTGTAAAAGGCAAAGCTGCCTATTTTCAGGGTTCCTTCCGGAATATCCGCTCCGGCAAGCGACCAGCAGCCGTAAAACGCTCCTTCTCCGATACTGATCAGCGATGAGGAAAAATCGACCCTGCTCAGACCGATGCAGCCGCTGAAGGCGTATTTTCCGATTTCGGCAACGGTGTCAGGCAGACTGACCGAGGTGATGTATTTGTCACCGTAGAAGGCCTCTCTGCTTATCACTTTGACGGGAAAACCGCCCAGTTCTTCCGGAATGACTATCTCAAGTTCCTCGCCGTCATACCTCGTAACGGCCGCATAGCGGTTCTTGTTTTTATCGGAATACACCGAATAAACCCACTTGCCGGATCGGAGATTGACGGAATCCACCGTTGAGGTGGAATTTTCCTTCTCGGCGCTCACTACCTGCGATGAGGCGCAAAAAAACATTGCCGAAGCAAAAAACATCAGCAACAGAATCAAAGTTATTTTGCGGGATATATGAAATAAACCGGAATACATCATAATGCCCTCCGTAATTATCCTATAGAAATAGATACTTTTTATTATCCAATATATAATTATATACTCAATTTTTGAAAAGTCAACAAAATACACATAATCATTATAATTCAACATACTTCACAAAAACGGTTCTGCCTTTTTTGGGGAAAACGGCTTGAAAGAAAGCGGAGCGAATGTCCTGTTATCAGACATCTTCTTAATATATAATTTACAATAAAGGATTATCATTGCTGTAATTCAGACAATTTCAGACAACTGCAAGGAGATAAACAACATGAAGGTTTTAGTACTTTCCTGCAACACCGGAGAAGGTCACAACGCCGCAGGAAAAGCAATATATGAAAAAATGATCCAGATGGGTGTGCAATGTGATTTCGCCGACACCCTCGCCATCGCCGGCATGAAAGTGTCCCGCACGGTGAATAATTTTTATGTCGGCATTACCACTTCCGTGCCGTCGGTTTTCGGAATGATGTATTCCATCGGGCGTTCGGTCAGCAATCTCAACACCAGGCACCTCCACATCAAATCCCCTGTTTACGCAGCCAACACTCTCTACCGCAAAAAACTCGCCGGCTTCATCAAGGCGGGAGGATATGACGTGGCGGTGATGCCTCACCTGTTTCCGGCAGAATGTCTCACATCGCTCCGCCGGCACGGTATGATCGACATTCCGTTTATATGCGTGGCTACCGATTACACCTGTATTCCCTTCTGGGAGGAGACAAAACCGGATTATTTTGTCATTCCACACCCTGATCTGTCGGAGGATTTCTCCTCCAGAAAAATTCCCGAGGATCACCTCCTCCCCTTCGGAATTCCTGTCAGCGACAGATTCAGAACCAAAACCGACCGTTCACAGGCACGAAGCGAGCTGGGACTTCCCGACGACAAGCCGATTCTGCTGATGATGTCGGGCAGTATGGGATTCGGCGGACTGGAAAATATGACTCACGCCCTTTATGCCAGATTTGAAGGCAATGTGCGCATTATTATTCTCTGCGGAAGAAACGAGTCCATGCGGTCACATCTGGCCGAAGTGTTTGCGGATTCCCCTGATGTGATCCTTCAGCCGTTCACGGACAAGGTCAGCCTGTTCATGGACGCCGCCGACATGGTTTTCACCAAGCCGGGCGGTCTGACTTCCACCGAATCCGCCGTCAAAAACGTACTCCTGGTCCACACACCGCCGATTCCCGGCTGTGAGACCATCAATGCGGAATTTTTCTCCTCCAGAGGGATGTCGGTCTGTCCTGGAGCCAATGCCGGCGACGCTGCCATTGCCGATGCCGCCTACTCGCTCTGGTGCGACAAAGATGCGCAGCGGCGCATGCTTCAGGCGCAGCGTGACAACATCAATCCCGATTCCGCCGATCAGATATGCAGCTTTATTATAAAGCATTATTCCCATGAGGACTGATTTCTATTCAAAACGCCCATTTGCAAATATTCTTTGACAAGGCAGATGAGCTGTGTTATAATATCTTGCGCACGGAGGTCTTAAGCAAATGCTATCGTACTTATTCTGGACGGCTGTGTCCTTCTTTTCCGGCAGTGTCATGTACAGTTATCTCATACCAAAAGTGTTTTTCAAAAAGGATATTACAAGTCTCAGCAAGGACGGCAATCCCGGCTGCGGCAACGTGTTTTCCTGTATCGGTATTCCCTGCGGGACAGTCTGCCTGCTGCTTGAACTGGCCAAGGGGGCCGTTCCTGTGTGGCTGGCTCTCCGGTATCTCAGCCCTGATAATATTATGTTCGCCGGTGTAATGGCCGCTCCCGTGCTGGGACACGCTTTCAGTCCCATGCTCAGAAGAAAGGGCGGCAAGGCAATCGCCGTGACATTCGGCGCGCTGATCGGACTGTGTCCCCACTCTCTCCTGCTCTTTGTGCTGGCGGCGTCACTGGTGATATTCTCAACCGCCATACGCATCACGCCCCACAACATCAGAGTGATTACCAGCTATGCGGCAATGATGATCGGTTCCTTTTTTGTCGAACAGAAGGCTTCGGTTCTGACCGGAGCGGCCATCATAACAGCTATCGTGATTTATCGTCATATCGACGATTACATCCACCGAGAAAAGAATACCTACGGCGTTTACCTGTTTTCCTTCCGGTTATTCGGACACGAAGCGGATACCGCCAGGCTTTCGCACTCCGGCAAAACTTAACGCAGTTTTTTGCAGAAGGATGGTTTTATCAATGAAGAAAAAATTGGGCTTTATCGGCGCAGGAAATATGGCGACCGCTATGATGAGCGGCATTATTTCAAGCGGAATTTTCGGCGCCGACCAGATCATCATGTCGGATGTAAGCGGCGAGCGGCTCGCCTATATTTCGGAGAATTACGGTGTGGAAACCGTCTCGGGCAATATCGAAACCGTGAAAAACGCCGAAGCGGTCATTCTGGCGGTAAAGCCTCAGTATTACACGCAGGTCATCACTGAAATCGCTCCCTATGTCACCAACGAGCAGATCATTATCACCATCGCTCCCGGACAGACGCTCGCTTCACTCGCCGAGCGTTTCGGAAGGGACGACCTCAAGATCATCCGCACCATGCCGAACACTCCCGCAATGGTAGGCGCAGGCATTACGGCGGTCACGCCCAATCAGAATGTGACAGAGGATGAACTGGCCTATGTCCGCCGGATTCTCGGAGGATTCGGTATCAGCGAGGTCATCGGAGAAAATCTCATGGACGCCGTTGTTTCGGTCAGCGGAAGCTCACCCGCCTACGTATTTATGTTCATCGAGGCAATGGCAGACGCCGCCGTGGCCGACGGAATGCCCCGGGCGCAGGCTTATCGCTTTGCTGCGCAGGCCGTCATGGGCAGCGCAAAGATGGTACTGGAAACCGGCAAGCACCCCGGCGAACTCAAGGATATGGTCTGTTCTCCTGCCGGCACAACCATCGAGGCGGTCAGGGTTCTTGAAGAAAAAGGCATGCGCAGCGCCGTATTCGAAGCCATGAAGGCTTGCACCAACAAGGCAAAAGGCCTGTAATCAAGACGATTCCGGCCCTCCTAATCATACATTCCTCAACAGGACTCGTTCCGCCGCTATTAACGGAGAAATGCGTCCTGTTTTTTTGATGGCCCCCTGTCGGCCGCTTTGGAATGATGACGGGAAAATTATAACTCTTATACAATCATTATCCATTTTTTCCTCAATAAATCGGCACACAATCGTCCATCATTGATTTGACTTTTACTTCAGGATATTTTATAATGTTAAGTATGGTTATTCTCATACGGCACTGTTTTTTTGCGGATGCGCCAATGTTTCAATTACCACTTACGGCAGCGTATTCAGAATTTTCGGCAAAGGATAATGATAATGGAGAAATTTGAATTGGAATCAGGACATTGTCAGAGCGGCTGCCGCGATTGCAGCCATTGCGGTACGGACTTTACGGAGCTTAACAGCTCCAAGCTGCACGAAGAATGCGGAGTGTTCGGCATTTATTCCTATGACAGGGATATCGCCGTGGCTCCCTGCGTTTATCACGGCCTTGTCGCCCTGCAGCACAGAGGTCAGGAGAGCTGCGGCATTGCGGTGAGCGATATGGGCAAATTCAGCCATCACAAGGATATGGGTCTTGTCAGCGAGGTGTTTGACAAACAAAAACTGGACGAGCTTTGCGGACAGATCGCCATCGGCCATGTGCGTTATTCCACTGCCGGAGGTTCGGTGGTGGAGAACTGCCAGCCCCTTGTCATGAGATATGTCAAGGGTACACTCGGTCTCGCTCACAACGGAAATCTGACCAACGCCTACGAGCTGCGCAGCGAACTGGAGCAGCGAGGCGCCATATTCCAGACAACCATTGATTCCGAGGTCATCGCATACACCGTCGCCCGTGAAAGACTCAAATGTCACGCTGTCGAAAGTGCCGTCAAGGCTGCCATGCAGAAGCTTCACGGCGCCTATTCCCTGCTGGTCATGAGTCCCCGGAAGCTTATCGCCGCCAGGGATCCCAAGGGATTCCGTCCACTCTGCATGGGACGCATTGACAACAACATCATTTTTGCCAGCGAATCATGCGCTCTGGACGCAGTCGGAGCGAAATTCATGAGGGACGTCGATCCCGGAGAAATTATCACCTGCGACGAGAACGGCGTTCACAGTGACCGTTCGCTCTGCACCAAGGACATTGCCCACTGTGTTTTCGAATACATCTATTTCGCACGCACCGACTCCGTGATCGACGGCGTATCGGTCTACGAATCACGCAGACAGGCCGGCCGCCAGCTTGCCAAGCAGAAACCCGTTAAAGCCGACATCGTCATCGGTGTGCCGGAATCCGGCATAGACGCCGCTATCGGCTACGCAGAGGAATCCGGTATTCCCTACGCAAAGGGCATCGTCAAAAACAGTTACATCGGGCGCACATTCATCAAGCCGGATCAGTCCCAGCGCACCAACGCAGTCAGACTCAAGCTGAACGCACTCAAATCCATTGTCAGCGGACGCAGAGTGGTGATGCTTGACGATTCCATTGTCCGAGGCACCACCATGCACCGCATTGTCAGCATGCTACGTGAGGCAGGCGCCAGCGAGGTTCATGTCAGAATCAGCTCCCCCGCATTCCGCAATCCCTGTTTCTACGGCGTGGATATTCCCTCCAAGGACGACCTTATTGCCAATCAGCACACCGTGGAGGAAATCGCCGAACTGATTGAAGCCGATTCGCTTGACTTCCTCGATCTCGACTCCATCAGCAAACTCACCTGCGGCTTAAAGCTGCCGCTCTGCACGGCCTGCTTCGACGGACGCTACCCTGACGGCATGACCTCTCACCATATGAACAAGGACGACGAAGTGCTTTGATTTTTTTCGGAGACTTTTTCCCTGTCACCTATGATAAATTTGAAAAAAGGACTGACTTCAATGAAAGATATCTATGAGACGCCACTCGGTTCTAGATACGCAAGCAAGGAAATGCAGTATCTCTTCTCACCCGACATGAAATTCCGCACATGGCGCAGGCTTTGGATCGCGCTCGCCGAGACCGAACAGGAACTCGGCCTGGAAATCACTTCCGAACAGATCGCCGAATTGAAGGAACACGCCGAAGATATCAATTACGATGTGGCACAGGCCCGTGAAAAGATTGTCCGCCACGACGTAATGAGCCATGTTTACGCCTACGGTCAGCAGTGTCCTAAGGCGGCAGGCATTATCCACCTCGGCGCTACCTCCTGCTATGTCGGTGACAATACCGATGTCATCGTCATGAACGAGGCCATGAAGCTCATTCGCAAAAAGCTGGTCAACGTCATCGCCGAACTTGCGAAGTTTGCCGATCAGTACAAGGATCTGCCGACTCTCGCCTTCACTCACTTCCAGCCGGCACAGCCTACTACCGTCGGCAAGCGTGCCGCTCTCTGGCTTCAGGATCTTGTGATGGACCTCGAGGACGTTCAGTATCAGATAGACAACGCAAAGCTTCTCGGATGCAAGGGAACCACCGGCACTCAGGCCAGCTTCCTTGAGCTTTTTGACGGCAATCACGAAAAATGCCGCACTCTTGACAGACGCATTGCCGAAAAAATGGGTTACTCCGGCTGCTTCGCCGTCTCCGGTCAGACCTACAGCCGCAAGCTCGACAGCCGGATTCTCAATGTGCTTTCCGGCATCGCTCAGTCGGCTACGAAATTCTCCAACGACATCCGCCTGCTTCAGCATCTCAAGGAAATCGAAGAGCCTTTTGAAAAGGGTCAGATCGGCTCCTCCGCCATGGCTTACAAGCGCAATCCCATGAGAAGCGAACGCATCGCTTCTCTGGCCAGATACGTGATGGTCGATGCTCTCAATCCCGCCGTTACCGCCGCCACTCAGTGGTTTGAAAGAACCCTTGACGACAGCGCCAACAAGCGCATCAGCATTCCCGAAGCATTCCTTGCTGTTGACGGTATTCTCAGCCTGTACCTCAATGTCGTTGACGGACTGGTGGTTTATCCCAAGGTCATTCATCAGCGCCTGATGAAGGAACTTCCCTTTATGGCTACCGAAAACATCATGATGGACGCCGTCAAGAGAGGCGGCAACCGTCAGGAGCTTCATGAGCGCATCAGAGTCCATTCCATGGAAGCCGGCAGGCAGGTCAAGGTCGAAGGCAAAGAAAACGACCTTCTCGAAAGAATCGCCGCCGATGAAACCTTCGGCGTCACACTTGACGAGCTTAAGGATATTCTCGATCCCGCCAAATATGTCGGCAGAAGCCCTGAACAGGTCACCGAATTCCTCACGGAATGTGTCAATCCCATTCTTGAGCGGTACAGTGACGAACTCGGCGTCACTGTTGAAATCAATGTTTGACAGTATTTGCCCGTCGGAAGCCATCCGGTTAACCGACGGGCAAATTTTTTTATAGAAAAAAACAATTTTTTTGTTGCATTGTTCCAACCGTTGTGATAAAATATAAAGAAATTATATCAAAGATTATGGAGGAAACCCAATGATTTGCAAATATTGCGGAGAAGTGCTTGAGGATAATTCCACTTTTTGTACCTCTTGCGGAAAAAAACAGGACGAGGTGCTTTTGTCAGACTTCGGTCAGGATGTCAGTTATTCCGATGAAAGCGGCGAGAGCGCAGGAACATCTGTGCTCGGAGCGGACAGCGAAGATCTTTCCGTCAATGACTCACCCGAACTGACAGACGCAGGCAGCGCCGATATTCCTGAAGAATTCACTTATGACAATACCGCTTCTGACTTTTCCGGAGTCAAAACAAACGGCACTTCGGTTCTGGAAACCGATCTCTATCCCGAGCTTTCCGCTCAGAACGACAAGGCTCAGAATGGCGCTGAATTTGCCGGTTATGTCAACAACGCAGGCTTTCAGGGCGGCTATGTTCCGGCCGACAACGCTCAGGCCGGTTTTGCGGCTTATAATGTAAAAAAGAATCCGGCAGGCGGAAAAACATCCCTCGCCATCATCATTTTGTCAGCGGCTTTATTTGCGCTTGCGGCGTTTTTGTTTGTGGACAAGCTGTTCCTGAGCAATGCCGACACCTTGCGTAATTCCAGCATAATGATTGTTTCTCAGCCCAAGGACATTGTTGTCAGGGAAGGCGCCAAGGTGACCTTCTTCGTTGAGGCCAACGGCGACAATCTCTCCTATCAGTGGTATTACAGAAAATCCGGCGACAAAAACTGGCACGTTTGGAACAAACACAATCAGGCCAAAACAAATGCCATTGCCAACAACAGCTGGAACGATATGCAGGTTTACTGCACCATCACCGACAACAACCGCACAACCGTCGCCACCGACATCGTCAATATCACCATCGAAAAGAACAAATAATCATTCGTTCTTTCGCTGATGATTGATTCTCTTCACCCGGTAATCCCTGTAAAAGCACATGGCCATGCTGTGTGCTTTTTTTCTTATGTTAATAAAATATACAAAATCATATGGTATAGTATATCTGCTATTGATCAAAAAAGGTATTCTATTCCGGAGGTATACAATGGACAAAACAAAACCCACCGTTATCAGATGGATTTCCGGCGCCGTCATCGCTGCCGCCTTGATTGCCTCGGGCTGGCTTGGTTTTAAAAACAGGGGCGACATACCGGCTGCGGACAATGCCGGATATGATGATCATTCGGATATCACGGTCGTCACTTCCACCGATATTTCACAGTCAGAGCAGGCCTCCGTCGTGTCGGCATCGGATCTCCGTCCGGACATGACAGGTGAAACCGTGACGGCAGACAACCCGCCTTCCCCGACCGAAGAAACAGTCACCCTTAAATACGTGAGAATCAAGACTGCCACCAACATCCGCGCAAAGGACAGTGACAGTTCCGACAAAGTAGCGGTTCTCTCAGCCGGGGCCGAAGCGGAATACATTTCCGAAAGCGGCAAGCGGTATCAGATTAAGTACGCCGGCAACAAAACCGGCTGGATCATAAAAAGCTGCGGTGAAGTATTTGAAAAAGAAGTGACAATCAGACATATCGCACACTACGTGTCGGGTGAGCCGATCAGAATATGCGACGCCAAAGAGGCAGATGACCTCAACGCCATACTGAAAAATTATTCCACCATGGGCGCTTCGATCGCCGTCATCAAAGACGGAAAGGTTGCCTATCATTACGAGTACGGCTATGCCAACAAAGCCAAAAAAGCCAAGGTTAAGGAAAACACCAAGTTCCGCATCGCCTCCTCGACCAAGGTATTCACCACCATGCTTGCCATGACCGAAGTGGACAAGGGGCTGCTTGATATCGACTGCAGCCTTTCGGATTTGATGGGTTACAGGTTCAATCATCCAAGTTACCCCAAAGAAAAAGTCACTATGCGCATGCTGATGACCCACACTTCCGGCCTGATTGACCGTGACGGTGAGTTTTCCCAGAAGCTGAAAAACATCACCAACAACAGAACTTACTATGTCTCGCCTCCCGGAGAAAAATTCCTGTATTGCAACCTCAATTTCGGAATTGCGGGAGCTGTCGTCGAAAAAGCCGCCGGCAAGACCATTTCACAGTATGCGAAAGAAACATTCTTTGACCCGATGGGAATAGACGCCTCCTATGATGCGAAATATCTTTCGGACAAATCGCTTGTGGCAGACTGCTATGCGGGAGATAAAATCAATTGCAGCAACAGATACCTCACCCGTTCTCAGGAACGCGGAAAACCCGGAGATACGTTTCATCTCGGTCAGGGAGGATTGCTGATCAACGCCACTGATCTGGCTAAGGTGGTGACAGTCTTAATGAATGACGGTCAGTATGAAGGTAAACAGTACATATCTTCTCAGTCACTCAGCGAAATGCTCTCGAAACAAAAAGTGGAGACTAATTCCACCTTCGATCAATGCATTGGAATCCGCCAGTCAGGCAATCTGATCAAAAACCGCAGCATGTACTTCCACAACGGAGCCGCTTACGGAGTTTATTCACTGATTGCCTTTGATCCGGCTGACAAAAGCGGCGTTGTGATTATTACGTCAGGCGCCTATACCTCCCGAAAGAAAAACACCGTCTTTGCCGTGTGCGACGATGTGCTTCATTACACCTATGACGAAATTCTGAAATAAATCCTTTTTTGACTGAACTGCCAGTAAGACCGGAGGAACAAAATGAAACTGACAGATAATAAAACAATAAGAATACTGTCCGCCGCTCTGATAGGCGTATTGCTGATTGTTTCGGGCCGGATCGGATGGATCAACCGGGGAAAACACGCCCGGTTCATTGAGCACACCGATCCGGTCGTTTCGGACACCAGCCTGATCGAAGTGTCGGCTTCCGATACCACGGAGGAAACCGAAATCCTTTCCATGGAGCCGGTCGAGGAGAATGTCCATCTCAGGCTGGTTACCGTCAAAAATCCCACCGCCATTCGCTCCGAAGATAACACCGCTTCCGAAAAAATTGCCGTCATCAATAAAAAAATCGAGGTGGAATGTGTCTCGGAAAGCGATTCGTATTACATGGTTAAATACGCCGGCAGCAGAATCGGCTGGATCCACAAATCATGCTGCGATTATTCCGAAAAGGACGCAACCGTTAAATATGCGCCAAAGAATCCGGCATCCGCTTTTGATCTTTCGCAAACAAAGGAAAGCCACGACCTTGATGCCATTTTAAAGAATTACGGAACCATGGGCGCTTCGATCGCCGTCATCAAAGACGGAAAGGTCGCTTATCACTACGAATACGGATACGCCAACAGGGAAAACAACGTCAAAGTGGCTGAAAACACCAAATTCCGCGTCGCTTCGGTTTCCAAAGTGTTTACCGCCATGCTGGCCATGTCGGAGGTTGACGACGGCAGGCTTGACCTTGACAGGGATATCTCCGAAATCATGGGATATCAATTCCGAAACCCATCCTATTCCACTACCAAGATAACGACTCGTATGCTGCTGACCCACTCTGCCGGTTACAGGGATAAGAGCAACATGTTTTCCAAAGCTCTCATTCAGATTTCGAACAGCAGGGATTACTATTCTTCCCGTCCGGGTACAAAATTTTATTACTCCAATCTCAGCATCGGCATTGCCGGCGCTGTGGTGGAAAAATCCGCCGATCAGACCATCTCCCAGTATGCCCGTGACAGATTCTTTGCGCCTATGGGAATTGACGCATCATTTGACGCAAAGTATCTCTCGGATCAATCGCTTGTCGCAGACTGCTACTCCGGGAAGAAAATCAACCACAGCAGCAGCTTTCTGACACGCTCCCAGGAAAAAGGCAAGCCGGGAGATGTATTTCATCTGGGGCAGGGCGGACTCCTTATCAGCTCGGAGGATCTCGCCGCAGTACTCACCATTCTGATCAATGACGGTCAGTACAACGGCAGACAGTATCTTTCCCAAGAGGCAGTCATGCAGATGCTTTCAAAGCAAAATGTCGACACCAAGTCGGATTTTGATCAGTGCATTGGCATACGGAAGTACAGCAATCTTGTCAGCGGTCACGATTTATACTACCACAACGGCGATTCCTACGGCATTTATTCCCTTATCGCCATTGATCCTTCTGACAAAAGCGGTGTGGCCGTCATTACCTCCGGCGCCTACGCAAAGAGAAACTCAAACACCGTATTCGACGTTTGCGATGATCTGCTCAACTACACCTATTCGGAAATTCTCTGATCAAAATATTAATACAAAATCCGTCTGCCTTTTTTGGTGATGCGCAGACGGATTTTGTTATTTGATTCAGAAAACAATCATCTTTGCGGTCATGTCTGCTCCGCACGGCTGAATTGACGGCGTCATCAGCGACCACAGATCGTCCGCGTGACATTCAAGCATATACTGATTGCGGGCTTCCTGCGGCAATGCGCTAACCTGTCTGTAAGACGAAATCAGAGGAAGCTTCGGTCTGGTACGGGAGAGCAGCTGCCTGCCTCTTTCGTTCATGCCGAGTATCCGGATATATCCCAGACTCTGTGAATGTACCTGCCGCACACCCAAAAAGGCCGACAGCACAATGCGCCTGATCCGGGCATGGCTGTATCGCTTGGATTTGACGGAATCGTACAACTCCTCAAGCGAACAGGCGGAACGCACGCAGTCATATATTCTGTTCTCCAGTCCTTCCGAAATATCCGGAAGAGCGGCCAGCTGCTCCCGTGTCATGCTGCGCAGCCGTGAGAGTATCGCCCTTTCCGTTCTCAGCAGATCCGCCGGAGCCTTTCCCTCCGCCATCAGCTCCGAAAGCATCCGGAATGTTCTTTCCGGAAGATACCGTCCGGCTTCCTCCCTGCCTTCTCCCGCCAGCATCCGGCGTATGGCGGTTGCGGACGCAATGTCTCCCGAAGTCTCGCAGGAATTATGTCCGACACCCGCACGGGGAATTCCTACCGGCACAATGTCTGAATTCAGCCGGCCAAGCGCCCGTATGTATTCCACCGCAAGGGTATTGTTCGGCATGCAGAGAATTTCCGCAGTGTCATTTCCGTACAGTCTGCGCACCGCCTCGGTGCGGGCCGAAGCAAAGGACATTCCCTGTGAAAGCAGCGAATCCAGCTCCGGCTTTATACATTCGTCCGAAACGGCATCGGCAGCTCTTTTCAGCTGCTCCGCGTCTCCACATTCGGTGCCGAAGCTCAGATAATCCACGCACCCCAGCGCATCGGCAATGCCAACGCCTCCGGATGCGAATTTTTCCGCGCCTGCGCAGGCAAACGGCAGCGGCAGCTCCAGCACAAGATCTGCCCCCTGCGCAAGCGCCATCTGCGCGCGGCTGAATTTGTCGGCAATAGCGCAGTCTCCTCTCTGAACGAAATTGCCGCTCATTATCACCACTGTATTCTCCGCTCCCGTCAGTTCCAGGGTGCGTTTTATGTGATGCCTGTGTCCGTTATGAAAGGGATTGTATTCCGCAATGATGGCGGCCGTCTTTCCTCCTGAAACGCTTTCATTCATTTCTGTCATCTCCTTAGGGATGTTTTGGGAATTTTAGTAAATTTTTTTGTGTGTTTCATCAATACTTCTTGAAATTTCTCTTATTATGATATATTATATAATCAGGAATATGCAAATTCAATTGTTTTTTCGCAGTATTCTCACATATTTTTTCGGACAGGAGATAATACCAATGAAAGTTCTTGTTATCAACGCAGGCAGCTCCTCGCTCAAGTATCAGCTCATTGATATGGACAACGAGTCTGTCATCGCAAAGGGTCTTTGCGAAAGAATCGGCATGGACGGCAGCAAGCTCACCCACAAGGTGAACGGTGAGTCCTATGTCACAGAAGTTCCCATGCCCAATCACACCGAAGCATTCAACGCGGTGAAGGAAGCCCTCACTTCCGGCGACGGCAAGGTCGTTGACGATCTGAGCGAAATCTCCGCTCTCGGTCACAGAGTGGTTCAGGGCGGCGACCGCTTCAAGGACAGCTGCCTCATTACCGATGAAGTCATTGACGGTATCCGTGAGCTCAGCCCGCTTGCTCCTCTGCACAATCCCGCTCACATTCAGGGCATTGAGGCAGCCATCGACGTATTCGGCAAAGACGTGCCTCAGGTGGCTGTATTCGATACATCTTTCCACTCCACCATGCCGGCTAAGGCTTACACCTTCGGTATTCCTTATGAATACTACGAGAAGTACTCTATCCGCCGCTACGGCTTCCACGGCACCAGCCACAGATATGTCACCGGCAGATGCCTTGAACTGCTCGGCAAGGCGGAAAATCCTGAGGGTACACGCATCATCAACTGCCATCTCGGCAACGGTTCCTCCATCTCCGCTGTCATGGACGGCAAGGTCATCGATACATCTATGGGTCTGACTCCTCTCGACGGCTTCATCATGGGTACACGCTCCGGCTCGCTCGATCCCTCGGTTGTCACCTTCATCATGGAGAAGGAAGGCCTGTCCGCTTCCGAAATGGACAACATCCTCAACAAGAAGTCCGGCATGCTCGGTCTTTCCGGTGTTTCCAGCGACGACCGCGACGTTACCGCAGCCGCCAAGGAAGGCAACGAGAGAGCTATCCTCACCCATCAGATTCTTGAATATCAGATTGCCAAATTCATCGGCAGCTATTATGTGGCTCTCGGCGGAATGGACGCCCTGGTATTTACCGCAGGTATCGGCGAAAACCAGACCGTTCACCGCTCCAAGATCTGCCGCTATCTCGAATGCCTCGGCGTAGAGCTTGACGAGGAAGTCAACGCTTCTGTCCACGGCAGAGAATCTGAAATCTCCACCCCCGAAAGCAAGGTCAGAGTTTACGTCATTCCCACCGACGAAGAAATGGTTATCGCCAGAGACACCAAGACCATCGTTGAAGGCATGAAGGCATAATCCCTTTCCGACAGATTTATTTTTTCAATTCAAAAGGTGCGTATGGATTAAAGCCGATCCATACGCACCTTTTTTCTTTTATCCTGATGTAATACTAATTTTCGGATAAAATCAGACTTTCTTTGCGGCCTTTTTTGCGCCCTGCGGCGTCATCGTCCTAGGCAGGCGCCAGCCTGCCGTCGTCCT
>CAMHJC010000029.1 GCA_946185345.1 uncultured Clostridia bacterium
CAGGGGAAATACCGCCAGAAATACATATTGGAGCAGATACAGCGTGTTCGGCGGTTAGGTCATCAATTCCACGGAGGAGTTTGACTTTGACAATTACACGGCCGAATACTCCCGGCTCCTTCGGGTCAGCGATACCATGATGTACGGTCTGGATGTCATGTATGTGCAGGTCAGTCTCAATAAGCTGAACTACAGTCTGGACGCAGACGGATATTACGGCAGCAAGACAGCCTCGGCGGTCAGATGCTTCCAGAGTGACCACGGGCTTGACGCGGACGGAATATGCGGCAGGATGACCTGGGACGCCATTCATACGGCGATTGAGGATTACGACAGGCTTGCCGTCGTCAGCCAGCCTGAGGACATCACTGTGAATACGGGAGAAACTGCCGACTTTTCGATTGAAGCGACCGGCGAGGAACTCAGCTATCAATGGTATTATAAGAAATCGGGCGCTTCTTCCTGGAATAAATGGAACGGTCACACCACGGCAGCCACTTCCGCCGTCTCCAATGACACATGGAACGGGATGCAGGTCAGATGCGAAGTGACCGACAGGAGCGGCAATTGCGTTGCGTCCGAAGCCGCCGCCGTTACAGTCCTCACTCCGCTGAAATTCACTGCCCAGCCGCAGTCGGTGGAGGTCAATTCGGGCGAAAGGGTGCAATTCACCGTCAAGGCCAGCGGCGAGGAACTCAGCTACCAATGGTATTATAAGAAATCGGGCGCTTCTTCCTGGACAAAATGGAACGGTCACACCACGGCAGCCACTTCCGCCGTCTCCAATGACACATGGAACGGGATGCAGGTCAGATGCGAAGTGACCGACCGGAGCGGGAATTGCGTTGCGTCCGAAGCCGCCGCCGTTACAGTCCTCACTCCGCTGAAAATCACCGCTCAGCCGCAGCCGGTGGAGGTCAATTCGGGTGACAGGGTGCAATTCACCGTCAAGGCCAGCGGCGAGGAGCTCAGCTACCAATGGTATTATAAGAAATCGGGCGCTTCTTCCTGGACAAAATGGAACGGTCACACCACGGCAGCCACTTCCGCCGTCTCCAATGACACATGGAACGGGATGCAGGTCAGATGCGAAGTGACCGACCGGAGCGGGAATTGCGTTGCGTCCGAAGCCGCCGCCGTCACATTGAATTGTTTACCGGCGGAGGAATAAAACCGTAAAATAATCAATCAGTAAAACAACAAGCTGTCACATGCTATCAGCCGTGTGGCGGCTTGTTGATTTGTTTAGGGAATAGTAACATTTTTTTGACATTTGAGAAGGAAACTTTGTTGACAATATTAGAAGGATGTGTTAAAATAAACGTGTTGAGTTGTTTGTTTTGAACAATGCAGCTAAATTATTTTGAAAGGACGTTAAAACACATGGGAAAATTTGTGGTTAAGCGCACCAATACAGGTATTAAATTTGATCTGAAGGCAGGCAACGGCGAAGTCATCGCAACCTCTGAGGTCTACACGACAGAAGCGGCATGCATGAAGGGCATTGAGAGCGTCCGCAACAATTGTGTCGGCGAAATCGAAGATCAGACCGTCGAAGAAGTAGTCAAGCAGAAGCATCCGAAATTTGAAATGTATCTCGACAAAGCCGGCGAATACCGTTTCCGTCTTAAGGCAAGAAACGGCGAGATCATTGCGGTTTCCGAAGGCTACAAGGCAAAGAGCGGCTGTCTCAACGGCATTGAGAGCGTCAAAAAGAATGCTCCCGATGCGGAGATTGTCAAGTAATAACGGCAGTCAGGCCTTTGCTGTTAACCTGTAAGGCGAAAAAACGAAAATAACAAAAGCCGTTCCATGTGCAGTCGATACGGAACGGCTTTTGTTGTCGGATGGCAGAGCAATAGGCAATAAAGATGACGGCTAGTCGGCTTTTTCCTTCATTTTTCGGTGTGTCAGACAGAATTCTCCGATCAGCAGCCGTTTGAATGAAATACCGGCCCACAGGGCGAAATTTCTGAATCCGCCGAAATGTCTCTTTTCATTGCGCCAGTCGCAGAGCCTGCGGTATTTTTTGAATTTGATGGCGTGAACAGGCGTTATGCCGTAGAATGACCACATGCTTCGGCCGGCGAAGTGGTAGATTTTACCGTGATAAAGAGCGTCATCGGTCTCTTCGGCGGAATAAAGATAGCCCTTGTCAGCGGCTATCATCTTGGGAATGTCCCTTGGACAGAGCATCCACATCATATTGTAAACCGGCTTGATGACCTTGATTTCGTCACACAGCACATAATTGATGCCGTCCTGATCAGGGTACACAAGAGCATCCGGAAAGCTGTTGATATATTGGATAATTCGATTGGAAGCGTCCAGCTCGACCCATCTGGCGGTGTCGATGACCAGCACGCCGGAATTGATATAGGTGTATTGCGGATCAATTCCGAGCGCCTTTTTGCGGGGGATGTCTTCGCCGTCCGAAACACCGGCGATGCATTTTCCGTCCATCGGCATGGTGAAAAGCTCGGTGACCGGACGATCCATCAGGAGGTCGCAGTCGAGATAAATGATTCTGTCAATATCGCTGTATAATTGCAGCAGATCAGTCAGAAAAAGTCTGCCGTAAATGGCGCGGTTCCACGAGGTCTTTTTTTGGGGAACGATGTCATTGAGCCTGTTTTCAATGTCAAAGAAGACCATCTCGGCATTGTCAAATCCGGAAGTCTGTTTCAGCAGTCGTTGCTTGTTTTCCTCAGTAATACCGCAGTCCATAATAAAAAGCCTCACGCGGTCTGCTTCCGGACACATATTGTGCAAGACGGAATAGGTGCAAATTCCCAGATTTTTTACATACCTGTCGTTGGATACAAGGATAAAATCAGCAGTCAATCTATCATTCCCTCCTGTCAATCACGATCTTCCGATCAGAGCAGAAATAATCGCTACAGAGATATTATATCATGTAAACCGCAATTAGTCAAAGTATTTCAGCGAAACATTTACCGGGTTATTCCTCACTTTCCGGCGTGTATGACGATAAAATTAAGCAATAACGGCGTTATTGGCTTGTGAGACAATCATAATGACGCTGACTGCTCTATCCGCCGCTGAATTTCGTTGGAATGCACAATCATCCGTCTGATTATTTGTTCAAAAATAAAATTTGATATGGCGGCCAATAATTCATTTGACAAAGCAGGCAATTGAGATTATACTCTAATCTGTGATAGATATTTGATCTCAACGATCAATCGGATGATTCGGAAAAGAAAGGAAGAATTTTCATGACAGACAACGTAAAGGAAGTGCTTTTGACGGATCCGGACGGAAGTGAGCTGCCGCTGACCGGTGAGCAAAGTCAGCCGGAAGAAAGCACCGGCCGGGCGGAGGATGAGACTGCCGTTTCGGATGAGACCTCCGCCAAAAAGAAAGAAACTCTTGCGCAAAGGGCTGCCGACAACAAAGCGGTGACCATCATCAGCAGAATCCTCACCGTGCTGTTTCTTGTGGGCTGCACCGTACTGGGCATCATGGGCTGGCGCCAGGGCGTGTTTTCTTCGGTGGAGTCGCTTCAGGCATGGGTGAACAGCTTTGGCATATGGGCGCCGGTGATCTTTATCATATTGCAGGCCGTGCAGGTGATCATACCGATCATTCCGGGCGGTGTGACGCTGATCTGCGGCGTACTTCTGTTCGGCCCATGGTGGGGATTCGTGCATAACTACATCGGCATATGCATCGGCTCCTTCGTAGTGTTTGCGATATCCCGGATTTACGGCAGGCCGCTGATGTACAAGCTCTTCAAGCCGGAGCTGATAGAGAAGTATGAGCACTGGACCACCAAGAAGGGCAGATTCGCCAAGTTCTTCGCCGTGGCCATATTCCTGCCGGGAGCGCCGGACGGATTGATCTGCTATCTCGCCGGCACCACCGAAATGACCTGGAAGGTTTACTCCCTTATTATTCTTCTCGGCAAACCTGCGTCGATAGCGATGTACAGCGTGCTCTGCCCATTGGGAATCAACTCGATCTCCGAGCTGATTTCCTTCTTCGGCAAGTAATCCGGCAATGACAGACGGATGATTCCGAACGGACAATCCGCTCAACAGTTGAACAAAACCTCCGACAGGAGCCTGTGAAGGGCCTGCCGGAGGTTCTTTTTGACGGGAATTAAAATTTTACGCAGCAGGTCAGGGTGGAGTCCTTCATGCTCATATCGCATTTAATGCCGTGCAGGTCGAAAATGGATTTGACGATGGATAATCCAAAGCCGATGCCGGTGTGGTGACGGCTTTTGTCCTTTCTGAAATAGGGCTGCCATATCTGCTTCAGTTCGGCTCTGGTCAGCGGTTCGCTCCGGTTGGAAATGCTGAATGTCCGGTCGGTTATGTCAATGTGAATGTCCGACCCGGTCAGGGAATACTTCACGGCGTTGTCGGTGAGGTTCTGTAGCGCCGTCCGTATAAGCTCCCTGTCGGCGTTGACCTCGTTTTCGCCGCTGTGCGTCACGGAAATGCTCTTGCCGTCCGGCAGAATGTCATAATCCTTCAGCAGGTCAACGACAAGTCCGTACAGGTCAAAATCCGTGCGGTTGAGGGTCATATTGTAAGAATCGAGCTTGCTGAGATTGAGCATTTTGTGAACCATATCGTTGATTCGGTCGGTCTGCTGAATGATTTTATCCAGGCAGTTTTCACGCTGGTCGGTGTCGATATCCTCTTTGAGGGTATAGGCGTATCCGCTGATGACAAACAGAGGCGTTTTGATGTCGTGCGCCAGAGCGTTGGTCAGGTCGGCTCGCTTTTTTTCCTGCATAACCTGCATTTTAACCATTTTCCAGATCATCAGGCAAAGAATGAAGCCTATCACAAAGAAGAAAACAAAGGTCACACCCGCACCGAAGGCAAGCTGTGACCGGCAGCTTGCTATGAGATTGATTTTTCTGGCGTACTGGATCTGGTAACTGTTGGGGATGTTTTCATAATTGCCTTTTTCGCTGTTGTAGATAAAAGCGTCAAGATAATGGTATTCCGTGACATAACACAGGTATTCTCCGAATCCGATAGGAGTCAACAGACTGCTCTTTTCACGCTGTTCATCGCTCAGCATGCTGATGTAATCCCTGTTGTAAGCGCCGTTGAGCAAAAAGTCCTTGGGGATAATATTCAGCCGGGAATCTCCGTTGCGGTAGACCGCCTGACCGGCCGCCCTGCGGTTGGTCCGGAAGGATTCCGTGATATGGCCGGGGGAAAATCTGTCCTCGGCACCTTCGACCGACATGACCGACATTTCCAGCGGGATCACTTCGTCCTGCATGACGCAGAATTCGGTGCAGACCAGTTCGTAGCGCCTTCCGTCGCCACATTCGGTGTTCAGCAGCCGGACGATTTTTTCATACTGGCTGTCACTCAGCGATTGGCGGATGGTGTTGTAATCGAGAATGCAGTCATCATCGGGATAGGCGCCCAGGTCGTTTTTGAAGCTGTAAACGACGGAAATCTTGTAGGCCGTGTCGGCGACAATCCGGTTGGTTTTGAAGTCGATGAGGATAATCTGCTTGTCAAAATCCTTTTCCACCATATCCTTGAAGTAGAGCAGATTGGAGTTGCTGATATAAACATAGGATTCCGTGCTTGTATGCTGCTCGCTGAGTGAAATCAGCTGTTCGGCGTAGGATAAGGTGGTCAGTTCATTGTTCTGCACCCTGTTTTTTTCGTTGTGCAGCACAATAGCGCAGTACGCCGTGTAAATCACCGTCCACATGGCGAGCAGGATCAGAATAATCCTCAGAAAGAGCCTGTTTCTCTGTTGTCTGAGTTTCACTTCCATATCAGCAGTCCTCTATCTTATAGCCTCGCCGGATCACGGTTTTAATCAGCTTGCCGTTGGCCCCGAGAGCCTTTCGCAGATTTTTCATATGGGTGTCAAGCACCCGTTCGTCGGTATCGTTGTTGTATCCCCAGACCATATCCAGCAGCTGGTCGCGGCTGATGATAATGCCCTTGTTTTCCATCAGCACTTTCAGAATGGCGTATTCCCGGGCAGTCAGCTTGATTTCCTCGCCGCTGCTGATCACTCTGCCGTTGTTGGGATTGAGCGAAAGGTTGTCGGCGCTGAATACTTTGGAACGCACAAGGCCTTTGGAACGCTTGATAAGGGCGTTGGCCTTTTCATACAGCACCGGCAGCGGAAATGGCTTGACCACATAATCGTCGCAGCCGAGCGCGTAGCCGTTGAGTATGTCCGACTCGTCTGCCCTGGCGGTGATGAACAAAATCGGCACGTCGCTTTCCCGCCGTATCTCCCGGCAGATTTCAAAGCCGTCCAGCTCCGGCAGCATGACGTCGAGCAGCAGCAGATCATAAAAATTCTCGTACGCTTTTTCCAGACCTGTCTGTCCGTCCGCAGCGAAATCCACCTCGAAGGTGTTTTTTTCCTTCTTGATGAAATAGTTGGTAATGAGTTCCCTGATGTTCCTGTCGTCCTCGACAAGCAGAATTCTGTACATACGCAAAACCCCCGAATGAATTGTGTTCTGAAAATATGGTATCCGGAAATCCGGCGGATCATTGAATGAATAGCGGAAACCATCCGATCCTGTATTATTGTTAATATTATACAGTATAATTTACGATAAGGCAAATACTTTTTGACAATAATTGTTCGGATGAATGAACCTCCGTTTCCGGTCAATGATATGGCTGCATACGTTTTTTTAATTTGTTATTGCAAACAGAAGAAAAATATTGTAAAATATATATTAAGAATATGATCTTTTGGAAAGCTTTTTATTGATAAATGCCGCATCCGAATAAGGGAGAATGAATATGCATGATTATTATTATCAGGAGCTGAGCGCGTCTCAGCGCAATATGTACCATTCCCTGACTGAGGCGATAGCCAAGCGCAAGGAATCGTTTTTTGCCGACAGCGACGACGCCGAAGAAATCAGCCGTGTGTTTGAATGTGTTTCCTACGACCGGCCGGAGCTGTTCTTTGTCGATCTTTTCAACGTGAGAATGACCATTCTGTCACCCGGCCGCAGCAGGGTAGAGATACGGTACTTTTACACGCCGGAGGAAACACGCCGGAGAATCGACGCCGTGGAAGCCTCCATCAGGCAGTTTCTCGCCGGCAGCAGCACGAAGGCGAGCCAGCTGGAACGAGTCCGTCTGATTCACGACAGGCTGGTGCGCAGCGTGGTGTATGACGATCACGCTGCGGTGCAGAGGTTGAACGTGCCTGACGCGCTGACCGTTGAGGGCGTGTTTCTGAGACATTCCGCCGTGTGCGACGGCATCACCAAAGCGGTGGTGCTGCTCGGCGAAAGGCTGGGACTCAGCCTGCCGGCGGTAAGAGGCGAAGCGTCCAACGACGGCATCCATTATCTGCCTCATTCGTGGAATATGGCCTGCATTGACGGCAGCTGCGCCCACATGGACGTGACATGGGACATCAGTCTCAGCACCCAGCTGAGATTTACCCGGTACGATTATTTCTGCCTGCCGGACGTGGATATGCGGCTGGATCATGTTTTCGGCGGACTGCCGCCCTGCTTCCACGGCAAGGGTCTGAGCTTCTTTGAAAAATCATGCCGTGAATTTTTCGATTTGGACACCTGCCGCCATTACATTTCGGACAGGCTTCGGGAAAGATCCGATGTGATCTATTTCAAATTTGTCGAGCACAGCACGCCCCCCGAAATCACGGCCAAAAAGATGGATGATGCCGTGGCCAATTATTTGCGGCTGCATTCGCTCTTTATGTTTGATCTGGAAAAGAACCACAATCTTGCCCAGGGCGTCTATTTTTACCGGGTGAAGAAAAGACTGTAGGCGGCCGATGCGCTGACGGTTTCAAAGAGATGAATAAAATGCCCGTCAGCGGTTGTAATTTGTCATATCTGGTCAAAAAATCATATTATTTTATATAAAAATTGTAATTTAACACAATGTACATCAATTCTGAAGATGGTGTGGTATAATTAATCTGTATAATTATGGGAGAGGAAGATGCACATATGCCAATGCTGGAAGCTGGACAGGTTCTCAAGACCGTGTCGGGTGTTCCCATCAGGGTGGAAAAATTCCTGGCGGAAGGCGGTCAGGGAGAGGTCTACCGTGTGGATTACAACGGCGAGAAAAAGGCGCTCAAATGGTACAAGCGTGAAGCGCTGAGAGATCCCATCCTGTTTTACGACAATCTCAAGAGCAACGCCTCCAAGGGTTCCCCCGACAAGGCATTCCTGTGGCCCGACGCAGTCACGGAATATTCCGGCGGAACTTTCGGATATATCATGGGACTGCGTCCCGAGGGGTATTACGAGCTGAGCAAGATACTTGGCTCCAGAAAATACAATTTCACCTCATTCAAGGCCGCCGCCGAAGCCTGCATCCGCATCGTGTCGGCATTCCGCATACTTCACAACAACGGCTACAGCTACCAGGATCTGAATGACGGCAATTTCTTCATCAATCCTCAGACCGGAGACGTGCTGATCTGCGACAATGACAACGTGGCCAAGAACGGCACCAGCACGGGAATTCTCGGCAAGCCGAGGTATATGGCGCCCGAAATCGTCAACGGCAAGGGCAAGGTGCTTCCCGACACCCAGTCGGACAGATATTCGCTTGCCGCCATACTGTTTCTCATCCTTTTCACCAATCATCCGCTGGAAGGCAGCAGATGGGTTCTTGCCACCTGCATGACCGATGAGCTGGCGGAAAAGCTCTACGGATCGTCTCCGCTCTTTATATTCGATCCGAACGACAGGGGCAACGCTCCCGTGAGAAATCTGCAGGTCAGCGTCAATGAGCGCTGGCTCTTCATGCCGGAATATCTCAAGAGCAAATTTGTCACGGCATTCAGCCAGGAGGCGCTGCTGAATCCCGGCAAGCGTCTGAGAGAACTCGACTGGCTTCAGGTGCTGGTACGCTTCCGGAGCGATATCGTCCGCTGCTCCTGCGGCAACGAGGTGTTTATCCAGAACGCCTCCACAACCAAGTGCGACGTATGCGGCAAGCCTGTGGCAGTTGTCCACACGGTCAGGCTGCCCGGATATTCCATCACCGCCGCCGGAGGCTCCCGAATTTACCGCTGTCAGCTCGGCACCTGCAATGCGGACGACGCGCTGCATCCGGTCGCCTGCGTGGTCACCCGGAAGGACAGGCCGGGTGTGCTGGGATTGAAGAATATGAGCGGCCTGATCCTCAACGCCACCACGCCCAGCGGCAAGCCCAAGCAGATCAAGCCCAACGATGTCATTCCGTTTAATCCCGGCATTGTGATCGAGGCGTTTGACAAGAAGATAGAGCTTAAATAATCTTGTTCAAAGAATTGGATTGTTTAAAATATTCAAATCATAAACAAATACAGTCATTACAAACAATTTTCAGGAGGTTTTTGTTATGCCAAGTACAGAAGGTGTTATCGTCAAGAAGGTTCTTCCGCTGATTTATGTGATTGATACGTCGGGCAGCATGTTCGGCGACAGAATCGCAAGCGTCAACGAGGCCATTCACGAGCTGGAGCCGATTCTCCGCGAAAAGGTGGGAGAGATTCCCGAGGCGGAGATCAGAATCGCCGCTCTTACATTCTCATCCGGAGCGCAGTGGATCACGAGCAACGGACTTGTTTCGCTCGACGACTTTTTCTGGAATGACGCTACCGCCGGCGGTCTGACCGACCTCGGCGCGGCGCTGAAGGAGCTCAATCAGAAGCTCAGCCGCAATTCCTTCCTTGTCAGCGATACCGGATTCTGCGCACCCGTCATCATCTTCATGAGCGACGGCGAGCCGAATGACAACTGGGAGAAGGAACTCAACAACATCAAGGCGTCCAATAAGTGGTTCCAGGCAGCCAGAAAGATCGCCATTGCCATCGGCGAGGACGCCAACATCGGCATACTCACCCAGCTGGTGGGCAGCAACGAAGCGGTGATCCAGACCAACGACCTTGAGACCCTCAAGAGAATGATCATTGCCGTATCCGTATCGGCCTCCATGCTGGCGGGTTCGTCGAGAATGGCGGGAGATTCCGCCAGCGGCTCCATGATTCTGGAGGCGGCCACTACAACGCTGGATTCCGATAATTTCACCGTTGCGCCGGAAGTGGCCGATTTTGACGGCCCGGACCTGATGGCGGCAGCCAACGGCGGCGCTCAGGACGTATGGGACGACAGCGGAGACTGGAACTGATATGCTGGGATTATGGAAAAAGGCGGATCCCGTGCAGTCCGTGCAGTATGAGCTTTTCAGCTGTTCTGTCCGGGGTTCGAGCCACATCAGAAAGGATACTCCCTGTGAGGACTTCGGCATCAGGAAGGAAATCGACGGCATCAGGATATTCGCGGTAGCGGACGGACACGGCGACCCGAACTGCCTGAGAAGCTCCGTCGGTTCGGAATACGCCTGTCGCATTGCCTGCGAGGCGCTTGAGAGCTTTGCCCGCAATATTTCCGAAAACGGGTTTGAAAGCCGGCTTTTTGACCGGCTGGAATGTCCCGTGATGGTCGACCGCCTTATCCGCAGCATTGTGGGCAAATGGGTGAGCGAGGTGGACGAGGAACTGAGCCGCAATCCGCTCACAGACGAGGAATACCGCACGGCTTCAAGGCTTGGCGACGAATACCGCAAGAACATCCGAACCGAAAGAATGTACGGCACTACCCTGATTGCGGGTCTGCTCACGGAAAAATACCTTCTGCTGCTCCAGCAGGGAGACGGCAGATGCGTGGTGTTTGACAGCGAGGGAAAGGCCTCCCAGCCGATTCCGTGGGACGAGAGATGCGTCGGCACGGCGACCACATCGCTGTGCGATCCCGACGCCGCAGGAAGCGTGCGCTATCATGTGATCAACCTTGAGGAAAATCCGGTCATCGCTTGCATCGCCGGAACCGACGGCGTGGAGGACAGTTTCCCGACTTCCATGGAAAAAACGCATGCCTATTACAGAAACATTCTGGCGGAGGCCTGCGAAATGGGCGTGGAGGCATTGGAGCAGGCGCTTCCGGCCGATCTCAGCGAGCTGAGCAGGCAGGGCAGCGCCGACGATGTGTCGGTAAGCGGATTTGTGGACATCAAGCGCACAAGGAAATTCCTCAAGGACTTTGAAAACGCCAATCTGCTGATCAATACACGCGACGAGCTTGCGCTGGTCAACAGCCGGATCAAGTCCATGGAAAGCGGCGGCATG
Organism: uncultured Clostridia bacterium; assembly: GCA_946185345.1. Lineage (GTDB taxonomy): Bacteria > Bacillota > Clostridia > Oscillospirales > Acutalibacteraceae > RUG762. Next base: position 11,149 of record CAMHJC010000029.1, read on the forward strand.
CTGGAGCATCTCTCCAAGCTGTATGACGGCATGGCGCTTTCTTACAGGACTTCGGAGGAAAAATACAACGAGCTTGACGCCAAGTGCCGTGAGCTTCAGGAAAAAATAGCGGCGCATGAGCAGGAGCAGGTTCCTGAGTTCGACAGGCTGCCGGCTGAGATAAGGGAGCTTCTCAACAAGCTGCGCTTCAGCAAGGATATGCTTGCTCCCGCCAAAAAGGATCTGGAAACGCTGACCGTTCAGAGAGACGAGGCCAAGCGTCAGTACGACGAAGTGTCGGCCCAGATGAAGGCAGCCGAGGAAAAATATCTGCCCCGTAAGGAAAAATACGAGGCGCTTCTCCGGCAGAAAAGCGAGATTACCCAAAAGCTCAGCGAGCTTGAATCCAAATAACTGCCCGGCGCAGCGTGATATTTTTACCTATGATAAGGGAGTGTGAATCAATGGAAGCAAATGTAATTCTGTGCAGGTGCGGCAAATGCAGCAAGGTCTACGGCATCCGGGTTGAGAGAATGCCGGACGGCGACTGGTGGCGCACATGGGCATTCAAGATTTCCGAAAAAAGCGCCAGAAACGAGGGCTTTGACAGAAACCACATCCGTGGCAATATGTTTGAGACCCAGGATTACCCGGGCTGTCCCTACTGTGGCACCCATGAATTCGTACAGTGCGGCTACTGCGGCAGAATCAACTGCTGGAATCATGAGCCGGCGCTCTACTGCTCGTGGTGCGGCAAGCTGATGGACAATATTATCGTTGCGCGGGATAAATTCGATGTGTCGGCAAATCAATTCTGACGGCGGCCGTTCAATGATGAAAAACGCCTGTGAATTCATTGTAAGGATGTGCAGCAGTATTGATTTGTAATGTTTGCAAAAGCGAGTGGAACGGCACTTCGGGCGATACGAAATGTCCTGTCTGCGGAGCCGATCAGAGCATGGGAGCCGATCAGCACACCGTTCCGGCGGTCATAGCCTTTCTCGTCAGGAAGGAGGGCGCGGATGTTTTGCTTCAGCCGAATGCGGTGATGTCTTATGTATCCGATCTGGTGCTGGGACATGACCGTGACAAGAAGCTTCTGCGTGTAGGCAGCGCCAACGGCGTGTTTGAAAAGGCGCATGCGGTTATGATTGAGCCGAAGCAGTCCAGACGGGAAGTCATGGTGCTCGATATGAGACAGCACCTGATGGACAATGCCTTTCTGTCGGAGGAAAACGCCGTCGCCATCGTCAATATGGTGCTGGAAGGCATAGGAATGTCATCTCTTCGGCTGAATACCGAGAGCGGCAGCGCTTCAAAATCCGACCACGCCGGAGCGCTTCCCATGCCGCCGGTCTCGGATGAAGGTCATCCCGGCAGCGCACCGGAGAGCCGGCCGGAAAAGACCGCTTCCGATCAGCAGCGTAAAGCACCCCGGCAGGACGGCCAGGCCGGGAAGCCGGACGGCGCCGACAGGAAAAAATTTACTCTCAATTCAGTCTGCACCTTTGCCTATGACGGCAGCTCGTTTGCCGCACGGAAGGTGCAGGGGCCGCTTTTTCTCAAGGGAGAAACCAGAATGATAGGAATTCTGGTCACCTATGATCCGGTGCCGACCGACATGAAGGTGTCGCTTGACTGGCAGATCTTCCGTGATGACGTAACGCCTGTGACCGGCGTGATTCACGGAACAGGCACCGTCAGAAAGGGAGATTACGATTATTTTCAGGGCTGGGGATGGCGTTTCCCAGGCAACTGGGCTGTGGGAAGGTATACCGTCAAGGCGTCGATGAACGGCTCCAATCAGATTATCACGTATTTTGACGTGGTGGACGGTAAATACGACAATCCTCGGCTGACAATGAACAGTGTGAGACTGTTCAACGCCGGGCCGATTCCTCCCGATCCTTCGCAAAGACAGTATTCCACGGTGTTTCCTTCCAGGCAGACCAGAAGGATCTACTTTGAGATCAGCCTGCTGAAAATGCGTATTCCGGTATATACCACTCTGAATTACAAAATCACCAAAATGAACGGAGAGGTATTTGCCAATTATTCGGTGCCGATCCGGCTCCACAGGGGAGACGACCGCTGCTGGACAGGATTCGGCTGGGACAATCCGGGGCATTGGCAGAAGGGACGCTACAGCTATGAAGTCTCCATCGGCGAGGTAAACAATCTCTTCTGCGGCATTTTTGACATAGTATAATCCGTTGAGCGGAAAACAATCACCCTGTATCGGCCGGCAGCGACTGATACAGGGTGAATTTTTTTTGATAGTATTCAATTTGCGGAAAAAATTACATATCCACGCGATCAAAGCGCTTCATGGCGATTCTGCACGAAACGGCGGTGAACAGAATATAGACCGCCATCGCCGCCGCCAAAATGCCCCACATGGTCGTGTTGCACAGCGTGTCGGTGTCATTGAGGAATTGACATTCGGGGATATGGTGCAGCACTTCCGCGGCCAGTATGAAAATGAATGACACAACGATGAAGGAAACGAAAGGCCTGCCGAATTTGTATGCGGTTTTGAAAAATCCGCAAAGGAATAAGGTGTTGAACAGGGCAAACACCAGCAGGAGATAGGCCAGATAGGCCTGATTGGCGTTCATCATGGGATTTTCGACATACGGGCCGGCCTTGTTCAGGAAGATCATTCTCAGCAGCGTGAGCAGCGCCGAGATGATAAAGAATATCATCTGAATCATGACGGTGAACCGGTACTTTGCCTTGACAGCATCGGTCTTTTTCACCGGCAGCAGCACGGTGTATAAAATGTCGTTGTTTTCTCTGCCGCTCTGGAAGGACTGAAATACGCCGAAGCAGGCAAAGAACGCTCCCACGAGAATGGGATATCCCGGTATAAAGGTCATCAGCGCAAATGAAATGAAGAGCCACGACAGGGGAGAAGCGGCCAGGCTGATTTCCTTGTTCAGCAGTTTACGCGAATTTTTCATGCAGATCCTCCTTTTCGTAATGAATCATGATCTCCTCCAGCGTTTCACCGATGCCTTCCCTGCGGCACTGCTCGATGTAATCGCTCATGGAGCCGGTGAACTGCAGCTGTCCTTTGCGGATGTAGGTGATGCTGTCGGCGCATTTATCGAGGTCGGACGTGATGTGTGTCGAAAAGAGAATGGCCACGCCTTTTCCGGCCAGCAGCTTGAATACTTCGAGCAGTTCGTCTCTGGAAACCGGATCGAGGCCGCTGGTAGGCTCATCCAGTATCAGCAGCTTTGCGCCGTGCGACAGAGCGACGGTCAGATTGAGCTTGACCTTCATGCCTTCGGAAAGCTCGGAAGGCGTCTTGTCCTCGTCCAGTTCAAAAAGCTCCAGATATTTGCGGTACTCGGCGTCGTCCCAGCCGGAATAGAATTTCCTGGTGACCGAGATGATTTTTTTGATTTTCTTTTTCTTGTAATAATCCACCGCACCGCCGGCGTAACCGATCTGCTGTTTGATTTCCGACTCGTGTTCGGCCAGGCTTTTGCCGAAGTATTCGATTTCACCGCCGGAAGTGTGGATCAGGTTGAGAATGGACTTGATGGTGGTGGTCTTACCGGCTCCGTTTCTGCCTATCAGACCCATTATCTTGCCTTCCTCTATTTCAAATGAAATATTGTCAAGGGTAAACTTGGGATATTCTTTTTTGATGTTTTTTACAGACAGGATTTTTTCCATACTTTACCGCCTTTCTTTATGGATATTTACGGTAATTATTTTACTACAACATCAATAAAATGTCAATATTATACTTATTTTCGTATTAACGGCAGCCGGAGCGGATGACAGGCGCAGATAAAAAAAACACCGGACAGCCGCCTTTGCGGCGAATGAAACGCCGCAGCTGTCCGGTGAGATTATCTGAAAATGAAACTGAAACTGCCGCCGTCCTGTCGGCGACTGACGGAAAAATTACTCAGCCTTGCCGATGCAGCCGAAGATTTCCATCTTGGTCTTGACCATATCTCTGATGGCCTGTGCGCCGGGAGCGAGCAGCTTGCGGGGATCGAATCCCTTGCCCTGCTGGTCCTTGCCCGCCTCGATGTAAGCTCTGGTGGCTTCCTGGAATGCGAGCTGGCACTCGGTGTTGACGTTGATCTTTGCGACGCCCAGAGAGATAGCCTTTTTGATCTGATCCTCGGGAATGCCTGTGCCGCCGTGGAGAACCAGCGGAACGTCGCCGACGGTGTTCTTGACAGCCTCAAGGGTGTCAAAGCTCAGGCCGGGCCAGTTTTCGGGGTACTTGCCATGAATGTTGCCAATGCCGGCAGCCAGCATGGTAACGCCGAGATCGGCAATCTGCTTGCACTCTGCGGGATCGGCACATTCGCCCATGCCGACAACGCCGTCCTCTTCGCCGCCGATGGAGCCGACTTCGGCTTCGAGCGAGAGACCCAGCACTTCGCAGGTGTTGACCAGAATCTTTGTCTTTTCGATATTTTCCTCGATGGGATAATGAGAGCCGTCAAACATGATGGATGAGAAACCGGCCTTGATGCAGGCTTTTGCGCCTTCAAAAGAGCCGTGGTCGAGATGCAGCGCTACGGGAACGGTGATGTTCAGTTCCTCGATCATGCCCTTGACCATGCCGACGACGGTCTTGTAGCCGCACATATACTTGCCAGCACCCTCGGAAACACCGAGAATGACGGGAGCCTTGAGCTCCTCGGCTGTGAGAAGTATGGACTTAGTCCACTCGAGATTGTTAATGTTGAACTGACCGACGGCATACTTGCCTTCCATTGCTTTGATAAGCATGTCCTTTGCGTTTACCAGAGGCATATAAGTCACTCTCCAAATAAATAAATTTTGTTTTGCTCTGCGGACGATCCGCCCGAGTCCTTTTACATTATACTACATCATTTATGTAATTTCAAACCTTTTTGTCAATTATTTGACACGTTTACATTTTATTTATATTTTGACAAATAATTATTTAACATATCGTTAGCAATATCAACCAAATCGGCGTATATAATTACTTTATTAAATCGTAAAGGCAGGTGTTTTATCCGATATGGACGATAAGACCAAAATGTATTTCAGATACGGACTGCTGTTTGTCTTCATTTCCATCACCATGTTTGCGGCATTCAATAATCTGGGAAGCGTGCTGGCTTTTTTCGGATGGATGATTCACATCTCCATGCCGCTGCTGATCGGAGGACTGATTGCGCTGGTGCTCAATGCGCCTATGCGGGGGTTTCAGCGACTGCTGAATTTTCTTGCCGCAAAGCTGAGCAGAAAGACCGGCAAAAAAATCCCCGCATCATTGATCGACACAACCAGTCTGGTGCTTACGCTGATATGCTCCGCTCTGGTAATTTACCAGGTGTTCGATGTGGTGGTTCCCCGCATCGTCAATTCCCTTTCCGGCGTAGGCGATGCCTTTCTGCTTTACTATCCCAAACTGATAGCCACTCTGAAAGGCTGGGGCATCAACACGTCCAACATTGAGCATCTGATTACAACGCTCAATATTTCCACGCTCATCAATCAGATGACCGAAAACATGACCACGCTGGTTGATACGGCATTCAGCGCTGCGTCGTCGGTCGTGAGCATGGCGGTGAATCTTTTTACAGGCACCATCATCGCCATCTATGTTCTTGCCGGAAAAAAACGGCTCAAGCGTCAGTGCAAGAAGCTGGTTTATGCCTACGCTGACCGGAAAAAGGCCGACAGAATCTGCGAAATCGCCCATCTCTGTTCCGACACGTTTTTCCATTTCATTTCGGGACAGTGCCTGGACGCCTTTATCCTGGGAATGATGTTTTTCTTTGTGATGAGCATCTTCAATATGCCCTACACCGCCGTCATCAGTCTTTTCATCGGATTTATGGCGCTCATACCGTATATCGGACTGCTGGTGGGACTGCTCGCCGGATTGCTGCTCATCGTGATGATCAGTCCGATGAAGGCGCTGGGATTTGTGGTGATATTCCTTGTGCTGCAGCAGGTCGACAGCCATCTGATTTATCCGAAGGTGGTAGGCAATTCAATGGGTCTGCCTGCCATCTGGACACTGCTTGCCGCACTGATGGGCAATGCGCTGATGGGTCTGCCGGGAATGCTGATATTCATTCCTCTCACCTCGGTACTGTACACGCTGCTCAGGGAGAATGCGCACATCCGACTCAGGCAAAAAGGGCTGAAAATCAAATGACACCTCTGATAAAGGACACGCCGGATCCTCGGGAGTGTCCTTTATTTGTGCCTTCGGAGTGACACACGCCTTCACATGCAAAAAAAAAGCCCCGCGTTTCCGGGATATTCCGAAGAATCCCGAAAGCGCGGGGCTATGCGTTATGAATGATGGAACCGCCGCAGACGGAAGCATTACTTCACCTTGGTGAGGTAGGCCTTCTTGATGACGACGTCCTTGAGCGGCTTGCTGCTGCTGTCCACTTTGACAGCGGCAATCTTGTCGACCACACTCAGACCTTCGTAGACCTGGCCGAATACGGTGTGTCCGCTGCGGGTGACTTTCTTGAACTGGCCGTCGAGATAAGGCGTGCCGCCGCGTTTTTCGTATTCCTCTGCGGCCCATTCAGCGCCGCCGCGGTCGAGGAAGCCTTGCTTGTCGCCCAGAGTGTAATATGTCGGGGTCTTGGTCTGCACGATGAAGAACTGGCTGCTGTTGGAGCCTGCCGCACCGGTATTGGCCATGGAGACGGCGCCCCGGAAATTATAGAGATTGCGGGAGAATTCATCACCGAAGGTTTCATAGCCTTCGAAGGCGCATTTTCCGCCGCCGCCTGTGCCGGTCGGGTCGCCGCTCTGAATCATGAAATCATCGATGACACGGTGGAATGTCACGTTGTTGTAATAACCTTCCTTGATCAGGAGCCGGAAGTTTTCGACCGCCGTGGGAGCGTATTTGGGGAAAAGACGGATTTTGATCGTACCCATGCTGGTCTCCAGTACAGCCACTTCTTCCCCCTTGGCAGGCTTTTTGAGCTGTTCGCCGTCGGGAGCGATTTTGAATTCCTTGGAGGCCGGGTAAACGGTGCTGCTGACAGAGGAAGAGGACGTATCGTCTTTTGTCTGGGATGTCAGGGAGGTGAAGTCGGTTTTACTGTTGCCGAAAGAGAAACTTCCCTTGTCATACAGCGACAGGAATATGATGATAAAAATAACCGCCACTATGATGCTGCCCACGATAATGAGCGCCGAAGTGATCCGCTGCTGCCGTTCAAGCTCTCTGCGCTGGGCGGCGGTCAGCTTTTTCCGGGAGGAGGAGGGCTTGCTGACGGAATGAGGTGTGTTTCTGTTGGGGGTTGTGTTTCTGTGAGTCGCGTTGTTTCTGTGAGCGGCTGATTTTTTTGAACCGCCGGATTTCTTTTGAGCTGCCATTATACTGAAATAACTCCTTTATTGCAAAAATAGATTCATTCAATAAAAAAACGCCTGATAAAACGGTAGATTGCGTATGACGGAAAACGCAAGAACAATCACGCCGACCGCGACTGCCTTTATCCAGTCAAAGCGCAGAGTGAAGGGACGGTAGGGTCTGACGGCCAGCGAGACTGCCAGTCTGATATAAAGATACATCAGCCAGCCAAGAAAGACGATGTAGAGCGGATTGTAGTAAACCGCCTTCAAAAAGTCACCGCTGATCAGCGCCAGGGTGGAATGTGTTGCTCCGCAGGATGCGCAGTTGAAGCCCGTGAGGGTCTTTATGGTGCATTTCGGAACGAGAGGAATGATCATGCTCTGGCCGAACCGGATAATGACAGCCGCCGCTGCACAGGCAATCGGCACAGCGGCGGTGATAATGAATGAAAGACGGTAGTTTTTATCGTGACCGAGCATGTATTTCAGATAGCTTTGTTTCATGCTGATGATGAATAAGGTTTATTTTCTGCCGGGTCTGTTTTTCCTGGGAAGCTTCTGGGTGGCCACAGGCTCAGGAGCAGGCTCGGGAGCAGGCTCGGGAGCAGGCTCCGGCTCAGGCAGATCGCTGGTGCAGTGGGGGCACTTGACAGCTTCGAGGGAAATCTCGGACTTGCAGAAGGGGCAGACCTTGGTGGTAGGAGCCGCTTCCGGCTCGGGCTTCTTGCCGATGGATCTCAGCTTGTTGATGCCCTTGACGATCATAAAGATGACGAAGGCCATAATGATAAAGTTAAGGACATCGGAAATGAACTGACCGATGGGCATGTCCAGACGCCATATCTTGATGGAGAGCTTGCTTGCGCCGTCGGCTCCGGGTGCCGCAAAGCAGTTGAGGATAGGCTGGATAATGTTGTTTGTGAGCGATGTGACAAGAGCGGAAAATGCTCCGCCGATGAGCACGCCGACTGCCAGATCGAGCATGTTGCCCTTGAGTGCGAATTCTTTGAATTCCTGCAAAATTTTTTTCATAAAAATATACCTCCGATTTTTTTTAGGCTGCCACCATTATATCACACGCATCGGGGAAAATCAATGTAATTTTGCAAAAAAAATTGAATAATTTGGCTTAAATGTATAATGGATTGATCCGGTTGATCAGGCTTGCGGCGTCAATGCGTAAATGATGCGGTTGCCCTTTTTACCGACCGGATGCGCAAGACCCATTGTCACCAGCAGACGGATGGCCATTCGTGCGTTGGAGGGGTCGGTTTTCGCGGCCAGGGCAAACTCCGCCGCGCAGAATTCTCCCGGCAGCCCTTCGGGAATGAAGGCGGAATAATCCGACGGTTTACCCAGCACGATTTCGTCAATAATATCGGTGGGAATGATATCGGAAACGTATTCTCCCCGACGGGTGCGCTGTTTTTTCCGCCGGGAGGTCTTTACGCCGAAGGTGCGGTATTCGTCGGCGGTCAGCATGGGAAATCTCAGGGTGAGATTGTCGCTTGTCAGCAGACTGCGCAGGGTGTATAATTCACGCATTTCGGTGTATAAGCTGCCGTGTCTGGGCGATTTCCGTGCGGAGGTCACTTCGCCGGTGGCGCCTTCGATGCTGATCACACGTTTGCTGACGATGACGGGATGCACCACCGTTACACGGCAAAGCGCCAGCAGTCCGGCGAGCTTCGGCTTGAGGCGGGAGAAATTGCGGGTCTGAATTTCGATGACACCGTCCTCTCCCACGATGTCGGCAACGTAATCCCCCACAGGAATTTCGTGTCGGCTGCCGTCCGGCTCATAGTACCATTTCAGCACGGCATGCAGGGATTTTTCTCCGAGAGTGCCTATGGAACGGGCCTTTTCGCCTGATTTGGTTTCGCTGTATAGGCTGCATGCATAATAAAATCTGTTTTTGTCGATACGATTCGTATTATCCGTGATAATCACCATAAAGTTAAAAAATATTTGTTGTAATTACTGAGCAATAATGGTATAATCATTATATGTGAAACACATGAAGAATTCAAGATCAATTTAAGCTTTTTTCGGTGTGGGGAATGACGATGACTCATGAAACTGTGACAAACGAATTCGATATTCCTCACGGAGTATTGAATGTGCTGGATGTGCTGCACTCCCGGGGATTCGGGGCGTGGCTTGTGGGCGGATGCGTGAGGGACCGTCTGCTGGGAAAAGTGCCGAAGGATTACGATGTGGCCACCAGTGCCGCCGCCGCCGAGGTCGCCGGAGCCTTTGAAGGCTTCCGGGTCATTGAAACGGGCGTCCGGCACGGCACCGTGACGGTTATTTCGGAGGGAATACCCGTGGAGGTCACCACCTACCGTGTGGACGGGGAATATTCCGACGGCAGGCACCCGGACAGCGTCAGCTTTACGAAGGATATCAGGGACGACCTGAGCCGGCGTGATTTTACGGTCAACGCCATGGCCTATTCGCCGGGAAAGGGATATATCGATCTCTTCGGCGGACGAAACGATCTGCGGGATGGCATTATCAGGTGCGTCGGTGATCCTGACAGGCGGTTCGGGGAGGATGCGCTGAGAATTCTGCGCGCGCTGAGATTTGCCTCGGTGCTGGGTTTTGAGATCGAACAAGGCACCGCCGAGGCCGTTCACCGCTGCAAGGGACTGCTTTCACGCATCGCCGTGGAACGTGTCACCCAGGAATTTTTCGGACTGCTCTGCGGTGCGAATGCGGCGGAAGTGCTGCGTTCGTACAGCGATGTGCTGGCGGTGATCATTCCTCCCTGTGCCGGCATGTTCGGCTTTGAGCAGCATAATATTCACCATGACAGGGATGTATGGGAGCACACGCTGGCCGTTGTGAGTGCGGCTCCTCCCGACAGGGTGATGCGCCTGGCCGCTCTGCTGCACGACGTCGGCAAGCCTTGCTGCTTCACGACAGACGAAAACGGAACAGGCCATTTTTACGGCCATGCGGAGATAAGCGGCAGCATCGCCCGTGAAGTATTCGAACGGTACCTCCGCACGGACAGACGAACCGGCGAACGGGTGGTCTTACTGGTGGAGCGGCACGATGAGCCGATCATTCCCGAGCGCAGGATCCTGCGCAGACGGCTTGCGAAATACGGCGAGGAAGTCATGCGCCAGCTGATTGCTCTGCAAAGAGCCGATGTGAAGGGACAGGCGGAGCAATTCGTCCGGAGCAGGCTGGATGAGCTTGATCATGCGGAAGCTCTGCTGGACGCACTGACAGAAGAAAATGCGTGTCTTTCCCTGCGCAGCCTTGAGATCAACGGAGGCGACCTGATGGCAATGGGAGTGCCGAAGGGGCCGCTGATCGGCCGCATACTCCATGCGCTGCTGGGCGAAGTGTGCGGCGAGACCCTGGAGAATTCAAACCAAGCGTTACGGACGAGAGCCGCGGAGATATTTATGCGGATAAAGGATCAATCAACGGAGGCCTGATGGATATGAAATCAAACGGAATCAGAATCAAAGCGATGCTGGCGGCGTGTGCCTTAGTGTTATCCCTTACGCTGACATCTTGTACAGCTTTTATGAAGGAAGCGTCCCTCGACACAACCGTGAACCCGAACGGCTGTTTGATGCCGATTGTCAGCGGCTTTTTGAAGAATGACAGCATTAACGAACAACTCAGCGAGACGTTTGCTCCCGTTGCGGAACAGATGAAACAGATTACCGATGATTCCGAAGGCAGGCTTCAGGTGGAATACCGTCTGACCCAGTCGAAAAAAGGCGTTTTCAGTTCGGAGTACAAGGTGATGATGATTCTGACTGACGGCCGGGAATCCATGCCGCTGAGATCGGTCATCATTTCGGGAATTGACTCGGTGACACCTTCCGGCAATCCGGAAGAATCGGACATTGAATGGCTCAATTCCTCCGATCTTGCCGAGGCGGCGCTGATTTTGCAGCGGCTGGGCGTGGATTTCAACCGCCAGTCCTTAAGCGAATATTCCACCGAGCGAGGCGCGGTGGAAACCTTTGTGGCGCTGTATGAAGGCATTGCCGGCAGAGAGGCCGACATTTCCGAGGTCAGGAAGGGAGACGACGGTCTGGATGACGCCACCAAAAAGGCGTTGCTTCTCAATCTGATTTCCTGCTATGACGAATTCAACTATCATTACGAAAGCACGGTTTACATTTCCCGCATGGTGGACATCATTGCCCAATCGCTGACCGCCATTGAGCGTGACGTTTACGGCAGACAGAGCGAAACCGTTACCGGCGAGGAATTGGCCCGTCTGCTCCGCACCTTCCACAGCGCCATGAGGGTGCATGAGCAGGAGAATACCGATTATCGGTGGAGCGATCTGGGCAGTGTGAATCTGGAGGAAATTCTCGAAACCGTCGGAACGGGCGATAACGGCCTTACCCGCAGGGACGCCGCCGAGATTGTGGGCAGAATCACGAGAAACGGCCCGAAATACGCCATGAATTACACCGACCGCAATCTGGAACATGTCGATGATTCCTATGAAAGCATATGGGTGAGAAGAGCCGTCACACACGGATTTATGAATTATTACGGCGACTCGACCCTGTTTGGGCCGGATGAAGGACTTACGGTGGTCAACGCCATTTCTTCGGCACGGTGCTATATGAGCACCCGTTTCAACGACTGGGCTTATTCGGTCAATTACGCCTGGGACGGAAATTACACCAATTCCGATGTCATTATTGCGGCGGCGCAGGTGGCGCGGTATTTTGACGACCGGGACGACGCCGAGAAGGATTTTGAGGTAAAAACCGTGATCAATGACCGGGATTACAACTGGTTCTATTCGCAGAAGAATACGGGGCAGTATTCGGGCGTCAACTGCATGCCTTCCATCGCCACCATGGCTTCCCACTGGTATGACGAAAACAGCACCGCCACCGTCAGAAAGATGCGTGAAACAGGCGGCACTACCGACGGATGGACGGCTTATGAGCTGCGTTACGCGCTGGCCGCCTACGATATTCCGTATGTTGTGGAAGATGTATCGCTCGAAAACATCACCAAGGCGCTTGACCGGGGCTATATTGTGCTGGCGCAGTACAGCGACCGGCCTTACGGCGTTTCGGGCCATTGCTACGTGATCTACGGGTACAGGCAGTTCAGGAATTCCACCACCTTTATTGTCAACGATTCCGATTCCCTGAGTTATCGTGCGCTGGTGTTCGGTCGTGAGATGGGAAACGGCGATGAAATAGAAGCCAATTTTTCCCTTTGGACTATATCAAGATTTGTTACCGATGTCACCATTGTCGGCACGGACAGCGATAATTATTGACCAATTACCCGCCTGTTTTGATGTGAATTTTATACAACCGTCCGATTGTTTTAATATTCGACAAAATATATTTACTTAACGGATCGGGTGTGCTATACTATTCTGTAATATAGTATGATTCAGTTATTCAGAAAAGGCTGTAAAATGCTGTGTTTGTATTCTTTTGTTTATTGTAAGGTATCGGAAAGGAGATATTTTATTAATGAACTCGAAAAGCGACAATGAAAAATTAGATAAGCTGGAAGCCAACCCGGACGCGGAGGTTATTGCCGGAAGCAACGGTGAATTCCTCCCCGGCGGCGATGCCGACGGGGAGGAGATGGTCGACCTTTACGAAGTGGCCGGCCATCCCGAGGCATTCCGCTCCGAGGCGGCGGAGGCTGTTCCTGATGAGGATGACGGCGGAATGGTGGATCTGTACGAAATTGCGGCAGGTGCGGATGACGTATCGGCTTCCGAAGTTCCGGCGATCAACGATATATTTGTCTTTACCGATGATTCCGAAGATGATATGCAGGAATACATATATCCCGACGAGGATCTGAAAGAATACGTCAGCCACATGGATTCGGAGTACGGGGAAGATGATTCCGACGAGGAGGACGAAGACTACTCCGACGACGAAGACGACGAGGACGAAGACTACTCCGACGACGCCGAAGAAGACGAAGACTACTCCGACGACGAAGACGAGGAGGACGAAGACTACTCCGACGACGAAG
>CAMHJC010000030.1 GCA_946185345.1 uncultured Clostridia bacterium
AATGTTCTCTCTTGCTTTTATTCGTCTCATTTTAAAGAGATTCTAAACAGGCTCTAAGAAAGCAAGGCGGCTCCCCGTCACCTTCCAAACGGATGTCTCAGCATGTGCCGGCTTTGAACAACAATTCCGATTACTTTACTATCGAAGCGATTAATGCGGCCGGACGCTATTGACATCGCAGCGTGGAAATGCTATGATACATACAGCAGATTAAAAAGGGGGATCCTATGGCGATGGCGAATCAACAAACCGATTTCAAATCGGAAGTCCGCGGCGGCAGAATGACGCCGGTCATACGGTGCAGCATCTGCACCGGAGAACAGGTGGCAGGCTTCCGTGACAACGCAACAGGTAAGTTCACCGACGTAATGCTCCTGACAAACAGCCGTGATCTGGAGGCCTTCCGCAAAAAATACGGCATTGTCGGAGAAATAGAAAAGATTTACTGACCCGCATATTTGTTCAAAATAACAGTTGCAAATTCCGTAAGAAGAGCGTATAATATATTGTACGTATTGTAAACAACTCAATAGTTGATCCAAAATGCTAAGAGGGAGAAGTAATCCGTGCGCACGGCATCAGAGAAGGAACGTCATCGGCTGCAAGCGTTCCCTGTACGGCGCTGCGACCAATGCACCCTTCATCACGCATGTGCGAGGAATCCCGTTCCGCTGCGGACGGAGGTATGCGCACACGTCCGAAAGCTGCGTTAAAGCTTCTTCGAGTTACAAACAGGAGTGGAACCGTGGGATTTTTCCAAAAAAATTTCGCCTCCGTTGCGTCGTCAATGAATTCCGGCGCATCGGGGCGTTTTGTTTTTTTTACAAAAAGATTTTTCTGTCATTGAAAGGAATGTGAATCAATATGAGCGAAATGCTGCAGGCAAGAGCCACCATGACCAAAAAAATGAATGTTATGGTGCGCAAAATCGAAGGTGTGTCGTCATTTGTGCTTACCGGAAAAGATGAACATACTCCGGATGAGATTGACTTTGTGGTCGGCACAACCGATCATTCTTTTGCCCCCAAAATACTGACCGACCTGAATTTTCTGATAAGAGAGTTTCTCAGGCCGTCCGAAGCCCGCAAGGGTGAATCCGAAGGCCGCACGACAGCCAACTACACCTTTGACGGAGGCCTGAAGGCACAGGTGACCATATGCACCGAGGATCAGTTCCCGGAGGCGGAATGGTGGGTCCCCTATCTGGACAAAAACGGCGCCGTACTGGGATTCTATCCGCCGTCAACCAGAAAGGTATCCGATCCCACGACCGAGAAGCCGGAGGATGCCAGTGAATTCTCCGACGACTTTGAGGACGACTTCGATGACCCTTCCGCCAACGATCCGGAGCCTGTTCCCGCACCGGCGGCCGCTCCCGATCCGGAGCCTGCGCCGGCCGCCGAGCCGGAAACCGGTAACGAGCAGACTGACAGGGATCTCTGGAGTTATTTCTACGGCAAGGCCAACATAGCCAAGCACGCTATTTCCGGCGGTTCCGTGATATACGCCTGTGAAACCATAGGAGAACTGCGCACGCTGCTCATTAAGATGATCTGCGAGGCCAACGGCATTACGGAGGATTACCTGCACTGCATCGACTTTATTCCCGAAAAGCACCGTGCCGTCCTTATGAAAACGTATCCTTCCCGACTGGAGGCAGGCCCGATGATATCCGCTCTCGCCGCTGAGCTGTCGATTTTTGAAGCGCTTATGCGGAATTCCTCACGGTGAACCGGCACCGCCGCTAGGAACTATCTTCTTTTGAATTGACTTAAGGAGCTGATCAGCATGTCAAGTTACCGCCAGGATCTTATCAGGGCCATCATGGACAGAGATCCCGCCGCGCGCAGCGCAATCGAAGTCAGGCTGCTTTATCCGGGATACAAGGCAATCATGTCCCACCGGCGTGCCAACTGGTGTTTCAGACACAATCTCAAATTTCTGGCCCGTTGGATCAGCGAACGTGCCAAACGCAGAACAGGCATTGAAATTCACCCTGCCGCCAAAATCGGCCGCGGCGTGCTCATCGATCATGGAATGGGCGTGGTTATCGGTGAGACAGCCGAAGTCGGCGACGGCTGCACCATTTATCAGGGAGTAACGCTCGGAGGTACCGGAAAGGACACCGGCAAACGACATCCCACCATCGGCAACAACGTCCTTATCGGATCGGGCGCAAAGGTTCTGGGGCCCTTCTCTGTGGGGGACAACGCCAGAATCGCAGCCGGAGCCGTCGTGCTCAACGAAGTGCCTTCCGATTCGACCGCCGTGGGCGTTCCGGCCAGAGTGGTGCGTGTCGCGGGACAGCCGATTCCGGCATGCGACCTCGACCAGATTCATTACGCCGATCCCGTGGCACAGGACATCTGCCGCCTGCAGAACGAAATTGTCCGTCTCCAGAAAAAACTCGACATGGGCGGCCGGGAAAACACCGACGGCGGAGGAATATAAGCGCGGCTTTACATGCGTAAAGCCGCTAAGTGAATAATGAATAATGAATAAAGAATAATATCAAAAGGACTTTGCCCTTGAAGATAAATCAGGCAATTGTAAAAGTAAAAAGTTAAACGCATAGCGCAGCGCATAACCAGCGAGCGAATGCGAGCGTGGGAATCCAAGGGGGCCACTGCCATCTTGGCAGGTCAAGGGCAGCGCCCTTGCGGGGTAGCACTTTTTCCGAAGGAAAAAGGCAGGGGCAGCGCCCATCGCTGTGACGCACTTTGACATAAATCAGCGTCGGGCGCATCAATCGGGTTGATTTTTAAAGTCAGCTCCTGCCCCAAGCGGAAAAAAAACTGATTGAACCAAATTTGCCAATTCCCCGTTTTACGCCATTTTATTAATTTACAATTACCTATCTGAAGATAAGTATTTGGGAGGAAATATTGATGAGAATATTTAATACGCTTACACGCAAGATGGAGGAATTCGCTCCGCAGGTAGATAACGAGGTCAAAATGTACGCCTGCGGCCCTACCGTTTACAACCTCATTCACATCGGCAACGCACGCCCGATCATCACATTTGACACGCTGCGCCGCTACTTTGAGTGGCGTGGAATGAAGGTCACCTTCGTGCAGAATTTTACCGATGTTGACGACAAGATCATCAACAAGGCCAAGGCGGAAGGGGTTGACTTCAAGGTCATCTCCGAACGCTACATAGAGGAATACTGGAAGGACGTCAAGGCCCTCGGCGTCAGACCCGCCAACATTCACCCGAAAGCCACCGAGAACATCGACAAGATCATTGAAATCATCTCCACTCTGGTGGAAAAGGGACATGCTTACGAAGCCGACGGCGACGTGTATTTCAGCACCAAGACCTTCCCGGAATACGGCAAGCTCTCTCACCTGCCGCTGGAGGACCTGGTGGCAGGCGCCAGCGAGCGTGTCGATACCGGTGACATCAAGCGTGACCGCGCCGACTTCGCGCTCTGGAAGGCCGCCAAGGAGGGCGAACCTTATTGGGAATCTCCCTGGGGCAAAGGCCGTCCCGGCTGGCACATCGAATGTTCCGCCATGAATCTCGCCCTTCTCGGCGAAACCATCGACCTGCACTGCGGCGGACAGGACCTCATCTTCCCCCATCACGAGAACGAGATCGCTCAGTCCGAGTGCGCCACCGGCAAACCCTTTGCGCTCTACTGGATGCACAACGGCTTCATCAATGTCGACAACCAGAAGATGAGCAAGTCGCTCGGCAATTTCTTTACCGTGCGTGACGTCGGCGAAGCATACGGCTATGAGCCGATCCGTCTCTTTATGCTCTCCAGCCAGTACAGAAGCCCCATTAATTATTCCGTCGACATCATCGAGCAGAATAAATCCGCTCTCGCTCGCCTTTACACGGCGCTGGAAAATGTGGAATTCTATCTTTCCAAGGCTCCTTCCGGCTGGCAGGACGGAGAGGACGCCATCAAAGAGCAGCTTCTCTCCCACAGGCAGCACTTCATCGACTCGATGGAGGAGGATTTCAACACGGCAGGCGCCGTATCGGCCATATTCGACCTCGCCAGAGACATCAACACCCATCTCGGCGCTTCCTCCACTCATTCCAAGGAACTCGCCCAGTTCGCTCTCGACCTCTACAACGAACTGACAGGCGTGCTGGGTCTGCTCTACAACCGTCAGTCGGACGACCTTGACAGCGAAATCGAATCGCTCATCGAGCAGCGTCAGGCCGCCCGCAAGGCAAAGAATTTTGCCGAAGCCGACCGTATCCGTGACGAACTGAAGGCCCAGGGCATTATCCTTGAGGATACGCCTCAGGGCGTCAAATGGCACAGAAGCTGATAGCCGGCCACGGACTCATCCTTGTCATCCATACAACCGTCTTACAGACAAAACACCCTGAATCGCATGAGATTCAGGGTGTTTTTTTCTTTTCAAAGCCGCTCCTTATGAAGGCATGTCGGGTATCAGTCGGAGGAACACAGCAGCCGGATCAAAACCGGATCCAGATGCGTCTTCAGAAGCATCAGTTTCAATGCGCTCTTTTTTCTGAACCAGGTCAGGCTTGCCTTCCTGATACCGGTGCGGTAAGGTTCCGACCGTGTGAGCTGAGCGAGTTTCTTTATCCTGTCCTGTAAAGAATCCGTGTTTTTTTTGTGGCAGATATCGTATCTGCAAATGCCCAGCACACACAGACAATATCGTTTGTACAACGCCTTTTTTACATTCGCTCCGCCTTTCCGGGAGGAAATAATGCGATTTAATTCCCGCAGCAGACAGCGGTCATTCCGGGTGATATCGGGAATAAACTGATGCATCAGCGAATGGGTGTGTACGAGCCGGTAATACAGATCCCGGTTGGTATATACAATGGCTCCGGTGCTGTGTTTGACGCACTCCGCCAAAAAGCACAGATCCTCCGCCACCTCCAGATCTTCGCAAAAGCGTATGTTGCCGTCGCTTAAGAAGGATCTTCTGAACAGCTTTCCCCAGCAGGTCTGCAAGCCGACCGGACTGCGGGATTTCTCAAAGCCGTTGGCCACTATATCCAAAAACATGGTCTCCTTCTCGGACGGGCCGATGATCATATCATTGTCCTGTCTGAACATTTTGCTCGGCTGACAACGGCTGCCGTGTACCGTCACTGCATTGAACAGAACCATATCCGGATTCTCTGCTATATAAGGCAACAAGGCGCTGACGGTGTCTTTTTCTAACCAGTCATCGGCGTCGACAAACATGATATAACTTCCGCTGCACATGTCGATTCCATGATTGCGGGCAGCGGAAACGCCTTGATTGACTTGGTGGCAAACAACGCAATTACCGTATTTCCGGGCGTATGCGTCGCAAAATGCGGCTGTTTCATCGTTGGAGCCGTCGTCAACGGCAATCAATTCCAGCTGATCGCTGTCCTTCTGACACAGAATGCTGTCAAAGCACTTTGTCAGCATGGATTTTTCCTGGTTATACACGGTCAATACAACGCTGATTGCAGGCATAAAGGCACTTCCTAAGACAAAAAATGTGATTATCCAATACTACTGTTTCAGATAGCATTATATCATATCAATTGGCATTTCGCAATCCATTTTTTCTTTTTTCCGTCCATGGCAGGAGGAAGGATGATTCATGCCTGTCAATTCCGCCGCCTGATAAAAGTAATAACACATTTATCGTTGTAATTTTTGTGGTTATATGATAAAATTTATTTGTAAATGTTAATGGAGGTGTATCACGGCATGATTGAAATGAGCGTGAATGTAAAATCCGCCGGGGGCAAAAGCAACAAAATCCGGACAATCACCATTGCCTATGACGAGGGAATATCCGATGTCAGGGGACTCATTGAAGCCACAGTCGCATGGTGCGTAAGAGAATACAATCGGCGCAGGGAGAGCGGCGAGCTGCTCACGGCGCTGTCATTGAGCCGGATCGAGGACATGGCCGCGCAGGGAAAGGTGTCATTCGGCGTCAATTACGGTAAAAACGACGCCGATTTATCCAGGGCGACCGCCGATGCGCTGGAAGCCTTCACCGACGGAATTGCCGTGATACTGGCCGACGGCAAAAGGCTGGAGAGACTCGACGAAGCGATCGACCTGACCGCCATCAGCAGCCTGACCTTCGTAAAGCTCA
This sequence comes from uncultured Clostridia bacterium, assembly GCA_946185345.1. GTDB lineage: Bacteria > Bacillota > Clostridia > Oscillospirales > Acutalibacteraceae > RUG762. Next base: position 6,093 of record CAMHJC010000030.1, read on the forward strand.
CCATGCTTGCCGGCAGAATGTGGTGATTGACAACAATCCTTTCGCAGGCATTGACCGGCTTCCAAATACACAGCGGAATCCAGAGGAGCCAAACCGATAACAAATGAAGGTCTGTCATTTCCCCCAAAAGCGGCTTGCTGCCATTGGCCAGGCCCTGACAGACAAGGAACGGACGGTTTCGCACCGGCCCAGACCAATGTAACAAAGGAGTGTATTTTGATTGGGCGCAGAGTATGAAGTAAAAAACAGATTTTTCAGCGAATTCTCCGAACGGCACAGGCAGCGGCTGGATTCCCTGACGGAAGAACAGATGCGGTTTTTCAACCGTGTGGTGATTGACAATTTCAATTCCTACAAAATCAAATACCCGGTGAATATTCCGCCGCAGCGCATTGACTGTCTGTCGGCTTTCGTCAGGGAACGGTTCGGGGCGGCAGTGGAATTGCTGGTGCCGTCCGACCTGACAGAGGATTACTACCGCATGCTGGACAAATTCAACCAGTTCCAGTACGATGAAAGCTACTACCGCCGCAGCTTCCGCTGCAGGGATTATTACCGCTTTATCGATCGGGTTTACCGCCTGACATATTCCTATTACCTGCTGCAGGTGCTGGGATACAACGCCGGCAATATGCGTGATTTCGTTCTTAAAAACGAAAAGGAGCCTTACAACGCCATCAGGAACAATATGGTCGGCTATGACACTTATATCATCGCGGCCAGAATCGACTCAGGCGATGCGGAGGTCATCGGCGCAATCAGGGAAATGATCACCAGTGAAAACAACGCCGCCATTCTCACCACAGAGGTAATACGAGGCATTATCTGCTCGTCCGATGACAGTCTTCATGACCTTCTCTGCCGGCTGCTGATTGCGGCCGGACTCTCGGAAGGCCTGCGGCAGGCGATCTGCGAAGCCGCCGACTGCGGCACGGCGCAGTCCTTTATCAAAATAATGAATGTCATCAAAGAACAGAATTTCGTGCGCTTTGCCTCGGTCAAACGTGCCATCGGCACATGGACAGGACTCTGCCGCTGGGAAGACCCCGACCGTCTCGCTGGCAAAATCGTGGACGATATCCTACTCACCCTGCAAAGCCGCCAAAATGCCCTTGCGCTGGTCGGAGAGGACGATCCGATGGATATCTATCTCGGACTCTGGGGGCTGGGGTTTTATGACGTGGAGGATGCCCTGAGCGCCATTCTTGAACTCACCGGAGCCAACGGCGGCACCTGCGGCAGCATGATGCAGCTGCTTACGGCGGGATATTTCTGCCGCAACCTGCAATATCCCGATGTCACCGCCAAAGCCGCTGTCGCTGTGGTGGAGGCATTCCCGGAGGACTACAGGCTCTTTTCGCTGTATGATGACGTGTATGTATTCAGGCGCTACAATGAGGAAACCGCCTCCTGCGTCCAGCGTGAGCTTCACGGCGACCGTGCGCTTGCGGCGAAACATTACGACATCATGCACCGCATGTACGACATCATTCCCCACAAAAAAGAAGAGTTTTCTCCCATGCTTTATCCGTGGTACTCCACCTTCATGACCAAAAGCATCCTGCTGCTCTGCATGCTGAATGCCGCCATTGCCATGGAGGACGACGCCAAGGTGGATTTCGTGAGCGACAGGCTGGGCGAAATAGAATCCGGCTACCGTGCCAGCGCACTTGAAAGCATCGCCCTGAGACTCGGCAGCCCGAGACAGCGCAGCGTTCTGATCAATGCGGCGGCCGACCGTGAAAGCAGCACCCGTCAGAAGGCGGTTGACATTCTGAAAAAAACCGAGCTTTCGGATGAGGAATACAGGGTGCTGGAAGGCTTTGCCAAATACAAGACCGCCGAGCTTCGGGGAGGAATCATTGAACTGCTCAGGATGAGGGACGCCGGCGGACTGAATGTCAGCATCATGCGCATGATTCCGTCCAAGGATGAAAATATCCGGCTGGCGGCGCTCGACCTGCTCCAATTCGCCATCGCGTCGCACAGGGATTTTGATTATTCCGAGGCCAAGGCGCTTGCCGCCGCCATTCCTTCTCCCAGTGAGCGAGAGGAAATACTGCTCGGCGAGATCATCGGCGGCTCATCCTCCGCCGAGGTGACGAAGGAAAACGGCTACGGACTTTATGACCCGAAGGCAACGCTTACGCCGGTTGAATTCCAGCCCAATCCTCAGACGGTTAGGGACTATCTTTCTATCACACCCGACGAACATGAAACTATTTACACATCCTTCTTGAAGCTGATTGACGACAACGCTGCGCTCGAATTCAAGGATGCTTCGGGCGAGGAGCATCTTTTAGGCACATTCAGCGGAACATTCATACAGCCTTACTGGACTTACCGCAGCGTTGATAAGGCGACACTCTACGAAAAAATCCCCTGTCATGACCTTTGGGCAAAATTCTACTGCGATACCATTCAAACGCCGCAGCGATTCTGGGCGGTGTATATCGGACGCATGGACACACGAATCGGCGATATCGCCAAGGTGACAGATGATTCGATCGGCAGGCTCATGGACGGAATATTCGGCAGCATGCCGTTTTCCGAGGTGGAAAAGCTGCTCTGCAAAAAGGATGAGCGCTTTGGAAACCGGTACTTCTGGTACATGTTCAGAGCAGCACTGGAAAGCATCGCAAGCGAATTTCACCTGACGCTGCCGTTAGAGATCATTCAACAGGTTGTTGCGTACTTTGCCAAAGAAGTGTCCTACGATGACCTGTGGCTGGAAAGGGCAAACAGCCCGAAGGACACGTGGAACGGCAAGAAATACAATATTCTCAGATACAGCCTGCCGGAGTATTTCATCGAACAGCTCCGGGAGCGTATGGGCGAGGATTTCGAAGTGAGTTTCCGACTGCTTCACGAACTCTCCGTCAAAAATGATCCTCTGGGACATCTGGAAAAGGGCGACATCAAAGAACATGAGGTGCGTCACGTCAATCCCCAAATCGCCTATTATATCAAAGCCTGCCGCAAAGGGATCATCAGCGAGGATATTTTTTACAGGACGCTGCTTGAAAACTTTGGTGTAAAAGAAGCCGTGTCGAGGCTCGCACCGTTCGTTTCCGGCCGGTTCAACAGGTATCTTCCGGTGGAGCGCAACGCGTTTTATTCGCTGCTGGGAGACACGTATAAAGAACAGCTTGACGAGGGCGAACTGCCGACGGACTCCGATCTTTTCAAATACGGCAATTCCATCGCCTCCCGGCTCACGGAAAAAATACTCGACGTGGAACTGAAGCGCGGCGACAGCGAGACGGTATTTTCAAAGGCGGTCATCCGCATCGACAGAATTTACGGCATCGACAGGCTCATGGAAATACTCAAGGCCTTCGGCAGCGACACCATCAGCCGCATGTCCTATTGGTACGGCAATACGGTTTCCAAAAAACAGTCGCTCAGCCATTTGCTGAGCGTGTGCTGGCCGGCTGCCGGCGACAATTCCCAAAGGCTTGCCGAATGTATGAAAAACACCAAAATCAAGCCCGACAGGCTGATTGAAGTGGCGATGTATTCACCGCAATGGATCGATATCATCGCAGGATATCTCGGCATTGAAGGCATGAAGAGCGGCTGCTATTACTTCATGGCTCACACCGCCGCCGGAATCAGCGACCGCGTCAAAGCCGTCATCGCCAAATACACGCCGCTCACCAAGGATGAGCTTAACGGCGGCTGCTTTGACATCAAGTGGTTCCATGAGGCGTATGAGACGCTGGGCGAAAAGAACTTCGACAAACTCTACAAGGCGGCGAAGTACACCTCCGACAACAACATGCACACCCGTGCCCGCAAATTTGCCGACGCCGCTCTGGGCAGAATGGAAATAGCCGCCGCAGAATCCGCCATTGAAGAGAAACGCAACAAGGACCTTCTGCTGAGTCTTGCCGTCATTCCCTCAAAGGGCAGAGAGGACATCCTGCAGAGATACGAATTCATACAGAAATTCGCCAAAGAAAGCAGGCAATTCGGCGCACAGAGACGGGCCAGTGAAGGCGAGGCGGCGAAATTCGCTCTCAAAAATCTGGCCGTGACCGCCGGATATTCCGATGAAACACGCCTTACCCTTTCGATGGAGACACAGCTTGTGCGTGAGCATCTGGATTATTTTGAGCCGAATGACATCGGCGGCTACGAAATCCTGATTGCCGTGGAGGACGGCAAGCCTTCGCTGCAATGTTCCAAAGGAGGCAAAATCCTCAAGTCAGCACCTGCCGCCGTCAAGAAGGACGCCTCATTCACGGAAATCAAGGAATTCTGCGAGAAGCTCAGGCAGCAGTACAGCCGCACGGTCAGGATGTTCGAACTGGCTATGGAGGAACGCAGCCTTTTCAGTCTGGGCGAACTTCTTATGCTGTGTGAAAATCCCGTCATCCGTTCGATTGTGGAAAATCTGGTATTTGTTTCCGCCGAGGGTGAATTTCTCAGCGGCATCATCTCGGACGGAAAATTCACCGACCATCAGGGCAATTGCCTTGCCGCTGCCGATGATACCGGCAAAAAGCTGCGTGTGGCTCATCCGTTCGACCTGTACGCACATAAAGTCTGGGAGGATTATCAGCAGTTCTTCCTTCAAAAGGGAGAAAAGGAGGGCGTTATCCAGCCGTTCCGTCAGGTGTTCAGGGAGCTTTACGTCAAACTGCCCGAGGAGCTTGACAAGGAGAAGTCGCTCATGTTCGCTGGCAATCAGATTCAGACCGGCCGCACGGTAGGCGCTTTGAAAAACCGCCGCTGGATTGCCGATTACGAGGACGGCCTGCAGAAGGTCTATTACAAGGACGACATCATCGCCGGCATTTACGCCGTCGCCGACTGGTTCTCTCCCGGGGATATTGAAGCGCCGGTGCTGGAAGGCGTGACCTTCGTCAATCGCCGCACCTACGAGCCGATCAGGATCAAGGACATTCCCGACATCGTGTATTCGGAAGTCATGCGGGACGTCGATCTGGCTGTCAGCGTGGCGCACGCAGGAGGAGTCGATCCGGAAACCAGCCATTCCACCGTGGAAATGCGCAAGGTAATACTGGAATTCAATCTCCGCCTCTTTGGCCTGAACAATGTGACGCTCGAAAAAAATCACGCCGTCATCGAAGGAAAACACGGCAAATACTCCATTCACCTGGGCAGCGGCGTGATTCACAAATTCGGCGGTCATCAGATCAATGTGCTGGCCGTTCAGAGCGGTAAAAAGAGCAAGCTCTTCCTGCCGTTTATTGATGAAGATCCCAAGACGGCCGAAATTATGACCAAGGTGCTTACCTTCGCACAGGACGATAAGATAAAAGATCCCTATATCATGCAGCAAATCAGGGATTGATTCTCCCCTGTCCCCTGAAACAACAAACCTCCGCCAATCGCTTGCGCAAACAATTCGCAAATGATCGGCGGAGGTTTTTAATTATTTTGTTGGTTGACCTGAAGATTATTCCTCAGGAGCAGGCGCTTCCTCGGCAGCAGGCGCTTCCTCGGCAGCAGACGCTTCCTCGGGAGAAGGAGCTTCCTCGGCAGCAGGTACTTCCTCGGCAGCAGGTACTTCCTCGGGAGCAGGGACTTCCTCAGCAGCAGGAACTTCCTCGGGAGCAGGGACTTCCTCGGGAGCAGGGACTTCCTCGGGAGCAGGGACTTCCTCAGCAGCAGGAACTGCTTGAGGAACAGGAACTGCTTGAGGAACAGGAACTGCTTGAGGAACAGGAACTGCTTGAGAAACAGGCGCTGCCTGGGGAAGATTCTTTGACTTTTTGGATTCCTTGACAATGAGAATAATGATCACTGTCACGAACATCAGCACACTGATGAACTGCGAAGTGGAAAGCGGTCCGACAAATCCCCGAACCTTGTCTCCGCGCAAAAATTCATCAAAGAATCTGATCACGGCGTACGAAAGCAGATACACATACATCAGCTTGCCGCTGAGTTTTCTTTTGACATAAAGCAAGAGAATAACCGCAAAGAGGGTGAATTCCAGACCGGATTCCAGCAGCTGCACCGGAAATCTCGAAACGCCGTTGGCCGCCTCGTCGAGTGAATTGTGGTAAACAAAGCCGTATTTACACTCGACGCCATAGCAGCAGCCACCCAAAAAGCAGCCGATACGGGCGAATCCGTGGAAAAGCGGAATACAGAACGCCATTGCGTCAAAATACGGCTTAAAGGGCAGACCCACATATTTCAGATAAATATACGCTCCGAGAATCGCCCCGAACAGTCCTCCGTAAAAAACCATTCCTCCGAACAGATTGCCGAAAAATATCATCAGCTCAATGAAAGAATGAATCTGTGAGAAATTGTCCTGAATAGCATGAATCAGTATTCTTGTACCCACGATGCCGAAAAGAATATGTGCTCCAATAATCAGTCCCGCCATGGCAGTAACCGCTATGTGAGGCACGTGATTCTGATCAATATCATCTCGTTTGCGTGTGGCAAGCCATGCGACCAGCCACATGGCGAAAAAGCCGATTCCTGCCGTAAATGTATAGGAGGAAAACGGAACACCAAAAATATTGATATAGGGATACAATCAAAAACCTCCTTAGTAAAGGCAAATATACAACAATCCGCTGTAAAAACCGCAAGGATTTACAGCGGATTGAGATTTTTCATTATGACGCCTGATAAAGAGCGTACACAATGCCTACTGAGCATACTCCGAAAACGTGGAGACAGTTGAAAACCGTTCCGACAATGCCGCAGATCATTCCGGCAGTTGAAGCGCCGCTTCTGGCGTTTCTTCTGCGGGCTGAATTTCTGCCGCTGACGCCAAGCACGATGGAAATAATCCCTAAAAACAATCCTGCAAATGCGCCGACGGAGTACAATACAGTGGCATAAGTAAAACTGCTGTCAACAGTTCTGTTTTTATCGGCAAACATCAGAATACTCAGCGGCACGATGCCAATGAAGAGAAGCAGGCTCAATACACCGAACACAATGCTCAATGTGCCTTTGACCGCTGATCCCGAACTGCTGTTCGGCATCTGGCCGGGCAGAGAATTCTGCGTATTGACGGGATACATGGCCTGATCGAACCGATGGCCGCAGACATAGCAGCTGGAAGCGTTATCAGGCAGCTGTGCCCCGCAATAATCACACCATTTCATACTTACGTATAACCTTTCTTAAAACAACCTGTTACTGAAAGATTACCAATCGTAGTTGTTGTAAGCCTCTTTGTAAGCCTCGTTGACAAGAGAATCCGTGCATCCGCCAACACCGGAGCATACGCCGCAGGAGACACATGCAGAGCAAGCAGAGCAGGCAACTGCGATACCGACAAGAACGGTAGCGATGATGGAGCAGACAAAGCCGGCTGTAGCCAGACCTCTGCCCTGAACACCGGTAGCGATAGCGTTTCTTGCCTGAACACCGAGAACGATACCGACAATGCAGATAGCAAGACCGATCAGGTCAACAACCAGTGTAGCGACAGATGTACCGGCAGTTGCCATACCCAGGGTACCTGCGTTGCACATACCTGCGATGCAGGATACAACACAGCTGCCGATGGTACCGAAAACAAGACCGAGAATACCGCAAACCAGGGAGGCGATTGCCTTGCCCTTTGCGCTGGGATCAGCACTGGGCTGCTGACCGTAGGGCTGCTGGCCGTAGGGCTGCTGGCCGTAGGGCTGCTGGCCGTAGGGCTGCTGATAACCCATCTGCTGATAGTTCATCTGCTGATAATCCGGCTGCTGCTGGAAGTCCTGCTGAGCATAAGGCTGCTGAGGAACCTGGCTGGCCTGGAGAGGTGCACCGCAATTGGTGCAGGAAACTGCTTCGTCGGGCATCTGAGCACCGCACATTCCGCAAAATTTCATGGTAGGAAAACTCCTTTTAAAATAAATTCCGATAAGCGGAGAACAGACAGGTGAATTGATTGCGTATGAATGGGACACACTCACGCCGCATCACAAACCTCACTGACCCGCCTGACGCTCACCGTTGTCTAAATTATAGCATGTATGTGTCGTATTGTCAATATAAAAAATAAACTATTTATGAAATAATGAACAAAATAATTATCTGATTATGTCGCATCGTTGTTGATATATAGATAAAATTGTAAACAAACCCTAAATATTCATGTGCAAATTTGACGTTTTTTTGTGCAACAACAAAGACTTCGGCCGTGCGTTCTTTCACCGACCGAAGCCTTATTTTTCTCCTTTCCGTCTTTTCCCGACGCTAAGTGAATGAACGCTCGGCGCCGCCGGATTTCCTGTCAAGAAGCATCAGCGCCGCCAACACGCCGAATACCAGCATCACCGTCATGGCGATATTGACATACATCATTCGCCTGAAAACAAGCATCAGGCCGATGAAGCACCCACCGATGACCGCCATTGTCAGGTAAAAGCCAGCACTGATGCCGCACCTTTTGCCGGCATAAGCGCCCAGCGAGAAAAGGAACACATAGTAGATCACAAACGAGCCTGTGAGCATGAGCATTTTAGGCAGAAGGGATATCTCTTCATTGCGCATGAATTCCAGTGATGTGGTGATGTTGTTGAGCGCGAAAATAATGAAAATATGCATCAGCATATACCCCAGTCCGTTGGTTTTCTTCTCACGGTCAATGATTCTGTCATAGAAATAGCCGTAACTCAGGAAAAGTCCCACCACAATCAAAAATCCCATCAGTGAAAAATACAGGCTGCCGAAATTCAGCCTCCCTTCGAAATAGCCGGCAATGGCAATGATCATTTCGCCGAAGGTAAAGACCACATAGAGCATGGCGCGTTCGGACAAATGCGCAAAGTCCACCTGTCCGGCGCTGCTCTTTCTGCCCGGAATGACCGTTGCGCATATCCCGAAAAGGATCGCAACCAGTGTGAGCAGCGTGGAGCCTGTCGCATTGTAAAACGGTATAGCCAGTGCGACAATGGCCGCTTCGGTCGTCAGAACGGCTGCCATGCGGCGTATCAGCCTGACATGCTCCGGACTGCCGGAACGGCGGCGGTATTCTATGATGTATTGCAGTCCCACATTGGCGAGAATCAGCGCCCAGGCGGCATGGTACTGGGTGTGGTAGCCCTGCCAGTTTTCCCTCGTGCCTTCTCCGATGAAGTAGAGCAGGAACATATTGACAAAGAGGAACACATGATCCCGCACCCCGTTGCGCCCGTAGAGATTGATGTAATAGGTCGTGAAATTCCATATCTGAATGACCGCCAGGGTGCATAATACATAGGCGAGAAAGTTCTCCGGCCCGACAAATCCGTTGTGGACATGGTGCAGCAGCGAATTGTTGCGCCCGATGATGTAAACGAATATCAGGTCGTAAATCAGCTCAATGTACTCTACCTTTTTTCCTTGTTTTCGCCGGAAAGATCCGTGCCGAATAATCCTATCATAAAGTCACACCGCTTTCTTTTTTGTTTTATACCATTATATCACGACGAAAAAAATATGTCCACACAAAAAATTTCATACCAAACTGTCCGCAAAGCTCTTGTCATAATCGGCCGGATCATGTATAATGGAATTATTACTTACCCACCAAAGGAATCCAATCACCATGAAAAAAATGCTGTCATTTCTCAAAAAAGAACCTATGCTGGCGGTATCGGTGGCGGCGGCCGTTATCGCCATGTTCATTACGCCGCCCTCTGCCAGGCTGCTTTCCGATATCGACTGGCACACACTGGCCACATTGTTTATGATGCTGACCGTGCTGGAAGGATTCAAGAGCGAAAATATTTTCCGTCCGCTGCTCCGGCTGGCGGGAGGAATACGCTCGATGGCGATGCTGTCGCTCTTTCTGGTTTTTTCGGTGTTCTTCTCCTCCATGTTCGTGACCAACGATGTTTCGCTGATTATCTTTGTGCCGCTGACAATCATTCTCTTTCGTGCCGGAGACAAGGAAAAATACATTCTGCCGGTCATTTCCATGGAAAATATCGCCGCCATCCGGGGATCGCTGCTGACACCCTTCGGCAGTCCGCAGAACCTGTTTGTATTTGGCAGATCGGGCGTGTCCGCCTTCCGCTTTGTCGGATATATGTTTCCGATATGGATATTGTCCGCCGTACTGCTCATTGCGTTTGTACTGGCGCTCTACTGCCGTGACATCAGACAGCGCACCGGTGTGAGCGATATTTTTTTCACCGGCGAATGGGCCAGGGAGCGCCGCATTCACCGCATAGCCTACCTGATGGTATTCGCCGTGGTGCTGTGGACGATCGTCAGCCGCACTTCTCTGTGGGTCTGGGTTGCCATCGCCGTGGCGGCGGCGGTGTTTGTCATCGACCGTAAGATTCTGCTCAGAACCGACTACGTGCTGCTGCTGACCTTCCTGTGCTTTTTTGTCTTCTCCTCCTCGATAGCCTCCAACACCGCTATTTCCGGATTTCTGAGCAAATGGGTCAGCGGCAACGAATACGTGAGCAGCATACTGCTCAGCCAGATCATTTCCAATGTGCCGGCCTCCATCGTGCTCTATCCCTTCGCGCGGAATATCGGCGGATTGATTTACGGGCTTGACACGGCGGGACTCTGCTCCCTGATCGGCTCGCTCGCTTCGGTCATCAATTACCGCATTTACGTGAGAGAATACCCCGGGAAGGGCGGCAAATTCATCCTGGTATTCACCCTGATCAGTCTGGGATTCTTTGCGCTGGTGGCACTGCCGGGTTATTTCCTGAGTCTCCGCGGAATGTAAATCCATGTGAAAAACCGAAAAAACCGCCCCGAGGGCCGGCTTCATCAGAGAAGCTGTCCTTCGGGGCGGTTTCATGCAAAACTATTCAATTGATGACCGCTTCGATATCGCTCTCCGGGCAGAAGCCGACCGAAGCGCCGTTGAAGCCGATTTTGATACCGGCGAATATCACGGCCCGTCTCAGAGAATCCTCGGCGGACAATCCCTTGACGTAATAGTGCAGGAATGACGAGAAAAGCGAGTCTCCCGCGCCAACGGTATTGACCACTTTCGCACCGGAATAAGCCGGAACGGCGGTCATCCGGTTGGCCTTCGAATCCAGCAGAAGCGCACCCTTCGCACCCATTCCGATGACGATAATTCGGTTGCGGTAACGCTCGTGCAGCCTTTGGATAAACTCCTCCGGAGAGCAGGGCAGCTTTTCATCGCTGAGAAACAGAATATCGGCGTTTTCCATGAATTCCCGGTTGTAGTCGTTCTCCACGTCCTCCAGAACATGCACGTCGGTTGCGATGAGTTTATTCATTTCGCGTGCGGCCCTGACAATCTCACGGTTGAAGTTGATGTTGCAAAGCACCGCCGCGTCCGCCTTCCGGAGTGATTCGGCGGCGAATTCGGGACTCATTCGCCGCTCCTGAATATCCTTAAGATCGCAGTAAATTTGCCTTTTTCCGTCCGGATCATAGAGAATGGCGGAAGTCGGGGTGTTTTTTAATTCCCGGCGTATTCCATGAGTGGAAATGCCGCAGGATTCCAGCTCGGCGAAGATCCTTCCCGCTTCGTAATCGTCGCCTGTGAAGGAGAGAAGCTCCACGCTGTCGCCCAGCGTGGTCAATGCCTTCGCCACATTCAAGCCGACACCCGCCACATTGGAATTCACTCCGAATGACCGGTAGTCAATTGCGTAGTAATTGATCGGAAAACCTCTGACCGCCACGGTAGTTTCAACATTCAGCAGGCCTGAGACAAGTATTGTGTTGGACATAATTTTCCGCACTTCCTTTCATGATCAGTGTAATCAATCCTCTTCTCCGTGCAGAATTTTCATTGCAGCACGGTATTTTTCGATTCGCCGGAGGTCTTTGTCTGAGGGGTGTTCCATTCGTGAAAGATCGCTGTTGTGGGCGAGATCGGCCAGCTTGACCTTGACCGCAACGGCATTGGCCTTGATTTCTCTGACGTAATCCAAATACGGCACGCCTTCCCTGTGAGTCAGAAGGTCGAGAGCGGCGCAGACTTCCTCTGAAAATCCCATCTCACGCAGGTCGTCCGGCGTGAAATCGGTGTCCTCCACAACGTCGTGAAGAAGAGCGACAACGGTGGAGTTTTCGTCGTCCATCTGTTCCGCCACATGGAAAGGATGGAACACATACGGCACGCCGCTTTTGTCGGTCTGCTCCTTATGGGCTTCAAACATCAGACGGATTGCCTTTTTGGTCTCCGGTGTATAAATCATTTTTTCTCCTGAATTCAATTATCGGCAGAGTGTGTCGCAGCGATGGACGCTGCACTTGCTTTTTCAAATTACTTTAACGCCTTGACAGGACAGGCCTTTGTACACTCGAAGCAGAGAATACACTCGGTGGCATTGGCGCGCTTGCGGCTCTCCTTGTTACATTCGACGTTCATCGGGCAGACCTTCAGGCATTTGCCGCAGCCGACGCACTTGCTTTCGTCACAGTGAATACGGAAAAGCGCAAAATAGCTCATCGGCTTGAGGAATACCGTGATCGGGCAGATGTATTTGCAGAAGGCACGGTTGTCCTTGAAGGAAAAGGCGAGAATGATTCCGATGAGATAATACAGCGCATTGCCTCCCAGGAACAGCCAGAACATAATGCGTTCCAGATTGCCCACATGATACAGGAAGAGCGCCGCAATCAGTCCGAAGGAGATTGTGAACACGATGTATCTGATAAAGCCCAGACCCTTCTTTCTGGGCTTTTTGGGCTGTTTATAAGGCAGCAGGTCGAGAATCATAGCCGTCCAGCAGGCGTAACCGCACCAGCCCCTGCCGAAAATAAGCGGCCCGAATATCTTGGCGACCGCATAGTGAATGGTGGCCGCTTCAAACACACCGGTGAAAAGATAGTACCAGAATCCCTCAATCTGCATATTTTCATTGCTGAGAATACCCAGATAAACCAGAATATAAGTGCCGACCGCAAACTGCACGAATCTTCTCGCATGCTTCCAGCCGCCAGCAAACAGCGCCAGTCCGACGGAAATGCAGGTACCGATATAGCTGAAATTCAGCAGGTAAAAGAGATTGTCCTGCGTGAGCCAGAGCGTCACCGCAACGGATTCAAATATCACAAACATGCACACGGCCGCCAGATATTTTGATATGCTGCGCTTTTTGGTTTCTGCTTTTTCGTCAGTTTTTTTCATGATGGAAACACCCTTCTATTATTTCTTTCAGATAAAGAATACCACATGCCGGCCGCCGGTTCAAGCGATTTCCGGCAAGCTGCAATAAAACGGGGGTCAGTTGCAGAATCACTGCTCACAGGTCGGTCAGGTCGATATCGGGGGTAATATTGACGGTGTAGTCGGGATACTGCTCCCCGATCTCTTTGCGCAGAATCCTCACGGCCTCCTTCGGCTTGATGTCAAAGCTCACCACCACATCAAAGCGAACGGTTTTGCTTTGCGTGTCCGCATAGAATCCGTGCATCTGCAAGGCCCAGTCGTACGACAGCACTGTCTTCTGAATCGAGTTGCGGATCTCCGCCGCTTCTCCCTTGCCTGTATTGTGGGAATAGACACCGACGCCCGTGAGAACAACGCCCGTCGCAAGGTACACCTTTGCTTCGACCCTGCGGGTGATCCGGTCAACTTCCTCCACCGTCATGGTGTCGGGAAGCTCCATGTGAACGGAGGCATAATTCCTGTTCGGGCCGTAATTGTTGATGACAAGGTCATAAGCGCCCATCACTTCCGGCTCCTGCGCAATCAGCGACTTGATTTCCCTGACAAGCTCCGGGTCGGCTCGCTGTCCGAGAATGTCGCTGACGGTTTCGCTCATCATTTCAACGCCGGCTTTCATGATGACAACGGCGATGATCACGCCCACGTAGGCTTCCAGCGAAATGTGCCAAATCATAAATACCGCCGCCGAAGCAAGCACCGAAGCGGACAGCACGGCGTCAAACAGGGCATCCGAGCCGGAAGCGGTCAGCGCTCCGGAATTCGCCTTTTGCCCCTGCTTTTTGACGAAGCTGCCGAGCAGCAGCTTGACGACGATGGCAACGGCCACAATCACAAGCGAAACGGCGCTGTAATCGGCTTCTTCCGGGTGAATGATCTTTTTCACCGATTCCACGGCGGAAGTGATGCCGGCATACAGAATAATGGCCGAGACAATCATCGAACTGAGATATTCTATCCTGCCGTAGCCCAGAGGATGCTTTTTGTCGGGTGCCTTTCCTCCCAGCTTGGCGCCTATGATCGTAATGACCGACGACAAAGCGTCGGAAGTGTTGTTCACCGCGTCGAGCGTGATGGCGATGGAATTTGAAATGATGCCGACCGCCGCCTTGAAGCCTGCCAGCAGCAGATTGGTGACAATGCCGACGATGCTGGTGGTGACAATGAGCCTTTCCCTGTCGGCTTCCAATGCCTCAAGAGGCTTGCTGTTGTCATTTTGACTGTTTGTATTTTTCATTATTATTGATTCAACTGCCTTCCTGCTGTTTTCATAGAATTCCTGGGACACAAAAAAGGCATTGTGAGGAAATAAGACGGACAAAGATGGGGCAGGATTTTTCGTCTATAACAAGGCGAAGAAGCGCAGGAATACTTAGTGTATTTCAAGCTTTGACAACGAAGTCATAGGCGAAAAAGACAAGCCAGATTGTTCAGCTTATTTTTGAACAGTGCCTAAACATCATTCCGCCCAGAATATTCTGTTGTCACGGCGTTTCGCCGGAGCAGGCACTTCTCCGTCGGCATATCCCACTGCGCAGTGGCCGATGCCGACCCATTCGCCTTCCACGCCAAGTTCGCTCAGAAGCTGCTTGTATTCATCGCTTTCGAATTCCTCCCTGGCGCGGTGAATCCATATGCTGCCAAGCCCCAGAGAATGAGCCGCCAGCATCAGGTTGCCCATCACAAGGCTTCCGTCATACACGGCGGTCGGCCAGTTTTTATCGGCCAGCACAATCAGGATGACAGGCGCACCGTAGAAGGGATCGAAGCCTTCCGCCCAGCCGCCGATTTTGCGGTTGTCCTCCGAGATCCTGTCCCGAAGCTGTTGATTGGTGACGGCGATCACGATGGCGGCCTGCTTTCCTCTGCCGTTGGCGGCGTAAAGTCCCGCCTCGATCATCTGCTCAATGTCCGCCCTTTCCGGCATATCCGGTTTGAATTTACGCACGCTGCGGCGTTCTTCCATTGCTTTGATGATGTCGTTCATTGATCATAACTCCTTTTCATGAATGATTATCAGCCGATTGTCAATTTCGAAAAACGGCGAAAACACAAGGGATTTCAAGATTAAAAGCTTCTGTTTTTTTCCGTTCGGGGAATAGCGGATTCTGATATTGCACTGTTTTGGTATTCGCCTAAGTCCTCAGCATATCAAAGCACATCTCGCTCGGTCGGCTTACGCCTCCCTCGTGTGGCTCTGCCCCCAGACCCCTGCCAAGAGGGCAGTGGCCCCCTTGGATTCCCACGCCGCCCTTGGCGGCTAGTTCATGCGCTGCGCTTGCTCTATTCCGTATTCTTACAGACTCGCTTTGAGAACCTGCACAACTTCCTCTCTGGTCAGCACTTTGTAGCCGCCGTCAAGAATAAATGTGCCGTCCGCTATGCCTTCAATCATATCCTCGGTGGCTCCGAGTTCGGATATATTCATGGCAAGACCCAGTTTTTTCATCCAGCTTTCCATTGCGGCCAGACCTTCCGCCGCAATCGCTTCATCGCTCTTGCCGGCCGGATCGACATTCCAGACTTGGGTGGCAAAGCGCCTGAATTTTGCGATTCCGTAGGGCATGATGAAACGGTAATACGGAAGCGAAACGGCGGCAAGCGTCATTCCGTGGGTGGCGTCGGTATAGGCTCCCACCGACTGTCCCAGCATATGCACCATCCAGTCGGTGGTCTTGCCGCAGGCGATCAGGGTATTGAGCGCCCATGTCGCCGTCCACATAATATTGGAACGCGCCTCGTAATCTTCCGGATTCTCCAGAGCAATCAGCGAGCTGTGAATGACCGACTTCATCAGACCTTCGGCGATGTAATCGCTGGTACTGTCGTCTTCACCCGAGAAATACTGCTCGCAGATGTGATTGAAGATGTCGTAAATGCCGGCAACCATCTGACGCTTCGGCAGCGACATGGTGAATTTCGGATTCAGAACCGAGAACTTGGGCATGACATTCTCACCGAATACATGCCCTACTTTGAGCTTCTTCCCGTGGTTGGTAATAACCGAACCGCCGTTCATTTCGGAGCCTGTGCCTGCCATGGTCAACACACAGCCTACCGGAACAATCTCACATTCGGGTTCCTCAAAGCGCTCAAAATACTTATCCCACGGGTCATCATCGCAGTTGACCGAAACCGACACCGCTTTGGCGTAATCGCAGCAGGAACCGCCTCCTACCGCCAGAAGCAGATCAACGTGATTCTCACGGGCGATCTTCACTCCTTCTCGCAGCTTTTCCACAGTGGGATTCGGCATGACGCCGCCGTCCTCCACAATATTTTTGCCGTTGGCTCTGAGTATTTCCACCACGGCATCATAAATTCCGTTGCGTTTGACCGATCCTCCGCCGTAAATGAGCTGCACGTTTTTGCCGTACTTGGGAAGCTCCTCATGGAGGAACTGAAGCGCATCCTCGCCGAAATACAATTTGGTTGCGTTGACATAACTGAAATTTCCTAACATGGTTATTACTCCTTCTTGTATGAATGATTATTCATCGGTGATAACGTCCTTCAGGGACATAATGGATAGGGAGCAAAGCTGGCCTCAGATGTATTGCTCCGCCCATTTTTTCACTTCTGCCGCCGAGGCCTTTGCGGATATTCTTTCACCCGGCAATACCTTGGCACCCGGCGCAAGCGCCTGCATATTCTTGCCTGAATCGCCGATCCTGCTGCCGCCGGACGTGCAGAAGGGTATGATCTTTACGCCGTCGAAATCATACGCCTCCATGAATGTGTCGATGATAGAGGGTTCCCTGTACCACCACACCGGAAATCCGACAAACACGGTGTCGTACTGCTCCATATCATACACCTTTGACGCAATTTCAGGGCGGCAGTTCCTGTCCTTCATCTCGACCGTGCTGCGGCTCTTTTTGTCCAGCCAGTTCAGATCGGCCTTGGTGTAGGGCTGCGCCGGAACAATCTCAAAAATATCGGCGCCAACCGCCGAGGCAATCTCCGACGCGACTCTGGCGGTCACTCCGCTTGCGCTGAAATAAGCTACCAGTATTCTTCCCATATGTGTTTACCTCCCGAAAATGTTAAATAATAAACCGTTGATTCCGTCCAACAGCAGCGTTGTATAATGAATATTATACATAATAATCGAGATAAATTCAATATATTTTAGATATTTTTTAGATATTTTTTATTCAAAACAACACAATTATTAATCCGGCAATAAAAAACAGCTTTATCCGGGCAGTTTCGGAATAGAGCTGTTTTGTTTTTTGGGGTCAGCTGTTTTTCAAGGGAATCATTAGGAATACCTGCTTGCATGGATGGCGCATTTCCTTAATATTAATTCAGTGAATTCACTGAATAGAAAAAAATAGTGAATGGTGAACAGCAGATAGTACAACAGCTCGGCGGAGGTACATCGCCTTGCGTTATTCACTATTCACAATTCACCATTCACCATTCTCTATTCACTTAGCCGCGCAAGCGGCGCTGTTGGTCGAGATGACAGGATTTGAAAAATCCATGAAATTCTTCACATTGGGGTAATTTGCGCTAAAAGCCCCTGATTTAGCGATTTCAAACTATCTTTTCCCATAAAATTTTCGGCATTTTCACATCCGATGAGCAAAATAATGAACATCAACCGAATTGCAAAGCATAGATCATAATTTGAAAAAATGAAAGGCGATTTGCACTCCCATTTATTTTTCGTTGTGGATTTGGCTTTGCATCCGATCACTTTGTATTACCAGACCAAGACTACCTTCTGACAAACGGTAGCCTTGGTTTTTCATTTTCATAAAATCCATACTCTTACATTATACATTTGCATTACATATCTTTTCCAATATATAATAGAAAGCGAAAGGAGCCGATGAAAATGTTTGAAAAGAAAACCCGCGTCAATCTGACGAATGAAGAGAAACGCCTGCTGTTACATAGCCTTGTGGAACTCAAGAATGACTTGATCCGGCAAGGCAGATACACCGACTGCGTGGATGAGCTGATCTATAAAATCGCCAGCGCGAAGGTGAAAAAGGTCAGGAGTGTTCCTGCGAGATAAGGCACAATTCCGTAAGCCG
>CAMHJC010000031.1 GCA_946185345.1 uncultured Clostridia bacterium
AGGGCGCAAAATAGGCCGCAAAGAATGTCTGATTTTAGCTGAAAATTAGTATAAAATCCATGATATAACAAAAGTGTGTCCCTGAAGGACACTGATTTAATTCAATCTTTATGCTATAATACTCCATGTAAAAAGCAATTACTCTGCGGCGCTCCGCAGAGTGAAAATTTCAGGAGGTATCTTTATGAAGAAACACTTTTTCAGATGGATGGCCTGCTGCCTTACGCTGCTTATGCTGACGGCTTGCGGTAATTCCGATGACAACACCAATTCCACTGCGTGGACACCTCACAAGTTCAGCGTTTCCGATGCTTACGCAAACGGCGTGAAGCTGGGCATGACGACCGATGAAGTGAAGAAGGCAATCGGCGACCCCGACAAGGAAGACAACATCACCGAAGATCAGTTCATCTACGGCGAACACCTTGACATGACCTACGGCAAAATGAATCTTTCCTTCTACGACATCAACGAGGGTGAGGATTATGTTCTCGGCAGCATTTCCTCCGACTCGGCGGATGTGATCTTTGCTGGCGGTCTGCACGTCGGCAGCACCAAGGAAGAAGTCCTCGCCGCGTACACCAAGGAAGACGATGCTGCCGATCTAATGCTCTCCGGCGAGAAGTACGGCACCTTCCTCTACGGCAATATCACCAGCGAAGAATTCGTCGTGCAGAAGCCGACCGGCAAGATCGAAACCGCTTTCATCCAGGATCACGATGCGGAGGCCGACGGCTATTACATGATCATCTATGAATTCTACAATCCCCTCAATTGGAGCGAGGACGCCACTGACTTCACAGGTGACTACTATCACATCGTTTTCTACGTCGACACCGCCACTGACAAGGTCAGTTCCATCCTGCTCGAGCATATGAAGGCGACTGTCTGAGAAAAGACCTGACGTTTTCACTATTACACTACAAAAGACTTAAAAAATCTACTTTTCAGGAGGAAACCAATATGAAACACAACAGACATCTTATTCTCCGCTTTGCGGCGGCGGCTCTCTGCGCAGTCATGATGCTCTCGGCGGCGGCCTGCGGGGACAATACTTCCGAAGAAGTCAGCAGTGAGGAGCCTTTCACCCAGCTGAAGGTTGACGAACTTGACGAAGGCATTTCCGAATTCCTCGGCAGATTTACCGATTGGTATTATGTGGAGGAAAGCGAGTCTCTGTCCTACGACAGCCGGAAGGCCGGCGACGGCACCACCAACATTCTCTACTGCATTCTCGGCGACGCAGGCTGCGCTGACTGGACGAAATATCCTGTCAGCGAGCCGAAGGACGTCTACAGCACCAAAAAGCTCGACCCCAAGAAATGGGCAAAAGAATCCGGCGGCGCCTACAAGGTGTTTGAGGGCAAGGACGCCGACTGGATCGCAATCAATATCTTCAACGTCACTGAGGAGGACCTTGATGCGATGCGCCAACAGGGCGAGACAAACAAGTGGTTCTACCTCAAGGACGGCAAGTATTACAAAGTGATCGGCGGCGTGGGCGATCCGCTCACCGATTATGTCATTGATTCCGCCAAGACCGACGGCAGCGTGTATTACATCGGCTACTCCTGCTATTTTGATACGCCCGAAGGAAGAGAATTCAGCGCCTCCTACACCGCAGAAATTCAGCAGAAGACCATCGACGGCGAGAACTACTGGACGCTCCTGAAATTTGAACAGGAGTAAATCTTCAGTTATCTCTCTGTAAAAGAAATTTTTTCAAAAAGCGGAAAAATCAGCGTGCGGCGGAGCTGCGCTTCCCTTCGGTGTGTGGCGCGTCGTTTTGGCGATCGGTGAGTATTCCTTCCGTTCCTGCTCCGGACTGACAAGCTTCAACTTTCCGGATTCGGTCACCCGAATTGGATACGGTACTTTCCAGAACTGTTCTGCTCTGACAGGAATCATTAAGTGTGAAGTCCGGATGGGCTGAGATCCTTTCCGCTTCACGCTTAGTGAAGAAGAATATTGAAATACTTAATAAATTCAAAATTTATGTTACAAGGGAGTATTGTTATGGCTTTTAATATCAAAACAAACAGCAATTGTCAGATTGTAACGGCTCAGATGGGCAATTTCAAGATCATTGAGTACACCCGTGATCCTTCGGTAGGCAGGAGCGATGCTCAGACGGAGTACTTTATGTCCAAAATGAACGTAAGGCGCAGACAGGTTCAATGTAATCTCAACGGACAGAATACAATTGTCATTCAGGCAGGCGCTATGCAATGGATGGCTGGCAATGTCAACTCCAATACCGGCATTAAAGGCGCAGGTGATTTGTTTAAAAAAGCCTTTGCGGGAAAGGTAACGGGAGAAAGCGCCATTAAGCCTGAATATTTTGGTCAGGGCCTTCTGGTTCTTGAGCCTACGTACAAGCATCTGATTCTTGAAGACGTTGGATCATGGGGGCCGGCAGGTATCGTTCTCGAAGACGGCATGTTTCTGGCTTGTGACGGTACGCTCCAGCAACGGGTTGTCGCAAGAAGCAATTTTTCTTCCGCTGTGGCCGGTAATGAAGGCATGTTCAATCTCGGTCTTGCCGGCAATGGTGTTGCCGTCCTTGAAAGCTATGTTCCCCGTGAAGAACTGGTTGAAATAGAACTGATGAATGATGTTGTCAAAATTGACGGCAGCTATGCGATCTGCTGGAGCGGTTCATTGCAGTTCACGGTTGAACGTTCATCCAAGTCACTTCTTGGTTCCGCCGTAAACGGCGAAGGGCTCGTAAACGTCTACAGAGGCACCGGCAAGGTGCTTATGGCGCCTCTGACCGCCGCACGATAATTTTGACTTATCCGAAATTGCCAAAGCGATCGGAATGGCACTCCTCAAAAGCATCAATGAACTTTATGCTTGACAATTGAATGAAACCTTGTTTTTGCGGTAGATGATTGACAAGGGGATAATGCTGTGATAGTATAGAGGTAGAAAGACTGAATACAGGGAGGATCTTCTATATGAATAAAAAGCAACCAGCTAAAGCGGTATTTGCTGCGCTTGTGTCGGTGTGCATGGTGATTACAATGCTCGGCGGATGTTCCGGAGAGGATGCTTCCAGCAGTCATCCGACCGAAGCGGAGTCTGCTGTCGGAAGGCAGGACGGCGAACGCTTTGAAGATGTGATTCAGCTGGAGGGTATGGAGGAGACAGTCAGGTACGAACACGTCAGAAATGAAACCGTCGGCTTCGAGATGGATTACGACTATGAGTCGCTAGAACGGCGTGGCGAACCTGATCACGAACAATTCGTTTCCCGCTTCGATGATCCCGAAAAACCTGTGAATTATCTTGAAGTGACATTCCGATCGGGGGATGTCGATGCTGTCGCCAAAGATATCAAAGCGGATCTCCAGAAACAATACGGCAGTGTTGCCACGGAAGAACAGTACATGCTTGAAGGTGCAGGCTCATGTATACAGATCAGCGCATACCAGGCCAAAAAGGACAAAGCACCTAAAGATTCGATGCAAACGGTCTATATCATTCCCGCATCCAGCGGATGTCTGATCGCTGCGGCTCATTGCACCATAGAGAGTGCGGAGGGCTTCGGAGCGAGATTCACAAATATTATCAATACCATTTCCATCATTGGAAGATAGCTTGACTACGCTTCTATGATACAAAAAAATCACACGGCGGCATCATTCAGTTTAACGATGAAACGGATCAATACCTTGCAACTAAAAATGCCGAAGCAATTACGTATGATGAAAAACCCATTCTAATTAAACAACACCCGGGCAGGGCAAGTGTATTTGAGGAACTTATCCATACTACTCAATTTCGTAACGGTGAAAATGACGGCTCTTATGAGAGCAGACTTAAATGTGAAATTGCGGCTCAGGAAAAACTATTGCAAAACGCTCGTGCTTATGAGCTTACTGACGCCGAAATCACTCAGACACAAAAAGCGTTGGAAGCTTATCAAAACGAACTTAACGATTATCACAATCATGGAGGTATATGAGATGTACAAAGTGCTCGATGTATTTCCAATCGGCGTAATACTTTCCGTGACGCTTGACGGACCGTGCTTGGAATTGAAAAACGGAAGCCTGTTGACAGATGAAGAAGGCAACGAGATTGTTGTAAAATCCGTTGCCATGACACACAATCAGGAAGCAGGTGATATCAGCAAAAGTACCACTATCCTGATTGGTAACAATCATTTAATGCTTGAAAAAGGTATACAGCTTTCACTTGCATGATTACGAACTAATACTAATTTTCAGCTAAAATCAGACATTCTTTGCGGCCTATTTTGCGCCCTGCGGCGTCATCGTCCTAGGCAGGCGCCAGCCTGCCGTTGTCCTGCTGTCGACGAGTCGACAGCTATTCCTTGCAGGACACAAAATATTCCCGCAAATAATTGTCTACTTTCAACCGAAAATTAGTATAAATCTTTTATTTTTAACACAACCGAATAACCTACGCCGCTTTGAGTGTTTTCACTCGGGGCGGTTTTTCTTATGCCCACAAATGAGCTTATTGGATTTTGGGGATTTTGAAAAATCCAATAAGCTGCAAGTTACCCGCAAGTTGAAAAAGTGCGGAAAATTGGGGCTTGCGGGGATTTTTGGGGCTTAGCAGAATGCAAAATGAAAGTTAAAATCTGACAAGCTTCTGACAGGAAAACGCTTCACGCAATAAAAAGCACTTGATCACAGGACTTTGCCTGAATTCAAGTGCTTTGTTTGATCAGTCGTTATAGTGACCCCGGCAGGCGGCAATGATCAGGCTGTCGCCTTCCAGCTTGTAAACAAGGCGGTTGGTTTCGTCTATTCTACGGCTCCAGTAGCCGTTATGATTTTTCAGCGGCTCCGGCTTGCCTATGCCGGAAAACGGATTCCGCTGTGCGTCCTGTATCAATTGATTGATGCGCCTGAGCGTCTTTTTGTCCTGTGATTGCCAGTACAGATAGTCCTCCCATGCGCTTTCGTCCCACAGTAATCTCATTCATCCGGCCCCTCGATCAGCTCATGCTCTGTCAAATGTGCCGTGCCGCTTTCAATGCCTTCAATCACGCTGTTTAAATGACGCATATTGGACGGATTGTAAAAGGGGTCGTTTGCCGTCACGTCAAACGGAATACGCTGTTCCGATACTGCCTTTTTGGCAAAGATGCAAAAGGCAGTTGTCATTGTCATGCCGATATTTTCACACAATGCGCCGAATTCGTTTTTTAAATCTTCGTCCATTCGTATGCTAAGGCTGGTTTGTGACATACTATGCACTTCCTTTCATATTCATTGTAATATATTTTCGGTTCATTGTCAATATATTATTCGTGTTTAATAAAAATGTCCGATACGCTTACGACATTAAACCGCGGCGGTTTTTTATTTTCCACCGCTTTGCGGGTATTTGTTGAATTTATTTCTACTTTGCCGACGGGCAATAAACGGGAGTTTTTTCGCTATGGAAAACAACACACAGAACAATCAGAACACACAGGCGTCAGCCATTCCCGACGACGTGCAGCAGCGGATTGATGAACGCATGAGAACCGCCGACAACCGTCTGATCTCCGCAGAGGTTCGCGCCGTTGGTGCCGGACTGAACATCATCGACATTGATGCGGCGTTCGCTCTGATGGACAAATCCGGCGTTAAGATCAGGGATGACGGAAGGCTGCCCAGTAGAAGTCTGACTAGTCGATTTCCTCGCCTGTTTG
The DNA here is from genome assembly GCA_946185345.1 of uncultured Clostridia bacterium. GTDB lineage: Bacteria > Bacillota > Clostridia > Oscillospirales > Acutalibacteraceae > RUG762. Next base: position 5,678 of record CAMHJC010000031.1, read on the forward strand.
CGTGCTTCTATATCAATTAATTTTTATGTTATCTAAAGCGTATTGTGAAATATGAGAAAATAGTGAAATAATATAGGAAGCCCGTTATAAAAAAAACAATTGATATTATGGAAAACATATGGTATAATCTAACATAACGAATTGATGAAAATCGTTAATATCCGTCTCAGTTGACAATTTCAGAATTGCAAGGTGAAGAAAAATGAAATGTCCCAGATGCCAGACCGAAAATGCGGAAGGCACAAAGTTCTGTATTAACTGCGGCTTTATGTTGCCTCTTCCGCAACCATCGAATCATCCCCAGAATACATCCTTCCCGGGAAATCAGGGCTATTCCCAGAATTCTTCTTTCCAGGGAAATCAGGGCTATTCCCAGAATTCTTCTTTCCAGGGAAATCAGGGGTATTCCCAGAATTCTTCTTTCCAGGGAAATCAGGGCTATTCCCAGAATACTTCTTTCCAGGGAAATCAGGGCTATCCCAAAAATCCTTCTTACACGGGAAATCCGAACAATCCCAGACAATCCTCTTCGGCAGGAGCCTTCTTCTCGAAAGTTTTTTCCTCTGTAAAGACCTTTTGGAAAAAGATTTCGCTCAAAATCCGCATTATCGCTATCGCTGTGCTGATTTTGCTGATCGGCCTTATTATCACCGCCCTGTTCTATTTCTCTCCGCCTCATTTCAGCAAAGGAAATTTAGCGGACAACATGAGTAAATTCGGCATTTCGGCGGACAATCTTTCGCCTGTCACAAAAGAGTACACCAAACTAGTCACCTTCACTGTGCTGGACCAGGGCAAGGAAAACAACGAAAAGGGCTGGATTGTTCTCAGAGTCGGCGTGCCGAACGTAACCGAAGCACTTAATGACATTCTGTATGCCGATGGGATGTCGTTGGAAGGCAGCACCGATGAAGAAATGCGCGAGTCGATGCAGAAATACATTGCCGAAAAACTGCACGACGGTCAATATGAATACCAGTATGAAGTCTTCCGGCTCGATCTGGAACACAAGGGCTTTGAGTGGAAGATTGTCCCCAGTGAACAGTTGTCCGATTACATTTATCAGCCTGTCTATACGGCCTACAAAGAGGCGCTTATGCAGAGATTCGCACAGAATGACCCGCCTGATAAAACCGTTCCGGGTGAGGAACAGGAAGAAAATCAGCAGGATGATGAGAACGATGACAACGAAAACAACGAATAGAATATACACAGTAATGAATATTCATGCGGGGTGAAACAGATGAAATACAACCAGTGGCAAAAAAATATCGGCGTCAGGATCATGGCTCTGATCCTGGTGGTTGCTCTCTTTCCGCTAAACGTCTTTGCGGAGTCGGACAACGGTGAAGTAACAGAACAATCTTCCGCCGCTAATGTTAAAGCGTATATCATTCCCACGTTGGACAGTACCAACGGATTCCTCAAGAATAAGGTAATTTACCTTTCCGATGATAACTACTACATGGATATCAAGGATATCTGTGATCTTACCCGTTCCACTTCGACTCTGAACGGAAACATTCTCTCTGTCGTACAGGGCTGTTACCGAGCCGAGATTGATCTTGACAAGGGAAAATACAAGGATAATTTCCTGAATTCCTGGGATTATCAGCCTTTGATCGTGGGAAATAAAATCTGCGTTGACGCTGTGGCTTTTCTCACGTTATTCGGAACGACGTGTGAATTAAATGGGAATGTGCTGTCGGTCACCAGACCCAATTATACCTTCTGGGAAGCCATAGATCCAAAAGCCTTCGATTACGCCATCACACAGGATGAATTGTTCAGCGGCAAGGGGGCCAAATATGTCAGCCTTGTCTGCGATGTGCTGATGGATATGATCTATGAAAATCCGTTTGATGTTGTCTCAGGAAACTTTGCCAAGAGAACGCTTTACGATATGCTGGACAAAGATGTGATGAAATACGAGAGCGCTCAGAAAGAATCCATCAGTATCGCAGCGAGAACCTCTTATGCCGCCGATAACACCGATCTGAATGAATTATCCAAGGCAATGGCCCGGATAACCGGTGTGGAAGATGAATTCAAGCAGGAAACCCAGGATAAGATTGACAATATAGGCGATATTGCCGGCTACACAACCACTATTTCGGGCGCCGTATCCGATCATGTGTCAAAAGTCGCTGAGGAAGTCATAGAGGCGGCGGCAAAAGACTATTCCAAAGCGGCCAGGAAACTTGCCAGAAATCCTAAGTTCAGCAACCACGCCAAAAATAAACTGAAAAAGAAAATGAATGAGGCTCTCAACCAGCAGAAAAAAGCGAACGGTTGGGAAACAAAAGCGGATATTGTCAAATACGGCACATGGGTGTTCAAATTTGCCACCAATGCGGTTGCCCTGAACAACCAGGTAACTCATTTTTCGGAAGATTCGATCTATCTTCTCGGCGACGCTCTCGGAGAAGACAACATTAAGTACGCCGGATTGGATCCCAAAGATTTCCAGAGTTATGACAGAGTGCAGAAGGTATCAGAGCTGGTGGAGGCGCAAGGGTTAGAACAGGCACTGGAAATCGGCACCGATGCCATGAACACCACGGTGATTGAATTCCTGTCCGATTATGCGATGGATGAGGCAATGAAGGCGATAACGGGAGGCGGAATAGCCGGTCTGGCGCTCAGTGTCAGCACAGCCATTACTTCCGCTGTTTTCTCCGACGAAATCAACGCCTATCAATGCGATATGATGGCCGCCTACGACTGCATTCTGGAAACAGAGACGGCGGGTGTGGGGATAATGCTGGAGCAAAGAGGGCAAAAAGAGCATTACTGCAACACAGAAACCATGGAACGGCTGGTGGACACGGAAAAGCTGTTTTTCCGTTCGCTGATGGGCGCTTATGCCAATTACAAAGTATCGGTGCAGGAATTCGGTCTTAACAATACGGATGCCTGGGGGGAGTATTTCGATAAGCATTGCGAGTATTACGCAATGATGGCGTTCCGTCTGACCAACTGCGAATGTACCGGGCTGTTTGATCCTTCGGCGTTTGAGGATGACATTCTCAAGGGAAAGCTCAGCACGGACGAGCTGGAACTTGCTCCGGAAACGGTATTTTCGTCTGAATCCGACGAGGAACTTACCCCCGAGTACCCGACTACTGACGGTGACAATATGGAATTCAGCGACGTATGCGCCTGCGATGACAAATACGAATATTATAAAAGCACTGACGGAAAACTCATGAGAGACAACCGGGACGGCAGTGCCGGAAGGCTTTGTCTTTTCAGCGAGGAATTTGTTACCATCTGCGGCATCGACACGTCATTCATTTATCTCCAGCGCAAGGCGGAATCGGGCAGCGGCTTTGACATCGAGGCTGTGGAAAAGAACGGTCAGATTCGCAGAGTCGTCCTCAGAAACGCTGAGTCCATTCAGCTGATGGACGGAGAATATTTCTTCTTTACCCGAGCCGACCAGAAAAACGTGATCAAACGCATCAGCCGTAAAACGCTCAACGAAGAGGACTTCTCGGTGTTTAACGAGGATGTCGAACTGATGATTAAGCAGAAAAAGGGGTACTTTGTGCTGACCAAGACAGAGTCACTGTTTTCATTCTTCTTCGGCAATGATGTGATGAATTATTACATCGACGATAACGGCAAAATTACACAGAATCTGGGCGAGTCGCCTGCTCCGCAAAACCTCCCTACCGGTTCTGTGGACAGCGATTTCGAACGCATACGCTATGTCAACTACGGATACCTCCGATCCAGCGCGGCGGATGTGTATTATAAGCTGTCAGACGGCCAGTATATTGCCACGGAGCACACCAGCGGATGGAAGGAACTGGACAACGGCATTGTCGTCACCCTGGAAAGCCGCCGGCCAAACAGCCAATACCCCTATGAAATAGCCATTTACAGGAACGGAGAGTCGGATCCCAGCCGCTTAGCTGACGTCTGGAGCGATCAGGCGATGTTTACTTTCTGCCAATCGTCCGATTCGGCGTATTATTTCTTTGACCAGCATGACGACATTCTTTCACTCAACGAGGTGAAGGACGGCCATCAGACGGTGCTGAAGGAATTTAATTCCTCTCAGATCAATTGCGATCTGAACCAGTGCAGCGCGACCATACAGCTTGACCGGGTGTATTTCTATACGATGACGAGCGACGATAACGCTGCGATGCTGTACAGATATAATGTCGGCATCTGGGATAAAGACCAGCTTTCAGAGCAGTAAAATGACGGAGGTGATATTTTGCGTAAGAAAATCTGTGTATTGATTGCGGTATTGCTGGCATTTGCCCAGTTGATGATCATTCCGGCATATGCGGAGGAAAACTCTGACGGCGGAGATTCAGACCGTTTTGAAGGCAGCCGCAATCTGTCGTTTGTGATTGACCGTTCGGATATTTTCAATTTTATTGACGGCGGACACAAATCATTCTGTACGCCTTTTGAGCAGTTCAAAGACTGGCTGAAACTGAACTACACGGTCGAAAAAGTGGATATTGTCTACACCATATCGTTCGATTTTTCCTCCAGACAGGATTATATCGAAAAACTGTCCTCCTTGCTGACCGTAACGCCCATTATTGTCAAAGACAATGACAATTATATCGAGGGGTTTGAGAGCATTGAAATGCTCAACTTTGTGCAGATATGGCTGCAAACCAACAATCGAATCTTTGAGAGGCAGTTTGAGGACCTGATTCAGATAAAGGACAGCGTGCTAAAGCTCAACGGAAACGAGTATTCCTCCAAAGAGGCAATTACTAACATCGGGAATGCGCTGCTGACCTTTTCCGAAATCCGGATGAGCACCGTTTTTGACGACCAGGGGTATCCGATCCGTCAGATAGAACTGACACCGTCCAACGGCAACGCTGGAAAAAACAGATTTCTTCATCGTGCCAAGGAAATCGAGGGTATTACTCTGACCGATGAAGACGAGAAGTACCTGGTCCGTATTACGGGAACGTCATTGAAGGAGATTGCCGCCAGGACAATGCAGCTGTTCTGTATTCCGGTGAGCATCAGTATGACTTATGTCGATTCCGATAACGGGATTCTGGCGGAATTTTATGAATACCTGCCCACATCGCTGATTCTTGAGGAGGATAAAGAAGCCGATTACGAAATCGGTTTCAATGATTACTTTGGCAACGTCGTTGCGGTTAAAGGACGCAATAACAAGGATATGCGTCTGGACAGCAGCTCGGCAAGCTGTAAGGGCAGGGATATTCAGGTGAGATTCGGCGTGTATACGGGAGTTCCGGTTTCACGTATGGAAACCACACTGAAGCTTTCCTCCTCCGATGACACCGTACACACGCATATTGTTTTGTATTATCCCGCGAAGTTTTCCGACAAATACAGGGAATATATCCGGTATATTCTCAGCATGTACGCTCCCGAATCCGCTCAATACGAGGAATTATCCAACGGCGTCAACGCAAGAATTGCGCTCGATTGGATCAGTCTCAACGGCGAAGAAGCACAGAGCGATCTCTCGGATTTTTACGGAAAAGATGTGTCGGTCAACTACCGACGGGCCGGTTCATTTGGCACCTCGGTGATAGCTTATGACGGATACGCTGCCAGCCTGCCCTGTTTTCAGCTTCCGTTTGAGAGCAATTCGTTTAGCATTATGCTGCCGGATCATGCGAAAGTGAAGACCTGCAAAGGCGGAAAGCTCGAGGATGGACGTGTCGCAGCCGAAGTGATTGTCACCGAATCAGAGGAAAACGAATATGACGAAGGGGAATATGATTCATCCGGTGCGGTCAATCGCTATCATGTGATCGTCTATTACCGCAACAACGGCTATGTTCTGATTATCGTCATCATTTCCATTGTCGTCCTCATACTCGGTCTGGTGGCTGCGGCGGTGATTTGGGTCAAACGCAATAAGGAGTGCGTCGGAAAAATCATCGGCAAAATCAAAGGCTTCCTTACGGGATTATCAGCTCCGAAAAACAAAGCGTCGGCCTTTCCCGCGGCTTCCGGCAATTCTCCGGCCCCCGGCAATTATTCGACTTCCGGCAATCAGCCGGGAATGGCAATGGTGAAAATCTGTCCGGTTTGTTGGGAACAGAATGACTGCCATATGCGATTCTGTCGTCAATGCGGCAAGAATTTGTCTGACGTAGTTCCTACGGAAACGCCGAATCAGTAAAGGCGTAAAGGTGTTAAGCAGCCTATTCTCAATACGGGTATTTTTTTAAAGATAAAAACGTCAACAGTAAAGGCGTATGTGATTCTTCTGACTACGATTTGCAGAAAATCACATACGCCTTTTTTACTTGGCATTATTCAGTTTTATGGGGAATACTGATTATTCAGTTGATTGGGAATACTATTTGATGGTAATTGTCGCAGGGTTGGAGATGATCTTGTTGCCTGCGCCGTCGGTGACAATGCAGCGAACCTGCATGCCGTTCCATGTGGCATTGGCTGTCGCAGTAGTGGAAGCGGTGGTGCGTGTTCCCCAGTTGCTCCAGTCGGCCGCGCCGGATTTCTTGTACTGCCACTGGTATTTCAAACCGCTGCCGCTCGCAACTACCTTGAAGGTGGCGTTTGCGCCGACCGCTACGGTGACATTACTCGGCTGGGTGACGATGGAGAGAACGCTCACTGTGACGGTGCTGGAATTCTCGGTAGCGCCGGAACCGTCCTTGACAACGCAGTAAAGCTGGATGCCGTCCCATGACACGTTAGGTGTGCAGGTCTCGGTGGCTTTGGTGTGACCGTTCCAGGGGCTGAACAAGGACTGACCCTTCTTCTTGAAGTACCACTGATAGGTAAGTCCTGTGCCGGTTGCCTTGACAGAAACAGAGACGGAATTACCGAGTTTAATATACTGGTTGGTCGGCTGCGTGGTAATCTTTAATGTGGAAGAACCTAAGGTGATGGTCGCAGCGTCGGACTTGACGGAATTGCTCACTTTGTCCTTGACAAGGCAATAGAGCTGGATGCCGTCCCATGTCGCATTAGGTGTGCAGGTTTCGGTGGCTTTGGTGTGACCGTTCCAAGGGCTGAACGAGGTCTGATCCTTCTTCTTGAAGTACCACTGATAGGTAAGTCCTGTGCCGGTTGCCTTGACAGATATGGTAAGCTGCTTGCCGAGGGTAATGGTCTGGCTCTTGGGCTGTGTGGCAATTGAGAGAACGCTGACGGTTGCTTCAGAGGAATTGGTCGTATTTCCGTCACCGTTGGTCACTTTGCAATAGAGCTTGATGCCGTCCCATGTTGCGTTCGGAGTGACGGTTTCGCTGGCATGCGTTCTGCCGTTCCATACGCTGAACGAAGTCTGGCCTGCCTTCTTGTAGTACCACTGGTACTTGAGGCTGCTGCCTGTCGCCTTGACCGTGAGGGTGAGCGACTTGCCGAGTACGATGTACTGGTCGGCCGGCTGCTGGGTGATGGCGAAGGAAGGCGTTTTGACGGTGATGGTCACAGTGTTGCTATCTACAAAATTGTCCTTGGAATCCGTGATGCGGCAGTAGAGCTTTATGCCGTTCCATGTGGAATTGGGCGTAACGGTTTCAGCTGCGTGTGTTCTGTTGTTCCATACGCTGAAGGCTGTCTGACCTGCCTTCTTGTAGTACCACTGATAGGTAAGGCCGGTGCCTGTCGCCTTGACTTCAAGGGTAAGGCTCTCGCCTTCGGTAATGGTCTTGCTCTGGGGCTGCTGGGTAATCGTGATTTCGGGGAGTGTATTGAGATTGGTGTACTTGCCATTCAACACTGTCTTCCAGCTGGAAGCGTTCCACTCAGTCATGGTGCCGTTGTAATTGACGGTGGTAACGGTGGTGCTGCTGAATGCGTTGGTTGAGCTAATGGTGGGATTCTTTGCCTTGATATTGAGAGTGGTCAGTGTATTTCCAGTGGCAAGACCGTAGTTGTCGATATTTGTCACTGAAGAAGGAACCGTGATAATGTCGAGGTTCTTACACTGATAGAAAGCAGAATTGGCGATCTTTGTCACAGTATCCGGAATGGTGTAGCTCTCAGACGTCTTGCCGATGGGGTAACGCATCAGCGTCTTGCCGTCGTAGCTGTAAAGCACGCCGCTTACACCCTTGAAGTTGGTGCTGCCGCTCTGTACATAAATTGCGGTGAGCGCTTTGCAGCTGTCGAAGAGGTAGGCGTCATAGCTGGTCAGCGCCTTGGGCAGAGTGACGGAGGTCAGCGTTGTGGGAAGCGCGCCGTTCTTGATATAGGTGGCAAATTCAGGCAGATTGACGGAAGTAGCCGTGCTGTCGTTGTACTTGACGATAGTGTAATCGTCCACTTCCGAATTGCAGTACTTGGTCTTGTTCTTGATATTGGCAATGCTGTACCAATTGGAGGAAGTCCAGTCGCTTGACGTGCCGATATAAGTCAGGACCTTGACATTGGCGGTTCCGTTAAACGCAGTCTCATTGACAGTCGCGGGATTCTTGGCGTGAATATTGAGATAATTCAGACCCGACATATTACCGAGTCCACGGTAGCCGACGGTGGTCACCTTGCTCGGAATAGTGATGATCTTGATCTTGGGGCAGGAGTCAAAGCCGTAGCTATCGATCTTGGTAAGACCGCTGGGCAGCGTGACTCTTTCAAGATTTCTTACCCAGTAGAAAGCGGAATTGCCGATGGTGGTGACGGTGCTGATAATCGTATAGCTCGTTCCTGTCTTGGCGATGGGGTAACGGAGAATGGTCTTGCCGTCCTTGGTGTAAAGGACGCCGCCATCCGACTTGAAGGTAGTGTTATTGGCGTTTACATTGATGGCGGTAAGCGATTTGAGCGCATCAAATGTGGACGCGGGAATGGTGGTAACTGTCTCGGAAATGGTGATCGCGTTCATCTGGGGCGAACGTGAGAAAGCGCCGGCGGCTATTTCCGTGACGCCGGAAGGCACCGCAAAGCCCTTGGAATAGCCGAAGTATTCGAGCAGCTTGCCATTGGAAACCCAATACCAATAGTGGATATTTTTGTATTTGTCGGTGAGGGCGGTTTTCCAGCTGGACGAATTCCAGTCGTCACTATAGCCGCCGAAGCAAAGGTCAGTGATAGTGACGCCATTAAATGCGGTGCTGTCAACCGTCGTGTCCGCCACTCTGATAGTCACCTTGGAAATCGTGCTGCTGATGCTGGCGAAGGCGTATTTATTGACAGTGGTGACGGATCCGGGAATGTCAATCGTAGTCAGATGAGTAGCGTCAAAAGCGTACTCGTCGATCACGGCGACAGGATCATTCAGAACGACCTTTGTGAGATTGGCGTTCTTGTAGAAGGCGGAATAGCCGATCTTGGTAACGGTGGAGGGAACGGTGAAAGAGGTGCCGGGTTTGGCAATGGGGTAACGGATCAGCGTCTTGCCGTCCTTGGTGTAAAGCACGCCGTCAACGACCTTGTATTTGGTGTTGCTGCTGCTGATGGAGAATGACTGGAGTTTGGTGCAATCGTCGAATACATCCCTGTCATAGGAAGAAAGCGAAGCCGGCAGGCCGAGGGATGCCATGTCGCCGTTGGTTTTGAACGCCTTGGCAACGATTCCGGTGACAAAATCGGCAATGCTGCGCGAGGTACCGGATTCGGTAAAGCCGTAGAAATACTTACCTGAAACCTTCTGCCCGAGATAATTGCCGACCTCGTCGGTGTTCAGACAGGTAATGTACTTCCAGCCGGAATTAGTCCAGTCGGTATATGTGCCGATATAGCTGAATGCTTCGATGGGGCAGCTCTGGAGAATATCGCCGCCTGCCATAATTTCGGGAGCCTTGGAATTGATGCTGATGTACTTCATGCCGGTACAGCCGGAGAAAGCGTACTTTCCGATTTTGGTGACGCTTTCGGGAATAGTGATATAGCTCACTCCCGTGCAGCCGGCAAAAGCGCCTTCCCCTATCTCCTCGACGGAAGATTCCATCGTAATAGTCTTCGCAGCGGTGCAGCCGTTAAAGGCACGTTCGTTGATTTTTTTGACGGAACCGGGAATCCCGATGCTCGTCAGACCGGTGCAGCCGTTGAAAGCATACTTCTCGATCGTATCGAGTTTTGTGGACAGATAGACAGTCTTCAGACTCGTACATTTCTCGAACGCATAGGCTCCCATACTTGTGACGGAACTGGGAATTGTTACGATGCCTAAACTGGTGCAGTTGTAAAATGCATGTTCCCCGATAGTTGTGACGGAACTGGGAATCGAGATGCTTGCCATTGATTTATCGCTGCCAAAAGCATAGACGCCGATTGTCTTCAGCGTGTCAGGCAGAGTGATGGTCTGGAGATTGTCCATGGAGCAGAAGCCCCACTTTTCAATCGTGGTGACGCCAGACTGCACGGTGACGCTGGTAAGATTTTCCGCGTTGTAGAAGGAAGAATTGCCGATAGTGGTGACACTTGAGGGAATCTTGAAGGAAGTGTTGGTTCTCGCCGGGGGATACTTGACGATCTTTTTCAGATCCCTGGTGAAAAGAACGCCGCCCTCAGTGGTACAGAAGTTGGAATTGCCCGCTGCGGAGAATTCCTTCAGCTTGGCGCATGAGTCAAACGCGGTGTTGTCTATGGTCGTCACCGACGTGGGAATGACGATCTTGGTCATGTTGTGCGACGTCTGGAACGCGGTTGACTTGATTCTCGTGACGGTGCTCGGAATCGTGACCGTCGCGTCGTCGCCGGTGTACTTGGTCAGCACGCCGTCTTCAACGGTAAAATCGCTGGACGCGTAAGCGGTGAATCCGCCTCCGCACAGCAGCGGAATAATTGTCGCCATCAGGGCAAACGCCGCGATGAGTGACAGACTTCGGAGTGTTTTTTTCATTGCTTGATTACCTCACTTTCAAAAGATATTTAGAAAAAAAACACACGAATGAGTATTCTGTAACCAATGAATACTCCTCATAAATATTATATAACAAGTCGGATATGGAAGTCAATACCAATTGTGATTGTTATATGTTTAACAAAACAGTAAATCGGCAGAATGACGCACACGCCGCTTTGGAGTGGCTTTCATGTGACGTGTGCGTTTGGTGGATGTCATACTAATTTTCGGTTGAAAGTAGACAATTATTTGCGAGAATATTTTGTGTTCTGCAAGGAATAGCTGTCGACTCGTCGACAGCAGGACAACGGCAGGCTGGCGCCTGCCTAGGACGATGACGCCGCAGGGCGCAAAATAGGCCGCAAAGAATGTCTGATTTTAGCTGAAAATTAGTATCAGCCATCCGTACAAAAAACAAGCTGTGAGGGAGATCATTCCTTCACAGCTTGCCTTTGTTGATCATTTTTTTTGGATATTTACCGTTATACTCCTGCCGTATGGAAGCGTTCTTCAAGTTCCTTATTCAACAGTTCCTCAAAGCCTTCGACAGGCAACGGCTTTGAGAAGTAATATCCCTGCACGATGTCGCAGCCCATTTCCTTGAGCATCATCAGCTCGGTTTTGTCCTCAACGCCTTCGGCAATGACAGGAATCTTCATTTCCTTGGCCAGATCCAGAATCAGCTTTACCATCTGCACGGCGGTTTTGCTGTTGTGCATATTCACGATAAAGGATCTGTCCATCTTCAGAACGTCTATGGGCATGGAAGACAGCATGCCGAGTGAGGAATAGCCTGTGCCGAAATCGTCCAGTTCTATCTCGAAGCCCTTTTTCCGGAGGCTTTCGATAATCCGGATGACCTGATCGGCATTTTCGGTATAGGCAGACTCCGTTACCTCCAGTTTGAGAGCGCTGTGATCGAGTCTGTTGTCTCTCAGCAGTCCGTCAAGCGTTTTTTCAAGCATCGGGTCAAAAATATCTACTCTGGAAAGATTCACCGAAACGGGAATGACTCTGCCGTATTTGCTCTTCCATAGAGCTACCTGTCTGGCCGCCTTTTTCCACACGCATTTGTCCACTTCACCGATCAGACCGTGTTCTTCAAACAGAGGTATAAAGTCTCCGGGGAAGATCATTCCCAGTTCGGGATGACGCCAGCGCACAAGTGCTTCCGCACTCTTGAGTACAGGCGGCTCACTCTGGATATCGTACTGAGGCTGATAGTAAACCTCGAATTCCTGATTTTTCACCGCGCGTTTCAGGTCGTTGATCAGTCGCTGCTGGTAATTGCGCTTTTCTCTGACAGAATCATCATACACGACAATCGGCTGCTTGTTGTACTGTCCCCGGGACATATTGCAGGCGATACGCACCCTGTCATACATTATTTCCGGATCCAGTTTCGTTGACCCCGGCAATACGCCCATGCGCAGATAAACATTGACATTGGGCAGCATTTCATTCATTTTGCCTTGCAGTTTATTCAGCAAATCCTTGTAGTTGTTTTCGTGCCAGCGGAAAACACAGAAATGATCGGCTTCTATGCGTCCCACAAGAGCTCCGGATCCGTCAAAAACAGACTTGAGCTGCTGGCCAAACGTACTGAGAACCGTATCGCCGAATTCATGACCGTTGAGTGAGTTGATGGAATGGAAACGCTCAATATCAAGCACAATGGCGTCCATTGGCTTTTTTCTGCGCTTTTCCTGCATGCTTCTGGCATATTCAAAAAGGAAGTTTTTGCTGTAAACGCCGGTCAGGTGATCCGTTTCCGCGGAAGCAATCAGCTTTTCGCTCTTTCTGGCTTTTTCCTTATTCATAAGAATATGGATGACCAGCAGAAGAATCAGCGCAAGCACACCGATGACGATAGCCAGAAGCTCTGTCAGATGCTGCATGAGGAACTCCAGCGTGGTAAGCTCCTCTTCTTTTTCGGATATGTATTTCGTCATAACCGAATTGGTTTTGGACGAGGGAACCATGCTGATGGTTTTGTTGAGAATGGAATAAAGCTCCGTATTTCCGCTTTTTAACATGAATGCGTTTTCCATGCTTATATCGGTGGAAACAGGCGTCAGAGAAAGCTTGTTGCAGAGCTTGGTGAGATTGTTGTAACGGAAATTGCTGACAAGAACCGTGTCCGCCTCGCCGTCGGCCACCGCTTCAAGACAGGCTTTGATGTCAGGATAGTACACCTTTTCAAAGTCGGGAAACTTCTCGCTCAGCATCTTTTCATAGTTGACATTGCCTTCATCAACCGCAGCCTTCACGTTCTGCCTGCTGGCGAAATTCTCTTTCGCGTCTGTGCGGATAATCTCAAATATTTCGGCGCTCATAACGGATGGCGTGATCACAAGCTCCATTTCCTCCGCATCGGACTCTCCGAAATTGGCAGGAAAAACACAGTTGACCTGTCCCGACCTGAGAGCGTCCATGGCTTCTCCGATCGTGTCAAACGCTATCGGTTCAAATTGGAGATCGGTATTCTGGATGACGCCCGAAGCATATTCGAGGTAATCTTTCAATGCGCCTGTCAACTGTCCGGTTTCGGCGTCTTTGGCGCAGAAGGGCAGATAATCCTCCATATAGCCGACCTTGATGGCGCCTTGCGACGAAAGCCACTTTTTTTCCGCATCGTTCAGAAAAAGATTGGTGCCGAGACTCGAAAAGAATTGGTCATACAGTTTCTGAATGTAGTAGTTATCTTCGCTTTGTATTCTGTTCATTGCGGAATCCAGTTCGCTCAGAAGATCGCTGCGATTCTTATTCACAACGAAATAAAAGTCTGACGAACCGATTTTATACAGAGGAACGGCATATTCGGGGTCGCCGTAGACATTCAGCGTCACAAGAGCGTCGACTTCGCCGCCGGTCAGTTTGCTCAGAAGGCTGTCTTTACTGCCGGACAGCTCGATGATTTCTGTCTGAAGCTCATGCTCCTCCGCCCATTCGATGAACAGCGTCTCCTGATAGGAACCGGCGTTCACACCGATCTTCTTGCCGTTGAAGGAACTGTAATCCGTCATGGTGATTTCATTGTTTTTCGGGGAGACAAAAATATAATAGTCCTGAACTCCCATTGGCAGAGAACCGTACAGCATCTGCTCCGCACGTTCTTCGGTATAGGAAACGTCGCTCATCAGGTCGATCTCGCCGTCAACGAGCATCTGCATCAGCTCCGGCCAGCTTCCCTCGACATATTCGTATGTCCAGCCGGTGTAAGCGGCGATTTTCTGCTGATACTGATAGGCATAGCCGGTACGCCTTCCGCTGGAATCGGTGGTGTTAAACGGCGATTCGTACCATCCGACTCGCACAACTTTGCCTGACTCCTTTGCGTAAGCCGTAAACGGAAGTGCAGCCGCTGCCAGCATGATAAAGCACAGCGACAGCGCTGTCAGCTTTTTCACGCCCAAAAATGTCATTTTGCATTTTTGCATCTGTTATCTCTCACTTTCCTCAAAATGCGCATATTTTATAAATAATTATACCACTTTATCCGGATAAAAGCTATCCTCTTCATGAAGCTTCACAAAAAAGGTGCGATTATAGAATTGTGTAGTAAAAATGTAAAAACCGCATAAATCAGACTGACGCATGCGACGGTTTCTGATCGGTGGTCATAAGGCGGATGTCAACCACTGGATGAGCAATCTTTCATTGATTTTTTGGATAGAAAATATTTAATAAAGTCAATTTTTGTGTTAACAGTGACAGTTTACGATGTAATATGATTATTTTTCGAAATTTATCATATTAAGCGTTGATTTCGTGAGATTCTTATGATATAATCCAATAATCCAAAGAATTTACCATCCAATCAATATTATGAAGGAAAGCGAGGAATCCTATTATGAAAAAGAGTATTATTACACCGCTTAAATATATGCGTCTCACAGCTTTGGCATTATGTCTTGCTATGATAGCTGTTCTGATGCTTCCGCTCACCGTTCAGGCGAAGGAATCGGGCAATGTCGTGCGCGTCGGCTGGTACGATTCACCCTTCAACAGAATGGATGCGTACGGACGCCGCTCCGGCTATGCCTATCAGTACCAGCAGGAAATCGCCGCATACACCGGTTGGTCATATGAATATGTGGAGGGAAGCTGGCCGGAGCTGATGCAGATGCTCATCGACGGCCAAATCGACCTGATGAGCGACGTTTCCTTTACCGAGGAACGCAATGCGCTGATGCTCTTCCCTACTCTCCCCATGGGTACAGAGGAATACTACCTTTTTGTTTCTTCCGACAATTCAACATTTACCCGGGACAATATTGCCGAATTCAATCAGAAAAAAATAGGCTTCAACAAGGGATCCGTACAGGAGGATTTTTTAATTGAGTGGACGCGCACCAACGCCATCGACGCGGAACTGGTTGAGCTGACCGGCACCGAAAGTCAGGCCATGACTCTGCTGAACAGCGGCGAAATCGACGCATATGTGACGGTTGACGGTTTTGTTGACCCGATGGCCACCGTGCCGATATGCAGAATCGGCACATCGGATTTTTACTTTGCGGTCAACCGGTCGAGGCCCGATCTTCTGAATGAACTGAATTCCGCGCTCAGCAAGATCCAGGAGCACAACCGTTATTACAATCTCCAGCTGAACGAGAAATACATCAGAGGCACCGCCACGAATCTCTTTTTCAATGAAGCAGAGAAGAAATGGCTTTTGGAACATGACACTATCCGAGTGGGATATCTGAAGGACCATCTGGCCTTCTGCGCCGCCGATACAGCCAGCGGCAAGCTGACCGGCGCTCTCAGCGACTGTCTGTCATACGCCTCGGGAATGGTTCAGAACTATTCGCTCAGCTTTGAACCTGTGGCCTTTTCCTCGATTTCAGAAGCTGTCGAAGCTCTGAATGACGGCAGAATCGACTGTGTGTTCCCGGTCAATTTCACCAAATACGACGGAGAAAAACTCGGCCTGTCCATTACGCCTCCGCTGATGAATGCGGAAATCTATGAGATTATTCGCAGGGCAGACAAAAATGACTTCTCCCAAAAAGAGAACGTCACAGTGGCTGTCATTGAAAAAGACCTCAACACCGAAACGCTCCTTCAGCAGATGAATCCTCAATGGGAAAAAACGGAATATTCCGACATAGATTCCTGCCTTGAGGCCGTGGCCGATGAAAAAGCCGACTGCGTCCTGCTCAGCAATTACCGCTACAACAATCTCTCCGGACTGTGCGAAAAAAAGGGGCTGACGCCTGTTGCCACCGGAACAAGCGTGGATTACAGCTTTGCGGTCGGCAGAAATGAGCCGGAGCTTTATTCCATTCTCACCAAAATCACCGGATTCATTCCCTCGTCCAAAGTCAGTGTGGCACTTTCCTCCTATATGCAGGAGAATGAGCAGACCACGATATGGGATATGCTAAAAGAGCATCTCGTCTATGTCTTGACGATCCTTGCGGCGGTGCTTCTGATGATACTGCTCATGCTTTGCCGCATATTGTGGGTTCAGAAAAAAGCAAAAATAGATGAGGCGCTGATTGCTACCACTGAAATTGATTCTCTGACCGGTCTTTACTGCAAAAATTTCCTGTTTGAATACGCCGACAGAATGAGAAACAAGTATAAGGGCATCCCCATGGACGCAATCGTTCTGGACATCGATCGTTTTCATTCCGTCAATATTCTGAACGGAACGGAGATCAGCAATCAGATTCTCCAGCTGATCGGAGAAGAAATCCGCTCGATATTCAGCGAGGAGGACTTTGTTGCGGGACGGGTGGATGCGGACCGTTTCTGCATCTTCTGCTGGCACAGAAACGATTATGAGATGATTCTTAATCTCCTTCAGAACAAATTAAGCGAACGGTTCGCCAATGTCAACATCCGCCTGCGTATGGGAGTGATGCCCGAGCAGATTACGATGGACGTCTTTAAGATGTATGACAGCGCACGAGTTGCCTGCAATATGGGCAAAGGTCAGAAAAAAAGCATTCTGACGGTGTTTGACAGTTCGGTCCGTGACAACCTGTGGCTGAAAAATCATATGCTCAACGATCTGCACAGCGCAGTAAAGAACAATGAATTTGAGGTTTATTATCAGCCGCAGTACGATATTCAATCCAAACAGCCCAGGCTCCGGGGCGCCGAGGCGCTTGTCCGGTGGAATCATCCTGTACACGGCGTGGTGATGCCGGGAGATTTTATTCCTCTCTTTGAAGAAAAGGGCGTCATCGGCGAGGTTGACAAGTGCGTTTGGAAAATGGCGGCCAGGCAGATTGCCGCCTGGAAAAACATGTACGGCATTACCATTCCTGTATCCGTCAATCTTTCTCGGGCAGGCATCTTCGATCCCCAGCTCGAAAAAACGCTCGATGATCTGATCATAGCCAATAAGCTGGATCGCAGCGCTCTGAAACTGGAATTAATCGAATCTGCTTATACCCAGAATTCCGAGCAGGTCATCCCCATTATTACAAAACTCAGAAACAAGGGATACATCATCGAACTGGATGATTTCGGCACGGACAATTCTTCACTGGGTACGCTTTCCTCCATGCCGATTGACGTTTTGAAGCTCGACAGAACCTTCATCATGCAAATGCACGACAATGACTCCGCCAAGCGTATGATCAAAATGATTGTGGATATCGCAAAGAATATGAATATTCCCGTCATCGCCGAGGGTGTGGAAGATAAACTTGAGCTTCATATGCTGAAGGAGATGGGATGCAACATCGTTCAGGGATACTTCTTCTCACGCCCGATTCCAGCCGAGGAATTTGAAAAACTGCTCAACAAGGAATTTGAAAAGCATATCGGTCATTAATCAAAAAAGGAATCAACCGCTTAGGGAAACGATGGTTCTTCCCGTTAATGGCGGTCGTTCCGTTGTATTCAGATCCATCATCAACCGCGCCGGACAATTTTCCCCCCATTGTCCGGTGCGGTTTTGTTTTTTGGAACAGCTTTCAATTTCACGCTTATCATTTCATACTATTACTCCGGCAACTAAATATTGATAATAAAAAGAAAAAAGCAAGCGCAGCA
>CAMHJC010000032.1 GCA_946185345.1 uncultured Clostridia bacterium
GAGCACTTCCTTGGTAAGGAAGAGGTCACCAGTTCGAATCTGGTTAACAGCTCCACCTTAATCTCCGGAATGTCCTTTTTGCAGGGCATTCCGGAGATTTTTTTGTTTGTACAAACGGCTCATGCAGGTCAATGAATTCTGACATGAGCCGTTTTTTTGTTGTCTCAGCGAAGGGTAGGCTGCCTGGATTCCACCGAGAACCGGTTGTGCTTCAGGGCGCTTCTCAATTCGTCCGCTCTGTAGGTGGATATCCTGAACCGTGACTTCCTGTCGAAGCTTACCCGCACCGCTTTGCTGTATTTTTCGCCTTCGGGATATTCCTCTATGGTCAGGCTGGCGTTGTTGTGCTTGATGATCTTGATAAGAGTCATCAGACCTATTCCGCTGCCTCCTTCGCCTTTATGCGTGGTTGTTTGCCTGATGCCCATATTCCGGAGAACCTCGGCGTTGAATTTATCGCCGCTGTCCAGTACTTCCAGACAGTAGCTGCCTTCGTCCTGACGGAAATTCACCGCAACCGTTCCGGGCAAATGCTGCTTTGCCGAGATGATGGCATTCTCCGCCAGGTCGGCCAGCATGGTGTTGAATTCACGGCTGTCCACCGTCCCTTGCAGCATCTGCGCCACATCGGCCTCCACATCAACCGCAAATCTGACTCCGCTGGATTCGGATCTGTCGGCCATATAGTGCAGTACATTGTCCACCGCCTTCACACCTGTTCCGGTGAGAAGGTCGCCGCGCGATTCGTATTCAGACAGTGTGACCATGCGCTCGCCGTATATTTCTTCCAGCCGCTTGGCACTGCGGATCATTTCCGTTGCTTCTCCCGATCCGCTCTGTATGCTTGCGGCGGATTGCCTGACCGATCGGATCATTTCCGGCAGAATCTCTCCGTCCTTGCGGATGATGGCAGCCAGTCTTTCGTTGTCCCTGCGGAGCTCTTCGATGAGCTTGTCCTTTCCCGCAATGGTGCTCTCGGTGAGTGCCGATGTTTTATCCAGCAGCAGCTTCAGGTAAACCGTTGAGATTTCCTTCTTTATCCAATAGACCACCGTCACGCACATGACCATTGACAGACAGAAAAACACCGTGCGGATGACTTGCCTGGCAGGTGTATCGGCCGGCAGGCCGATTCCCATTGAAAACAGCAGCAGCATGATCATAATCATGATCCCGGTACCGCCCGAGCCGAATCTGACGATGCTGAGCATTCCGTTGCATATGCGCTTGCTGCGCATGGTCAGGTATACGATTCCGAAGAGCAGGGCGAGCGTAATCGTGTAGGAAATGATATGCGCCGGTATATCATTCAGAAAATCATAGATGGAATTCTCCTCGCCTTTTTCGTCGTCCCAGTACAAAAAGACCAGAATGACCGAGTCGATGAATCCCAGCACAAGAAATACCGCATGCGACACGGCAAACGACAGTCCGGACAGGATGATCGTCACATTGATATCATGCCGGAATAAGAAATAATCGGTCACCACGAGGTATAACAGCATTAAAATCACATGCAGCGGATTGATGATGGTCTTCAGCCATATCAGCGTACCGCCGATCCCACACGCCAGAAGCAGCGTGTGCAGGTATTTTGACGCTGCCGGCTTTTTTTGGATGCTTCTCATGAATATGTAATACGAACAAAATACCAGCACGGCGTATTTTATGCCGATGTCAAGTACCGGCAGGACAACTTCTTTATTCATTCTGCTTTTTCCTCATCAGGGGCGCCGGCTGATGCCGCTATTTCAAATCTGCCGGCTCTCAGGGATTTTTTTAATTCATCGGCGCGGCCTGTCACGATTTTTTTACATCCCTTTCCGTTGAATGTCACACGCACCGCCTTGCTGTAGGGATTCCCTTCGGGGTATTCCTCAATGGTCAGGCTGGCGTTGTTGCGCCGGATGATTCTGAAAAGCGTCATCAGGCCTGTTCCGCTGCCGCCTTCTTCTTTGTGAGTGGTGAATTTTCTGACGCCGATGTTCTTTAGGGCATCTGAACTGAACGGCTCCCCGTTGTCGAGCACTTCCAGACAATAGCTGCCTTCAGACTTTTTGATGTTGACCGAAACAATGCCCGATGGCTGCTGCCTGGCTGAGATGATCGCATTCTCCGCGAGGTCGGCAAGCATGGTGTCAAATTCACGGCGGTCGATGGCTTCATCCAGTATTCTGCTTACGTCGGTTTCCACATTGACATTGAATTTCACACCGCACGACTCGGCTCTTCCGCCCATATAAAGCAGTACCGCATCCACCGCCGTTATGCCTGTTTCGGCTATACGGCCGCCGTGTGATTCGTATTCGCTCAGGGCGGCGCTTCGCTCCCCGTAAATGGATTCCAGTGCTTCTGCCGTCTCCAGTGCGTCGGAAGTGTCGCATCTGCCGTTTTGCATTTCGGCCGCGCATTTTTTGACCGACATGACCATTGCGGGAATGAGTTTGTTGTCTTTATGGATGATGCCGGCCATCTTCTCGTTGTCTTTGCGAAGCATCTCAATGAGCTTGTCTTTTTCGGAAATGCTTTTTTCGAGCAGCAGCAGTTCGTTTTCTTTGATCCTGCTCTTATAGGCCGAGCGTATCTCGTTCTTGATCCAGTAGTACAGCATGAATACAAAGGTAATTCCCAAAAAGAAGCACACGGTGAGTACAACGGTGTTGCTCATGCCGGTATTGACGGATACGGCATACATCATCATCACCGAAAGCGTCGCAATGGAGATATAGACGCCTACGTCGCTCATGCCGAATCTGACCAGTGTGGAAAGGCCGTTCCTCAGGCGTCTGGAACGAAGCATCAGACACACAAAGATTCCCTGCAAAAGACTTAGGGCCGTCATTGCCAGAATCTGACGGGCGCTGCCGTCACGGACTAAAGCGGAATAATAGTCCATTGCCTTCTCGGGAGAGCCGAAGCGTGATGCTGTGCAGTAGGACAGAGCCGCCATGAACAGCGTCGATGCCGCAACTGACAGATAAAACGTCCCGTAGCTGACTCCGAACGAAATGAGCGTCAGGGTCAGGTTCTTCCTCGGATTCAGTCGGAAATGCACTCCCTCGGTCAGGAAAAATGCCGCTATGAGCGCAGGCATTCCGAATATGTAAATGAATCCTTTGATAAAGGCCATGGTGCCGCCTATCAGTATCGCTTCCAATCCGCCGGTCAGATATTTGTACCGGCTTTGTTTTTCCGGCATGGCGATGCAATACACTATGTAGGCATAAAGCAGTATCCCGACGTGCTTTATGCCCGAATCAATGGCTATCATAAGGCAAGTGCTCCTTTCGGTAGTGTGATAATCACTTCATTGTATGGAAACGGCTGGAAATGCGGCGCTGCGCCGACTTTTTCGATCATTCGATTCCTCTTGTCGGTTCCGGTTTCACCGCGGTTTCCTTTATTTCACATGTATTTATAAAATTACAAAATAAAATACCAAAGCCTTCTGCAGTGAATCGGCAGAAGGCTTTGGTGGTGATATGAAAAATTCTCGCAGTCAAATGTAACCTATGGAAATATCATACCACCAATTTACACGCCTGTCGATTACTTTATGTAACTGTTTTTTTGATTTCGATCAACAAAAACATAAACCAACCAACGAAAAGCAACAATTTAGGGGTGCCGGTCATTCATTTTTTGAGTTTGGCGGCATAGTAGCAAATGAATTCCGTAACGGTAGGAGAATCACGCCTGGAATTGATATGAGCCGTGTAGTACTTGAGCAGCTCATTGATATCCGCTGTGCTCCACGCGCGGTCTATCGCGTTTTGCATGGCCCGCTCCACGCTTGCTTCCGATTTACCGTATTTTGCCCCTATCACGGAGGATACGTTGGGTATCTGCCCTCCGCAGAAGATCTCTATCGCATCAGCCAGGTAGTTGTAGCCTTTACTCCTCGGATTGATGGCCACCTTGTTCAGCTCGGCGAGTATTCTTTCCCTCAGAGGTTCCTTCTCCTGCTCCTCCTGCGGCTCCGGCTGCACTTCACGCAAGTCTTCGCTTCTTCCCGCCCGAATGACAAGCAGGAAATCCGCCACTTCTCCGGCGCTGTAGCCTTCCTGGTGCTTGTACATCACAAAATCCGCTCCCAGATTCCTCACGATTTCGTATGTGATGGAACTGGAATTATTGGTGTTGACAAGCACGTACGGCCTTTTGACATCCCGCAATTTGCGCAGCTCGGTGAGGAACAGTATCCCGTTTCCTCCGCCTTTATGCAGCTCGAGATCCAGAATAACCACGTCAGGCTGATATTGCTTTACCAATTCGATCGCCTGAGTTGCGTTGCCTGTGGCCGCGCAAAGTTCTATACCCTCGATTTCAGCAAAACAGCTGCCGAATTCGTCACACAGTTCCTGATCGTCATCGACCAGGACTACTCTTAGATCATGCTGCATATTTATTCACCTCTGTCGTATATTTTATCGTGTATATTATACAATATCATTCTGTGAAAATCAACCATTAATTTCATCGGAATCTACAAAAAATGAAATCTCATCAATAGTTTACCGTTTTTTCACAAACTACAGCTTTTTCCGATGATCCGATCATGGACAGAGGAACCGGACAAAAAATCCCCTTGACAGCACAAAACCGCCCTTTGGTTGAAAGGACGGTTTTGCACTTTGTGGATGGGGAACGATATAAAAAGACACAATCTATGTAATGATCAAAGGAATTGCGGAACCGGCGGCACAGCTTGTCCGCAGCAATGGCTGTGCGGCATCTCCCTTTGACAGATAAGATTATATTACAATAATTTTAAAAAGTCAAGACTAATTTAACAAATAATTACAAAAGATTTAAAATAAATTGTTTTTTGTTAATATCATATTACAATGCTGTAGATTTTTTAGAACAATTTACACATAATTTGCCGTTATGCCGCATAAAAATCATTTCCGGTCGTCTTGCCCGGAGGACTCCTTCATGCGCTGTTCCTGAATTGACGCAAGTTCATTCAGACGATCCTGCGTGACGTAGTACTTTTTGTTGCAGAAGTGGCAGAGGACTTCCGCCCTGCCGCTTTCGTCCGCCAGTCCCCGTATCTCGTCCGGACGCATGGTCATAAACGCATTTTCCACTCGTTCGAGCGAACAGTCACAGCGGTATTCCACTTCCAGACTGTCGAATATTTCCAGCTCGAAGCCCGGAAGCGTTCTGGAGAGAATCTGCTCGGGGGTGTTGCCTTCCAGCAGCATCTGGGTGACAGGCGGCATGGTTTTGAGCATTTCTTCCAGCTTTTCGATCTCCCGGTGATCCGCCGCCGGCATGAGCTGAATCAGCAGGCCTCCTGCTTTGTCGAGCTTCCACAGCCTGTCAAAATGCACGCCTATGCAGAATATGGTCGGTACCTGCTCGCTGATGGCGTAGTAGGCGGTCAGATCTTCCGCCACTTCACCGGTGACGATGGGTGTCTGGGTGCAGTACGGCTGTCCGTAGCCGTAGTCCTTGATGACGGTGACGGTGCCTTCTTTGCCGATTGCCCCCGAAACGTCGAGGCGTCCCTTTGCGTCCGGCATGAGCAGAAGTCCCGCATTCTGGGCGTATCCGCGCACATTGCCCTTGCTGTCCGAAACCGCTATGATGGAGCCGGCCGGGCCGCCGCCATTCATTCGCAGAGTGAGCGAAGCGTTGTCCTCCTTGAGCTTATTGCCCATGATCGAAGCACCTGTCAGCAGTCTGCCCAGCGCCGAGGTGACGACCGGTGTGGTGCGGTGAAGCTCCTGCGCCTTTCGCACGATATCGGTTGAATCTATCGCCGCGGCCATGACAAGACCGTCGGTGGTGATACATCTTACAAGTTTACTCATATTTTGATTGCTGTCCTTTCGGTTATTTTTTTGCCGCTGCGAATACAATCCGCTGGCTGTCGCTTTGCGGAGGTTCATGTGTCATGTCGTCATAGGCGGCGAGAAGCTGAAGCCCGGCGAGGTTCAGCAACTGCTCCGTTTCTTCGACGGAATAGGCTGTTTCGCAGAAGTCTTCGCAGTCCCTCTGATAGCTGCCGTCCGGCTGCTGTTCAAAGAAATCCAGTGCGATCTGCACTTTGCCGTCGCCTTCATATTCGTTGCGCCAGACGCAGAATACGTCTTCCGTCTCGTAGACAAAGGCGTTGTCGCCCAGAATTTTCTCGTGCTTGTAGGGCGTATTCATGTCGAAAACAAAAACGCCGTCCGGCTCCAGAAACAGAGACACACGGCTCAGGGCAAGAAGCAGCTGCTCCCTGTCCTCGATGTGATTGAGGCTGTCCAGCGTGCAGACGAATGCGTCAATGGTGCCGTACATATCCAGCTCCTGCATGCTCTGACAGAGATAAAGTATGCTGCCGTCGGATTTTTCCCGGGCTTTGCTGAGCATGTTTTCCGAGAGGTCTACGCCGATCACGTCGTATCCCATGGAGGCCAATTCCACTGTCATGCTGCCTGTGCCGCAGGCAAGATCCACCAGCAGATGAGCGTCGGGTTTGAAGCTCTTGATGATCCCGTCAATGTATTTCGCCCGGGCAGGATAATCCACTTCGCTCATCAGCTCATCGTAATATTCCGCAAAAAGATCGTAGCTCATTGTTCCTCGCCGGCGTTTTCCGCCGCCTTGTCCGCATCGGATTCGTCCATGCGCTGGAAGATGAGGTCGTAACCGTCGCAGCCGTAATTGAGCGAACGGTTGACCCTGCTGATGGTGGCTGTGCTGGCGCCTGTACGTGCCACGATATCGCTGTAGACGTGCTTTTCACGAAGCATTTTGGCTACCACTGCCCTCTGGGACATCGCTTTGATCTCCGCAACGGTGCAGAGATCCTCAAAGAAATCGTAGCACTCATCTATTGTCTTAAGCTCGAGAATTCCTTTGAAAAGGAAGTCAAGATTTTCATCTCGCAGTTTTGGATTCATACTCATTTCCATTACCTCTTAACGGCATTCGCCTGAATTGGCACTCCAATGCCACACTTGCTTTTTTCGTTGCTGATTGGCGCTTTAAAAGTTTAGAGCGGTAAATCATCATTATTTTAACACAATAATTTGAAAATGTAAAGTGTTTTATTGATTATTCAATTTATGCTTCTTCATCGTCCGGCGAGGTTTCGTCCGAAACACACGCCAGAATGGTGTCGCGGAGCTGTTCCGCACCTTCTCCCGTGACGGCCGAAAAGGGAAGCATATATTCCAGATCGACGTCAAGCTCGTCCGGAATGGAAGCAAGCCGTTTGGCACGCTCGTTCGGCTTGAGCTTGTCGATTTTGGTGAGAACGATGATCATGGGAAACTGTCCGTCAATGAGATAATTGAGCATCAGCATGTCGTCCTTTGACGCAGGGTGCCGGCTGTCGATGAGCATTACCACCAGCCGCAGATCTCGCTCCTGATTGAAATAACCTTCGATAAGCTCCGCCCAGCGTTTTTTTTCGGCTGCGCTCACTTTGGCATATCCGTAGCCCGGCAGATCTACCAGCCTGGCTCCGTCCAGATTATAAAAATTGATGGTCGCGGTCTTGCCCGGCTGCGAACTGACCCGGGCAAGACTTTTGCGATTGAGAATCTTATTGATGAGGGAGGATTTGCCTACGTTGGAATGACCCGCAAAGACGATTTCGGGCATGTCGCTTTCCGGCAGCTGGTCTGATGTGCCGGCGGCAAGCTCAAAAAATGCGTTTTCAAATTTCATGGTTTGTTTCCTCGGTATCTTTATTGGATGACTCCGGACTGTCGGACGGCCCGGATTTTTCGGACGGCCCGGATTTTTCGGACGGTTCCGCCTTTGCAGCCTTTGGCTTCTTAAGCGGTTCGGCGAAGGCGTTGCGGAATACTTCGTCCACCGTTTTGACCGGAATGAATTTGATTCCGTTTTTGACGGTGTCGCTGAATTCCGAAATGTCCTGCTCATTTGATGCAGGAATAATCACCGTCTTGATGCCGTTGCGAAGAGCCGCCATGCTTTTTTCACGCAGGCCGCCTATGGCAAGAACTCTGCCGCCGAGGGTTATTTCGCCCGTCATGGCGACGTCTCCTCTGACAGGCACTCCGGTCAGCGCCGAGACGATGGCGGTTGCCATCGTGATGCCGGCGGAAGGCCCGTCCTTTGGCACCGCTCCCTCCGGTACGTGAATGTGAATGTCCTTTGTGCGGTAATAATCCGATGCTATTCCCAGTTCCGTCGCACGGCGGCGGATACAGCTTATGGCCGCCTTGGCAGACTCCTGCATGACGTCTCCCAGCTGGCCTGTCAGGTCGATCCTTCCGTTTCCGTCCATGACCGCAACCTCTATCTCCAGCATTTCGCCGCCTACCGACGTCCAGGCAAGACCGTTGGCCATGCCGGGTATCAGTTCCTTGGGCAGTTCCTCCCGTTTGAATGTCGGTTTGCCCATGTAGCTTTCGAGATTTCTGGCGCTGACGGATATTTTGACCGATTCTCCCGAAACCAGCTTCTTGGCGCATTTGCGGCAGAGCGAAGCGATTTTTCGCTCCAGATTGCGCACGCCTGCTTCCCGGGTGTAATCCTCAATCAGTCTAGCTATGGCGGTATCGGTGATACGCACCTTCTTCTGGGAAAGGCCGTTGCGTTCCAGCTGCTTGGGGACTAGGTATTTCTTGGCGATCATTGCCTTTTCCTCGTGCGAATAGCTCGGCAGTTCTATGATCTCCATCCGGTCGTAAAGCGGTGTCGGAATGGCGCCGATATTATTCGCCGTGGTGATGAAAAGCACTCCGCTCAGATCAAGCGGTATGTCGAGAAAGTGGTCTGTAAAGGTCTTATTCTGCTCCGGGTCGAGCACCTCGAGCAGCGCCGACGTCGGGTCGCCCTTGTAGTCGCAGGCCAGCTTGTCTATTTCATCGAGCAGTATCAGCGGATTCATGCTGCCTGCCCTGACGATGGCGTCCACGATTCTGCCCGGCATGGAACCCAGATAGGTCTTGCGGTGTCCGCGTATTTCCGCTTCGTCACGCACGCCGCCCAGCGATACACGCACGTATTTGCGGCCCATGGCTTCTGCGATGGAATGGGCGATAGAGGTCTTGCCTACGCCGGGAGGCCCTTCCAGACAGATGATCTGGCCTTTGATATCGGGTACCAGCGCACGCACGGCAATCAGTTCGAGTATGCGCTCCTTGACCTTTTCCATGCCGTAGTGCTCCCGGTCGAGAATGGCTGCCGCTTCGTTGACATCGAGATTGTCCTGCGTCCTGACCCCCCAGGGAAGCGAAAGGCATACGTCCAGGTAGCCCCTGATGACGGCCGCTTCCTGCGAACCGAACGGAAGCTTGGCCAGCTTGTGCGCTTCCTTGTGAAGCACTTTTCTGACTTCTTCGGGGGCGTCTATGCCGTCTATCCGTTTGTTGTAATTTTCCGCATCGCTCTCGGGTGTGCCGCCGTCGCCCAGTTCTTCGGAGATAATGCGTATTTTCTCTCGAAGGTAGTATTCCTTCTGCGCTTCGTCCATGCTGTCCGAGACCTTTTTTTCGATTTCACGGTCGAGCTTCGCCTGCTCAAGTTCGATGGAAATCGCCCTGCCGAGAAGCTGTATGCGGTCGCCTGTCGAAAGACAGTCGAGTATTTTCTGCTTTTCCGCCAGAGGGAACGGATAGATATAAGCCGCACTGTCGATCATGCTGCCGTAGTCGGTGCTGCGGCGTTCCATGACAAAATGCATGTCCAGCTCGGGTTTGTTTTCACTCCGGTTGAGCGCCGGAATGAGCTCCTTGAAAATCTTGCTGTGAAGGATGCTGCCGGGGTCCTTTTCGTTTTCGTCCTTGATTTCCTCTGCCGGCACGACCTCCACAACGTCAAATTCTCCCGAGAGATCGGCGGATTTGACCCATGCACGGTATTCGCCCATGACCCGGACGTGCATGCTCTCCTCCTCCGGGTGACGGAGCATCTGGGTGATGGTCGCAACCACGCCGACTCTGCGGGTGATGTCAAAGCTCGGTTCGCCTTTTTCATTGAGCATGATAAACACACTTCGGTCCGCATTCCGTGCGCTCCGGATGGCCGCAATCATGTTGGCGCCGAATACATCGAACTGATGCGGACAATTCGGAAACGCCACCGCGTCGGGCAGCATGATGATGGGCATGATTTTTTTCTGAGATTTATTTACCGTTTTCGCCATATCGTTCCTTCTTCTCCTGAGTGCTGAATAGTTGAATCTATCTGATAATCTTTTATATTATAAATTATTACGCCGGTCAAAGCAACAAACTTTTTATTAATAATCGGATAATACAAATAAAAGAGCATGCTTCATTTTTGCGCTTTTTGCACAATGAAACATGCTCTGCCTGGCTATGCTGCCGGCGTCAGGTGAGGGATTTATTCCTCGGTTTTGCTTTTGGATGCGGCTGCGTTTTTGCGGATAATCTCGGGCTGGCCTTCGCCGTTGACGCAGCCTAATGTGATGACAACCTTCTCCACGTTTTCTTCGGAAGGTACCGAGAACATGATCGGGGTGAGTATGCCTTCGATGACGCCTCTCAGGCCGCGCGCGCCGGTCTTTTGCTCAAGTGCCTTTTCCGCAATGCGCTCGAGTGCTTCCTGCTCGAATTCAAGCTCTACTTCATCCATGTGGAAGAGCGCACGGTACTGCTTGACAATGGCGTTTTTCGGCTCGGTCATGATCTTCACGAGCGACTCCTTGTCAAGCGCCTGAAGTGACGTCAGCACCGGCAGACGGCCCACCAGTTCGGGAATCAGTCCGAATTTGACAAGGTCGTGCGGTATGCACTTTGAGATAAGCTCGCTGTAATCGAGGTCGTCCTGCGTGCGGATTTCGGCTCCGAAGCCCAAGGCGGAATTGCCTACCCGCTTTTCGATGATTTTCTCAATGCCGTCAAAGGCACCGCCGCAGATAAAGAGAATGTTGGTGGTGTCGATGGGGATGAATTCCTGCTGAGGGTGCTTGCGGCCGCCCTGCGGAGGGACATTGGCCACTGTGCCTTCCAGGATCTTGAGCAGCGCCTGCTGTACGCCTTCGCCGCTGACATCTCTGGTAATGGATGTATTCTCGGACTTGCGGGAGATTTTGTCGATTTCGTCGATATAGATGATGCCCCGCTGCGCCCGTTCCACATCGAAATCCGCCGCCTGAATGAGGCGGAGCAGAATATTCTCCACGTCCTCGCCGACATAGCCCGCTTCGGTGAGCGTGGTGGCGTCGGCAATCGCAAAAGGTACTTTGAGAATCTTGGCGAGGGATTGCGCGAGGAAGGTCTTGCCTACGCCGGTAGGCCCGAGCAGCAGAATGTTGCTTTTCTGAAGCTCTACCCCTTCGTCATTGCGTGCCATGATGCGCTTGTAATGATTGTAGACCGCAACCGAAAGGGCGATTTTGGCGTTGTCCTGACCGATGACGTATTTGTCGAGATGCTCCTTGATCTCCGCCGGCGTGAGTATTTCAAAATCGCTGTCAAAGAAGCTGTCATCGTCGTATTCCTCGACATCGTAAAGGCCGTCCTTACGGAGAATCTGTGCGCAGAGCGACACGCACTCGTTGCATATAAAGGCTCCCGGCCCCTGTACAAGACGGACGCCGTCGCTCTCGCCTTTATGGCAGAAAGAGCACCTTGGCTCGTCGTTTCTGTCCTTATAGGCCATTAAATCACCAATCCTATCGTTTGTAAATCACGCGGTCTATCAGACCGTATTCCTTTGCTTCCTCGGCGGACATGTAATTGTCTCTCTCAGTGTCAAGACAAATCTGCGAGTAGGGCTTGCCTGTCGCTGCGGCCAGCATCTCGTTGAGCTTTTTCTTGGTCTTGAGTATCTGATTGGCCTGAATCTCGATATCTGTCGCCTGTCCCTGCGCTCCGCCGAGCGGCTGGTGAATCATTATCTCGCTGTTGGGCAGCGCAAGACGCTTGCCCTTGGCACCTGCCGCAAGCAGGAAGGCGCCCATGCTCGCCGCCATGCCCATGCAGATGGTGGAGACGTCACACTTGATGTAATTCATGGTGTCGTAGATGGCCAGACCGTCCTTGACCGCTCCGCCCGGACTGTTGATATAGAGGCAGATGTCCTTCTTGGGATCCTGGCCTTCCAGATAAAGCAGCTGTGCCGTGACAAGGCTGGCTGTGACGCTGTTGACCTCGTCAAAAAGCATAATGATTCTGTCGTTGAGCAAGCGTGAATAAATATCGTACGAACGCTCGCCTCTGCTGGTTTGTTCTACTACGTAAGGTACCAGATTGCTCATAATTTATCTTCCTTTCCACAATGTCATAATAGGCGCATTGCAGATGATTTGTTCACTTGCAACACGCCGTTATGATTTCTTTATTCGCCGCAGGCAGATGGCCCGCATTTGTATGATACCGCGGCTGATTCGAGGATTCCGCAGAATTCTGTCGAAGAATACTCCTTCAGGAATTACTCGGCGTCGTCGGCCTTGGCAGGAACATAATTGGCGCTGTCACGTACAACGTCAACCGCCTTCTCAACGGCAACGTCCTTCTTGAGACCGTCTACCGGTACGATCTCCTTAACGCGGTCAAGCTCTACACCGTAATTCTTGGCGAGATCTTCGTATGCCTTCTGGATATCCTCGTCGCTGACCTCTATGTTCTCCTGCTCGGCAATCTTTTCAAGGGCAAGACGCAGCTTGACCTGATGGATTGCCTTGTCTCTGAACTGGCCTCTGAGAGCTTCCATGTCCATACCGGTGTAGTTGAGATAGGTGTCGATATTCATGCCCTGCATCTGGAGGTTGTAGGAGAAGTCGTTGATGTTCTCGGTGACCTTGTTGTCATACATAACCTCGGGAATGTCGGCTTCCACAAGGTCGATAAGCTGATCGATAAGCTTGTTGTCGGCGTCGTCCTTGGCTTTTTCTTCAGCTTTGCGCAGAAGTTCCTTTCTGAGGTCTTCCTTGTACTCGTCAAGGGTGTCGAATTCACTGACATCCTTGGCGAATTCATCGTTGAGTTCGGGAAGCTCGGTCATCTTGATCTCGTGGATCTTTACCTTGAACACCGCAGGCTTGCCGGCAAGCTCATCGGCGTGATACTCCTCGGGGAATGTCACGTTGACGTCGAATTCCTCGCCGATGCTGTGGCCGACCATGCCCTCCTCAAAACCGGGGATGAACTGTCCGGAGCCAAGCTTGAGGGTGTACTTCTCGGCTTTGCCGCCCTCAAAGGGAACGCCGTCGCAGAAGCCTTCGTAGTCAAACACCACGCTGTCTTCCATCTGTGCGGGTCTGTCGTCGACGTTGATGCTTCTGGAGTTGCGCTGCTGAACATGGCCCAGCTCGTGCTCCACGTCTTCGTCAGTGACGACCGCTTCCGCCTTCTCAACGGTAAGGCCCTTGTAGCCTTCGATTTTGACTTCCGGTTTGACAACGAATTTTGCCTTGAATACCACGTCGCCTTCCATGGAGACAACTTCGGCGCTGTTGGCGTCGATGACTTCCTCGCCGAATTCTGCCACGGCTTCGTCAACGGTCTTTCTGTAGACGGTTTCAATGGCGTCCTGTGTGAAGACGGGACCGTACATCTTTTCGATGACGTTCAGGGGTGCCTTGCCCTTGCGGAAGCCGGGTACATTGTACTTGCGCGCCTCCTTGCGGTATACGCTCAGCTTCTCTGCCTTGAGCAGATCAGCGCTTGCCGTAAACTCAACTTCATAGGTGTTGTTGTCGATCTTTGTCTTGTTGGTAATCATTTCGTTTTCCTCCGTAAAAATATGATTATTCGGAATCACCGGGGCCGATGGAAAACAGCCCTTCCGACATTTTCCATTATAATAGTCACTAATGAATTATAGCAGATGTATTTGTATTTTTCAAGAGATTTCTTGGAAAAAATGTTAACTATTTGTTACTAAGTTACTAACTTATTGCTTGGCCGCACCGTTTTACTGAGCATCCTCACTGATATCGGGCAGTATGAGCTTCGGAATGAATTGCAGATAATCGGCCGAGATCAGGCGCATTTCTATTCCGTCAAAGCTGCCGATAAAGGCCTTGTTCCTCGCCGCACCGTGAAGGTGGCCGTACCAGCACTTTTTGATTTCACAGCGTCTGAGTACTTCCATTATCTCCTCACAGACGTAATCGCCGTAGACCGGAGGATAGTGCAGAAACACAAGCGGCTCCAGTCCCATGTCGATGCCCGATTGGATCGAGGCCTCCAGCCGACCTACCTCCCGGAGCAGCACATTCCGTTCGTTCTCCGGGCAGTCATATGACCAGCCCCGAGTGCCGCATACGGCGTACGGCCCATAGGCAAAGGCGTTGTTGAAAAGTATGGACATGTCGTTCAGGTCATTCATAACCAGCCAGTCGTCCATCTTCTTCTTGGTACTCCACCAGTAGTCGTGGTTGCCTTTCATCAGCAGCTTTTTTCCCGGCAGCCTGTGCAGAAACGCAAAATCCGTCAGGGTGTCGGTCAGCTTCATTGCCCAGGATATGTCCCCGGCGATCACCACCGTGTCAGACGGCTTGACGATGGAAAGCCAGTGCTCGCTCAGCCGCTGCTCGTAGTTTTCCCAGCCGCGGAATTTATCCATTTTTTTATCCTCGCCCAGTGACAGATGAAGGTCCGCAATCGCGTAGAGCGCTATGGAAATCACCCCCGAACATAAATTGATTGATGTTATTTTTTTCGGAATTCCCCGCGGAGCGGAAAAGGAGAATTCAACGGTGAATAATGGCTCCGTTGCGGGGTATAATATGACTATGCGGAGTCAAATGCCGCATTTATTATAGAAACGGAGTGATCGGGATATGTCCCAAAGTATGAACAGCACCATTCCGGGCTTCAATACCGGAGAAACCCACATCAGGTGCGATGTGAAAAACTGCGCTTATCACACGGAAAACGACTGCTGTGA
Organism: uncultured Clostridia bacterium; assembly: GCA_946185345.1. Classification (GTDB taxonomy): domain Bacteria; phylum Bacillota; class Clostridia; order Oscillospirales; family Acutalibacteraceae; genus RUG762. The sequence continues at coordinate 14,839 of CAMHJC010000032.1, forward strand.
CGCAAGTTCCATTCATGTGCAGGCCTGCACATCCTCCGACTGCTGCAGCAATCAGGAGGAAACCTCCTGCTCCACCTTCCGCCAGAAGCGATAACGCATAACACGTCCGTATTTTAAAAACGTACCAACGCAGTCCTGCCGGTTGATAAGCTGCTGCGTTGGTGCGTTTTGCTTTTATTCGATATTCGTCCGGAGGTGATTACTTCGCCGCAATGCCCAGCATGTCCAGAACGGTCTCCTTCATGTCCGAACCGTCGCATACGCGGTCAAAGCGAACCTTTTTGCCCTTGAGTCCGGCAAGCGGTGCGGGAGTTTCCACGCCGGAAACGCCGTTGAGAGCCGCAAGCATGTCGAATTCATCCTCCGAGAGCTTATCCTGCGCTATGGCGCCCAGAACGGCCGGAGCGAATTTATAGGGGCTGGCCGTGGAGGCAATGATGGTGGGAACTTCGCTGCCGAACTGCTTTGCGTACTGCTCATACACATTGAGAGCGACGGCAGTATGGGTATCGGAGAGATAATTCCGTGATTCGAATACGTCCCTGATGGTCGCCTGCGTGGAATCGTCATCGCAGCAGCCTGCCCAGAACAGCTCGGAAATCTTCGCCTTGACGTCATCGTCCACTTCATAGCGTCCTGTGGCGGAAAGACTGTCCATCCAGCCTTTGACTCTCACGCTGTCACAGCCGGAAAGATCGTAGATGAGACGCTCGAGGTTGCTGGAGATGAGGATATCCATTGAAGGCGAAATGGTGGTGTAGAACTGTCTGTTTCTGTCATATACGCCTGTTCTGATGAAGTCGGTGAGTACATTGTTGGAATTTGATGCGCAGATGAGTTTGCCGATCGGCAGACCCATTTTCTTTGCGTAGTAGGCGGCGAGAATGTTGCCGAAGTTGCCTGTGGGAACAACGACATTTACCTTGTCTCCCTTGTTTTTGATGACGCCCTTATTCATCAGGTCGGCGTATGCCGAGATGTAGTAGACGATCTGCGGCGCAAGTCTGCCCCAGTTGATGGAATTGGCCGAGGAGAATGCCATGTTGTGTTTTTTTAATTCAGCCGCTATGGCAGGGTCTGTGAATATTCTTTTTACGCCGGTCTGGGCATCGTCGAAATTACCCTTGATGGCGCAGACGCCGACATTTTCGCCTTCCTGTGTGACCATCTGGGTCTTCTGAATGGCGCTGACGCCTTCCACGGGATAAAAGACGATAATTTTTGTGCCAGGAACGTCCCTGAAGCCTTCCAGGGCGGCTTTGCCTGTATCGCCTGAGGTTGCGACGAGAATTACGATTTCCTTGCCGTCACAGGTCTTTTTCACCGAACGGGTGAGCAGGTGCGGCAGCAGCTGAAGCGCCATGTCCTTGAAGGCACATGTGGGACCGTGCCACAGCTCGAGTACAAAGCGTTTCTCTGCTATATCCACCACGGGAGCGACATCTTCTCCGCCGAACTTGCCGGTATAGGCGCCGTCGACACATTCACGCAGCTCCTGGGCGGTGAAGTCGGTGAGGTACTTTCCGAGAACATTTACTGCTCTCTCCCGGTAGTCCGCTTTCGCGGCCGCCAGAAGCTCGTCATATGAAAACTCCGGAATGGTCTCGGGAACATACAATCCTCCGTCGGGAGATATTCCCGTAGCTATGGCGTAGGCTGACGATACCTTGACGGAATTGTCTCTGGTGCTGGTGTAATTCATAGCAATTACCTCGATTCTTTTATCTCTCTATCCGTTCTTGTTCAAGTCGGTAGATCGTAAAAATTTTAACAGATAATTCCCTTGATGTCAACGGCATACAATACAATTTATCACATGACACAAAAAATTTTGATTTGCGGGCTATTGTTTGGATTTTTCGATTATCACTCCTATTGGCTGCCCGATTTCCCGCTGCGTTCAATGCAAGTCTTCATTGATTTGCAGACTGACATATGGTAAAATGCCATTGTGAAATACCGGATGCGGATAGGGGACGGCTTCCTTCTCTGCCGGGAAAAGCATGACAAGTCTTCATTGATTTGCAGAGTGACATATGGTAAAATGATATCGTAAGAAATGAAAACTGTTAATGACAGCTTTTGTTTCTTGAAAGAGCGGCTTTGGCTGCTCTTTTTTTTGACAGATGAAACCGAAAGGTGGTGACAATATGGCAGAAGAAACGCTGACTTCCGGATCTGCGCCTGACTTCTCGGGCGAAGGCCGCACGCCGGACAATCCGGGGCGGAAACGCTCAAGAAAATTCAGGCTTTGCATGAAAAAGCTTCTTGCCCTTCCGGTGAGCGATGAATCGGCACGGGACGAACTTCTTGCGCTGGGACTCAAAGCCGGCGAGGCGGACAATTACATGCTGGTGGCGTTGACTGTTTTTAAAAAGGCGGTGGGAGGCGATCTCAAATTCATTCAGGAGCTCAGGCAGATCGTTTCGGACAACGAAACCGAAATCGACAGGAAAACCGGCATTGCACAGCTCGACAAGATCAAGGCGCAGACCGAGGAAATCAGACACAAATTTTCCGATTCGGACAACGACAACGGTCAGTATATGGCTGAATTGTTTGATGTGCTGAGAAAATCCGCCGAAAGCATGGGCGATGGCGGCCTGTCCGGTACGCCTGATGAACAGCAGGAGAGAAGGTGACGATGGATTGAAACACAAAAACGGCGCATTTCAGTTCAGGAATTTTTCGCCCAAACAGATGATGCTGATGAGCTGGTGGCTGGACAATTCGCCTTATGCCGATTATGACGGAGTGATTGCCGACGGCGCTATTCGCTCCGGCAAGACAATCGGCATGTCACTGTCTTTTGTGATGTGGGCTATGCGGAAATTTGACGGCGCTAATTTTGCCATCTGCGGCAAAACCGTTACCTCGCTGCGGAGAAATGTCATTGCTCCTCTGGAACAGATGTTGGCCGCTCTTCCTTATTCCTTTGCCGAGAAGCGCACCGAAAACCTTATCACCGTTTCCGGAGGCGGCAAGGAAAATTACTTTTACCTTTTCGGCGGAAAGGACGAGGCCGCCCGTGACCTTATTCAGGGCATTACCCTTGCGGGTGTGCTTTTTGACGAGGTGGCGCTGATGCCTGAATCATTTGTCAATCAGGCTACCGCCCGATGTTCGGTCGAAGGCGCAAAGTGGTGGTTCAACTGCAATCCCGAAGGCCCCTTTCACTGGTTCAAGACCGACTGGATCAACCGTGCGGATGAGCGGAAGCTGCTTTACATTCACTTCCTGATGACGGACAACAAGACCCTTTCCCAGAGAACGCTGGATAAGTACCGCAAGATGTACACCGGCGTATTCGCCAAACGGTTCATCCTGGGTGAATGGTCGGTCGCTGACGGCGTGATCTATTCGATGTTTGATGAGTCGGTCAATGTCAGGGACGATATCGGATTCGCTCCTGACAGGGAATTTATCGCTGTGGATTACGGCACATTCAATCCCTGCGTGTTCCTGCATTTTTACGCCGCCGGAAAAGGCGATTACGTGAGACATTATGTGGACAGGGAGTATTATCACAACGGCAGAGGAGAGGCTGACGGCGTTTCGCTTCAGAAGGACGACGGTCAGTATGCCCTCGATATGCTCGAATTTGCGGGAGGCAGACGGGATATTCCCATTATCATCGATCCTTCCGCCAGTTCCTTTATCACAAGACTCCGCCACGACGGATTCACCAATGTGCTGCCCGCCAAAAATTCCGTGGCAAAGGGAATTTCGGCGGTATCCTCCGAACTGGTCCAGGGACGGCTGAGCATTTCGCCCGAATGCAGACACACGCTGGGCGAGATTCCTTCCTACGTCTGGGATTCCAAGTACGCCGCCAGCTGCGGTGAAGACCGTCCGCTCAAGGAAAATGACCATTGCTGCGACGCTATGAGATACGGCGTTTACTTCGATATGATAACTCATGCCGGGGCCAGACCTTCGACTTCGGGTCGCAGAACAAGGTGATGCGCACATATTCGCATGCTGAGATAAGAGAAATCATTACCCCCCTGAGGAAGACTTCGCCCTGAAAGCGGCTGTTTTCCGACGCGGGCGTAATTGATTCATTATCTCTTAACCGTTATCTATTTTCTTATTTTCCGGGGGAATGACTTATGTATGACAAACCTATGACGATGCTTCTGGCGGAACTGGGCGGCCTTTACGGCTCGGCTGTGCTGGAGGATATCGGCAAAACAATCAGACTGTATAATTTTTATGAGGGCAGGGGACAGGACTGGACTGTCGCTTCCGGATTGGATTACAAGCCTACAAAAAAGAAGGTCAATCTGGTCAAAAAACTCATCAAAAGAGAGGCCGGCTTTATGTTCGGCCGGACGCCTGAAATCAATCTCAAACCTGCGGAAGGCAGCGTCGAGGCTATTGCTCCGGCGCAGCGTATCCTGAATGACGTGCTGGAAAAATCACGGTTCAAAAGCAAACTCATTCAGGCGGCGAGAGACTGCTTCATCGGAAAGAGAGTGGCCATCAAAATCAGCGGCGGCTTCGGCAGGGAGCCGATGATCTCCTTCCGGCCTTCGTTTGAATTCGTCTATTCCACCGCCGACGACGACTGCGATACCCTCAGCAAAATCATATTCTTTTATCAGACAAACAACGAGACGGAACGGAAGAATCAGAGAATATGGAAACAGAAGTATTTTTTGCAGAACGGACGGTGTATTCTCAACGAGGGTGTTTATGACGGCTTCGGACAGCTTCTTGAGGGCGGCTATGACACCGACACCGGACTGGATTTCATTCCCTGCTGCGTGATACTCAACGAGGGACTCACCGGCGACCTGATGGGTGAGAGCGATGTGGAGGAGCTGATTGACCTTCAGAACGCTTACAACCACCTGAATTCAGATGACGCTGACGCACTTAAATTCAATATGTTCCCGCAGACCGTCGCCACCGACGCCAAGGCGGAATCGCTTGAGAATATCATGCTTTCTCCGGGTGCGCTGGTCGATCTGCAGACCGATCCTGCCGTGATGGGAGACAGCCAGTCCCGGCAGGCCAAGCTTGAAAAACTGGAGTCTTCGTTCGGGTATTCCGACCGGTTTGAAGCCGCTATCAACCGGACCAAAAACGATATGTTTGACCTGATGAGCATTCCCAATGTCAGTCTGGAACAGCTCAAAGGTCTTATGCAGTCCGGCAAGAGCATGAGGGCTTTGTATTGGGAGCTGATTGCCCGATGTGAGGAAAAATGGGCTTCGTGGGAGCCTGCTCTGATCTGGCTCGCAAAGGCTGTGCTGAAAATGAAGGCGGTGTACGGCAATGCCGATATCCCTGATGATTACTCGGTGCAGATCGAACATCTCTACCCGATTATTGAGGATGATTTTGACGAGATGGCCAACGACCGTCAGGAGGTCGCCGGAGGTCTTCGCAGCAGAAGAAGCTATATTGAAAAATGGGGTGTCGCTCCTGACGCCGAGGCGGAACTTGCCCGCATGAAGGCGGAAAGCATGTAGTTTCTCGGCCTTTTACACATTTTCTGAACCGCTTGAATCATAAAGCGGTTTTTTGTTTTGTCCAGAACTCTGTATGACATTAAACTCTGAGGTGCATTTTTTATGCCGACGGGCGGCCCGCAGAGGAATATCTCCCTATGTCCTGACACACTGATGATGATTGGAGGTTTGATGCGGACGATATTCCTTTGGGGCAAAACGGATTTTTCGATGGATGCCGACGGGCTTTCACCTGCTGAATGTCAGTCGGGTGATAAAACGGAAGGGAGTTTATTTCAAATGGATAATGCGCAGAATTCCAACATTCAGACCATTTCAGACGCTGACGCGGAGAGAATCGCCGATTCGCTTGCCGCTGCTCTCGAAAACCGCAGGCAGCGAGCCGAACGTTCGGTGATCAATTCATTCGCACAGCAGAACCATCTTAGTCCCGGGCAGATCGAGGAATTGATCAGACAGCGCAGAGAGCGTCAGGGGCAGTCTTTGCCTGAGAACCTTCAGTCGGTGATCGACGAACGGTTCAGGGCGGCCGACAACCGGCTCATTAACGCTGAAATCAGGGAAATCGGCGCTCAGCTCGGTCTTATCGACACGGAGGCGGCATTCGCTCTGATGGACAAATCCCAGGTTTTCGTGGACGACAGCGGCAGTGTGAACGGCGTGAGGGAGGCTTTGCAGGAATTGATCAAAAACAAGCCTTATCTCGCCGGTCAGACTCATCCGATCGGCACCGGCAGACCCGGCAATTTCCCCAGAGGCCATTCCGATGCGATGGATTACGCTTCCCGTCTGGCCCAGGCCAGAAGTTCGGGCAACAATACGCTTGCCGCCGCTATTATTTCCGAAGCTGCCGGAAAGGGTATATATCTGAGATGATATTTTTCCGGTTTTTTTCCTTCTATCATTGATTAAAGTGAGGTCTTTCTATTATGTCTAACATAAACGGATCAGGAACGGTATTCAACCTTCCCAATTTCGCAGGTCAGCTTTATACTGCCACGCCTGCCGTGACGCCTTTTCTTAACCTCATCAGAGGCAACGCCGTAAAAACCGACAATTTCCAGTTCAGCACCGGCGTTGAGTATTCTCATGAGGCGGCTTCTCAGCCCGCTATTTCGGAGAACGCTTCACTCACGGCTCCCGCCGCCATTTCTTATGTGCGCAGCCAGAACACCAACGTCACTCAGATCTTTCACGAGAAGGTTTCGGTGACCTATGCCAAGCAGTCCAGCGGCGGCAGACTCTCCGGCGTTTCTTCTTCACTCGATCAGAACTGCGCCCCCAATGAGCTTGATTTCCAGACCGCCAGGGCCATTGAGAAAATCGCCCGCGATGTGGAGTACACATTTCTCAACGGCGTTTATCAGCTTGCGGCTGATTCTTCTCAGGCCAACAAGACCAGAGGTATGCTCCAGGCGGCCGGTACGGTGATCGATTGCGAAAATGCCGCCCTTTCTCAGGATTTCCTCAAGCGTGCCTACAAGGCCGCTTACAACGCCGGTGCGGATTTCAATCAGATGGTGCTTGTCTGCGGTTCCGACATCAAGCAGCGCATTACCGATATTTACGGCAGCCAATGGGGATTTGCCCTGCCGCCTACAAGAAATATCGGAGGCATCAACGTCACCCAGATCGAAACCGATTTCGGTACCGTCTCGGTGCTGCTGAGCAGATTTATGCCGGAAGGCGTGCTTCTCGGTGCCGATATCTCCTGCATCCGTCCGGTGGAACAGGATGTTCCCGACAAGGGCAATTTCTTCCGTGAGCCGCTCTCCAAGACCGGCGCTGCCGAAGAATATCAGATTTTCGGTCAGATCGGCCTGGATCACGGCCCTGCCTGGAAGCATTTTAAGATCGTGAACATCGGCAGCGCTTCCGCTCAGGGCAATTGATCCCCTGACAATGCCGACGGGAAAGGGGCGACTCTGATTTGGATGAAGAGATGGATTACAGCGGATTGCTTCCGCTTCTCAGGTTTAACCTGAGAGAGACGCAGAGTGACTGCGGCTGCGGATGCGGTGTTTTCAGCGAGCAGGAGCTTCTTTCACTGCTGCGGAAGCATGGCGGCAACCTGAATGCCGCATCTTACGAGGGACTGCTGATAAAGGCGCACAGCGATTCCATTACTCTGCCGGACGGTCTGGAACTGCCTGACGGGCATGATTACTGGCTGAGACTTGCCCGGCTTTACAGGCCGGCGGCGTCCGGCAATATTCCGAGAGCAGATGAGGTGGTAACCGATGTCGTTCATTAACAGCGTCAATTCTTTGCGCTGCACCCTTTGCAGAAACCGGCTGCTCGGTGACTACGAGGTTTATTCTCTGCCGGACGGTCAGTTCGGCGTTCCGGGTGAGCCTGTGTACCATTCCTGCACCAACGGCTATTTTTACGCCAAAAATCAGAGACATCTGGCAGAGGTGCTGGAAATTGCGGGAGAACTGACCGAGAGAACGCAGCACAACTACAGGCTTCTCACCTTTGACGACGCCGCTCAGGTTGGCCATCTCGTCCTGGTTGCCGGCGTGTTTTACCGTGTGGACAATGTCAGGAATATTTTGTCCTCCTGCAGGATCCTGGAGCTGGAGGTGTATCATTACGCAGCTGCGAATTGACATCGACAATGCACTCGCAGGACTTGCCGACTTCGGCATCAGGACTTGCGCCAGCATCGGCAGTTACGGCGCTGTGGCTGCCGGAAGCATGGAGGAGTATGCCAAACGGAACCGTCCCTGGACGGACAGAACCGGAAACGCCCGACAGACTATGGAGGGTGTTTCCGGCTGGGAGGTGAGCCGCCCTAACGGACAGCTCGGTCACGATCCGGCCATTGCGGAAACGGTTTCAGGAAGCGGCTTTTCTGTGGGAGTTGAAGGGCATATGCCCTACTCCGTCTTTCTGGAACTGGGGTACGGCGGCCGGTTTTCCGTCCTTGCGCCGACGGTGCGTCACTTCGCTCCTGAACTGCTGCTTGGATTTGCGCGGTGCATCAGCTCAATGAAATGAGGTCGGATA
>CAMHJC010000033.1 GCA_946185345.1 uncultured Clostridia bacterium
CTTCCCTCGGCTGAAGAAAAAATGGATAGATATTTTATTGCCGGATTAATAATTGCCGGAGAAATAGAACACGGCGTCCTTTTTCGGATTAATCGAAAAACTCACATAATGCTGGATTCGGAATATCCGTAGTCCAGAAGTCTGGTTCCGGGGATCGGAACAGGTTTAGACTTGGCGCTTCTTCCGGCAGGGGCTTGCGCTCTCACTGTTTCGGATGAAGGAGACGGAGTCGGCTGTGATTTTGCGGCCATTTCTGCGGCACCAAAGGAAGCGGCCGCAGCGGCTGTCGGTGCAGTAATCGGTTCGGGTTCCACGGCCTGTGCAATCGGCTCAATCTCCGGCACGTCGGGAACTGAATCGCCGTCTTCCGGCACTTCTTCCTCGGGCGGCTGGCTGAATGAGGCTTCAGGAGCTGCCGGGAATTCCTCCTCCTCTTCATACGGGAACCGGGGACTGATGGCGGGTTCCTCTTGGCTCTCGTCCAACGAAGCGGTATTCGCTGAGAGAGGCAGGATTTCGGAATCAATCGGTTTCTCCGGGGCAGACGGGGTGTCGGACTCCTCACCGGAGGGTGTATTATCCTGCTGTGCGGCCAATGCGACAGGAATTGCGGCTGCCGCTGCAACAGGTGCAGGATCGGGTTGATGGCTTGCGTTGTCATCGGAGGTGCCAGCGGTATCGGCAACAGGCTGGTTCTGATCGTTACTCCACTGGGAATAGAGACTGTTCATCTGCGCATTATCCAGCAGAGGCTTGTTTTTGGAGTAAATAAGAGTCACAATGACGATCAGAAGCCAGATCAGCGGAGACAGCGCATAACCGGTTGCGGTCAGAATGTCCTGCAAGGTATACGAAGCAAAATCCAGAGAAACCTGCGGAAGGTTGATGATGGCGGTGTCAATAATATCCTTGAAAAAAATTGCCAGTGGAATGCAAAGGATGGAGAGCAACATACTGATAAAGGAGCAGATTCCCAGTAAACGCCCCCTTATCCAGACTTTTTTGTCGCTGCTGGCCTTTGCGGCAGAGGTGATAAAGGCAAATGAAAAGCACCTAAACAAAAATTTCTCAATTGTGTTGGAAATGTGATGAAAAAACAGAGTTCCAGTCAATGGTTCAGGCGACAAGAATCAATGTCCGATCAGGATTCACAATCAAAAACCGACAGAAGATTCAGAGGATGATGTCTGAAAATCCTGTCGGTTGAAACCGTGCCTGAAAAAACGGATCAGAATTCCTATTTGATTTTGATGATCGGCGCATTGTATGTCACGGTGATGCCGCTGTTATCGGTGACAATGCAGCAGACTTTCATCCCGTCCCATGTGGTATTGGCTGTTGCGGTAGTGGCGGCGGTTGTATGTCCTTTCCAGATACTCCATGTGGGGACGTCCTTTTTTTTTAATACCACTGGTAGCTCAGTCCGTTTCCTTCCGCCGCCACCGAGAAAGAAACATTCCTTCCGACTGTGGCGGAAGTGTCGGCTGGCTGGGAAATGATCTGGGGTGCGTTTCCGGAATAAATGTAATGAATGGTGGTATTGTTCAGTCCCGAAATCAACGCATTTCCGTCGGAATCCACGGAAAGCTCCTTCCATTCACTTTCCGTTCCGTGAAAATACAGGTCTGTCAGAGAGGCGCATCCCTTAAACGCATCCTTGGCAATGGATGAAACGGAGTTGTGAATCGTCACGCTTTTCAGATGGGAACAGGATGTCACAATATCGGTAACCGTATCCACCGAATCAGAAAAAGTGACGCTTTCCAGATTGGTGCAGCGTTCAAAATTGTGGCCGTATCCTATGGTGGAGCCTCGGAAGATGACGTTTTTCAGTTGAGTGCATCCGGAAAAGGCATTGCTGTATAATTCGCCGTCCATGTCGGTACAGACGCTCATTTTTTTTACCGATTGAGGAATGGTCGTTTCAGTAAGGCCGGTGCATCCGGAAAAAGTGCAGCTGCCTATCCATACGACGGATTCCGGCAGAGTAAAGCTCTTGATTCCTGTACAGCCGTAAAATGCGAAACTTCCCACCGACTTGACCGAATCGGGAATGGAAACGCCTGTCAGTCCCGTACAATTCGCAAACAGACTGTCGCTGATTTTATTCAGCGAACCGGGTATTATCATATAGGTGAGTCCCGTACAGTTGCAGAATGCCGCCGGATCCAGCGTGGCAACCGAATCGGGGATGACAGCTTCTGTCAGATAAATACATCTGTCAAAGGCTTTGGTTGTTATCTTCGTGACCGTATCGGGTATCTGTAGGGAGCCGCTTTTTTGCGCCGGACATTGAATAAGTACCGTCTTGTCCTTATTGTAAAGAATACCGTTGTCACTTGAATAATACTGGTTGTTCCGGTCTGCTTCAAAGGCTGTCAGTCCTGTACATCCCCAAAAAGCGCCGAGTTGAATGGTTTGGACCGCGGCGGAAATCTTAATTTTCTTCAGATGCGAAAAACGTGGCGGAAACCGACAGGAACAAACCGGCCGCCGCCAGGAACGCAACCGTTCTTCTGAAAACCTTGCCCTTAATGTACATAAAAATTCATCCTTTCGGGAGTCAAAAGTTCCCTGAGCCTGAGGAATTCAATGCATCAGTTGATCAATCTGTCAACCATACATGAACAGGTCTCAGATCATCAATGATTCATCCGGGCGGAAGTGCGTGTCAGTGAGAAATGATCCGATACACATCCGCACTGTCATTTGAATAAACCTTTTCGGCGTATTCTTCATCCGGATTAAAGTCCGGAAAAGAGGAATGATGGCAAAGAATATAATCTACGTCTTCTTTCCCGAGTTGAATTAAGGAATCGGTATCATTATGATACATATTGAGCAAAAGATTGTTGCGGCGGGAAACCTCCTTGATCGTTTCCTCATAATGGAAGTAAATATAGCCTTCCATGTAAATAATACGTTCGGAAAAAATGGAAGAATACATATATTTAGCTTTTAATGGATCCGGATTTTCAGAGACGCTGTCGTCGGTTGCGATAATACTGTCCTTTTCGGTGTTGGTGCGAATCCAGTCCAAGGCTTCCACCGTGTCATGACTGATTTTCTCTGAGTCAATGGGTCTGCTGCTGTCGCTGTGAGAGTATAGTGTGTAAATCTTCTTTGCTCCTTTACACATATTAATAAGGCAGCCATCGTCGAATCCCACAAAGAAGAAGAGAAACACCTGCATGCATAAAGTCACGGAAATCAGTCCGGCTATACTTCTGGAAGGAACAGGTTTTGCTTTTGATATTTCCCTGTCAAATAAACACATACCGAATAAGATGGCCAATATCCTTGCTGCCATGGAATAATACATATTGCTTTTACCGAAGTGACACCAGAATAATCCCATAAACATTCCGATGGTTATGCTGATGGCAAATCCCAAATAAAGAGGCGAACGAGCCTTTTTCCGTTTGATGATTTGCAGGATACCGACTGTGCTGAAGAAAAAGGGCAGAGGATCAGCCATCAGAAACAGAAAAACCATCGAGGGGTACGCTAAAAAAGAAGGAAACATTTTGCTGATGAAATTGGAATAGATAAATGACGGCAGTTCCGAATAATTCAATAGTTGAGAGGGAGTAAATCCTCCTATTCTAGTAGAATTACCCGGGGTAGGATCATTGACAAAGACCATCATAATAATGGCAAATGCGGCGAGAAGACCTATTCCGTAAGAAAAAGCCTTTTTGTATTCCTTGCCGAACAGCCAGCCGAAGCAGATGATACCTGCCGCAATCATGAAAAGGAGAGCGGAGGGTGCCTTTGTGCCATAGGCGGCTGCCATAAAAGTGACAGCGCCGATACAAAGTTCATATCTGAAATCCTTACTATGATACTGTTTAATGACAAAATACAGTGTCCAGCAGCAGCATCCAATACCGATATCGTATCCAAAAGGAACTGCCATTAAATGAGAGGTATTGTTGACCACATTAATGGCTTCAATACCTGTCGAGAATATGATGGCAATCAGTCCGAAGAGAATGCTTTTTTTGCTCAGTCTGAGACTGTTGAGCACGGCGTACACACCGCCAAAGAGCAAAAGGGATTTCGGAAAGGCATAATAAACCGTTCCGACAGAATAGCCTGACATCCCAAGGGCATTGCTCTGAAAAGCAATCGGTATGTTGGAAAAGTAATAGTATTTGATGACCGTACCGGACAGCCTCGGATTGGCAGGCGGAAATGAAACGGAAAGTGCGGAAGTGTTGTTGAGCCAGAATGCGTTATCGGTCACTATGAAAGTGGAATTCGCCATCCAGGCGCCTCCGTTTTTGGCCGAGTAAGCAAGGAAGGCGACAATAACGACCGCTGCGAAGACCAATAAATACGCAGCATGAATTTTTTGCTCAGGATAGGGAGTCATTATCTCCGTCCTGTTTTTCCACAGCGCCACACACGACAGAGCGGAAACAAGCAGCGCCACCGGCAATAAAAAACCTCTGCCCAAAGGCATTGCGACCAGATACTCCAGGATGATGATGACATATCCCCATGCGTATGACATAGTTGCGGTGAGGACAGGGTCGTGTTGATCATGATAAAATACCGAGGTTACGGCAAGACCGGGGAGTGTCATCAAAAAAAACTGAAAGAACAGGTTGAGCAGCACATCCTGTGCAGGACAACGCATAAGGATTCCTGCTGTAACGGAATAACCGGCATGGAGAATTAACATCCACAGGATAACAGACAAAAATGATTTTTCTGTCAGCCTGGTTTTAACATAACGAAGTGAAAATGGAGATGTCATTACTATCGAAATCCTTTCCGTTCCTACAGTTTTTCATTTGGATTCAGTATTTTTCATAGAAAAAATAAAACATTTACTTGAATTTTAGTTTAGCATACTTGACTTCAAAAATCAATACATAAATCAACATGGGCCGGCTATGAAAATCTGCCTCTGTGAACGGTCAAAAAAAGGGAAGCCACCCGAATAACGAATGACCTCCCGCTTGATTATGGGGTAATGATTTCATTTCCGCCGGCATCGTAGAAATGATTGCTGACCATGTTCCCGGCAGTCATATTCAAACGTCATATAGAATAACAGCTTTGAATTGACATCGTATTCACTGACCTTGGTTACGTTGCCGAAGTCCTCATAGATGAATTCCATATAGGCATACAGCTTGATGCAGGGTGTATTTTCCGTCGGTGCCGAAATAGCTTTCCCTGGTTTTATTGCCTTTTTCATTGTACTCATAGGTGACGGAAGTATAGTTTTCGCCGCAAAGGGCAGGATTGCCGTCTTCATCGAAAAAGCTGATCACGGCAATGTTTCCGGACGCATCGTACTCTGTTTTAAAACAGGCGTAATTCTTACCGTAAAGAGGCGGTTTTCTGTCCGCTCCGAATGCCCGGCTGACGGTCATATTTCCGTTTTCATCGTATTCGTATTCCAGACATGAAACGTCATCGTTGGAAAGCGTCTGCCGCCCTTCGGCGTCGTAATATTGTATACTGGTTGTCTTGCCGTCCCTGTTGTATTCAATGATCACCGAATCGCAGTTTTGATTAAACCGGGGAAGTACTCCGTTCAGGCCGACAAATTTCTTTCTGACCGTCTTGCCCGATTCATCATATTCGCCTTCCATCACAGAGTAGCCCTCATCGCATAATGCCGGGCTGCCGCTAGTGTCGTAGAATCGGATCAGTGTGATCTTATTCCGGTCGTTGTATTCGGCCTGCATGGAAGCGTACCCTTTTTTTGACAGAATGGGTTTGCCGTCAGCGCCGGCAAATGATTCGCTCACCATATTGCCATGATCATCGAATTCCGCTTTCCAGGACGCATAGCCGCAGTCGGATACCATCAGGGGATTATCCTGGGTGTCGAAGTGACTGATTCCGGTGCAGTTGCCGTATTTGTCATAATCAAATATCACATACGCAAAGCCTTCATCCGACAGGATGAGTTTTTTATTAATCCGGCCCGAAGAGACTTAATTCGGAACGGTTGCCTTTCAGGTCGTATTTGATTGTGGCAGATGCATAACCGTCATCAAGCATCACTGGCATTCCGTTGACACCGCAATAGGAAACCGAGACACAATTATGATTGACGTAAACACATTTTTGCGAACAGTACTTATCAATTCCGGGAGTGAGTTGATTATCTGAATCCAGAAGCCGCATTTCCACGCAGTCAAAGTCATCGTAATTGTATTCTGCGCAGCACAGGCCGGTCTCTGTTCCGATGACCTGATAATCCTCGGGATTGTCGGCGGTATTGACATCTCCGATATAAGTCAGATACGATTCGCAAATGACACGTCCAAGATCGTCACGCATGTATCTGATACCGCTTATTCCGTCGGAATCCGAACCGACGTAGTTGTAAGCCATTTGGTTTCTTTGCAAAGCTTCTGAAGACGCAGAGGAAAACAATCCTGCTCCGGATGCGGGGAATCGTCAACGATAAAGGGAATAATGCGTGACGGATCGGCACCTCCGTCAATGAAAAACTGTATTTCATCGTCAATGTTTCTGGGATTCCTGCAGGCCTTTTTTTAGCAGATGACAATCAGAAATTTGGAAGCCTGCACCTCATCCCGTTCCTGGTTGGTCAGCTCGCCCGGCTTCATGTTATCCTTGTCAAGAAAAACCGGGCACAGCCTGGCCGGCAGATCACGGTAGCGCTCCTGCGTATTAGCGGGCAGACGATAGGATTGCAGCTTTTTTTGAGCCATACTGCCCATTTGCTGTCCTCACGCTTGTAACTGATAAAGGCGAAATAGGTGTATCCCTGGTTTTGAATGAACTGCTCTGAGGTCTGTGCCGAAGTGTCTTTTTTCAACATTTCTGTGTCCTCCGTTCCGGGCGTTTTTTGTCAGTTTTTTTTCAGATAACTGAGAGATTACATGACCGCAGGGATCACCGCCGTTGTTCGTTCGGAGCGTCCGAAGCCATTTCGCAACCGGAAGCCTGTGAAACAGTCATACGGGACTGTTTTGCGGATTGTGTCCCATAGAGTCAATGGAGTCGGAGTAATGCGAATTTTTCTCAGCTTCTTATCGCTTATTATACCTATATATCATCATTTACGATTTTGCGGAACATATGTCAAGCTGTTTTGGGCAAAGAGAGTGACGCAATTGTGTGTGTTTCCTGATATTTTTTTGCGGGAAGCCGGTGTATGAATGGAATCGCAAACCGTTATTTTTTTCCGGTGAGGAAATATATGGCGATCTGGGTCCGATGCTCCATGCCGCTTTTTTCGAGAATATTGCTGATGTAGTTTTTTACGGTGCCTTCGCTCAGAAAGAGCCGTCCGGCGATTTCCTTGTTGGAGAGGCCGTCCGCCACCAGCTGTATGATCTCAAGCTCGCGGGAAGAATAGGGCGACGGGTTGAAGCCTTCGCTTTGCGGGGATGATGCCTGCGCCATTTGTTCAAATATGCTTTCGTCCAGCACATTGATGCCTGCGTTGACCGAACGGATCATGCTTTTGAGTTTTTCGGGGGTGTGATTTTTGATGAGATACCCCTTCGCTCCGTTACGAATGGCTTTTCGGACTAAGTCGTAATCGTCAAAAGTGGTGAGAATCAGCACTTTTCCCAGATTTTCTTCCGTGATGATTCTGGTAGCCTCGATTCCGTCCATGTCGGGCATCTGAATATCCATCAGAATCACATCGACGGAATTCCCGCGCGCCAGTTCGACACACTCTCTGCCGTTGGCGGCACATCCTATCACATCAAATTCGCTGTCCACGCTGAGAATGATGCTCATGCCCTCACGCACAAAATCACTGTCGTCCGCTATGATTAACTTAATTGCCATTGACGATGATCCTCCTTTGGCACACCTGTTGGTTCGGGACTGAAAAACGGGCAATGCGGCATCATCCGTCTTTCTTTGTCCGCAAAGCGGCTGAATGGCTGCATTATTATCATTCAGGAATGACAGTCCTTCCGGAATGAACGGTTTTCGGTCTTGGATTTTCGGTTTTGAGTTGTTTACTCTATGGGAATGAGCATATTGATACGGAATCCGTCGTCGCCGGAAATATGGGCGGTGCCGCCCAACTGCGCCACCCGCCGTTTAATGCCTTCCAGACCCATGCCGTCACGGATGTCTGCGCAGCCTTGACCGTTATCGCTCACACAGCAGCGAATCATTTGATTGAGTACTTTGATTTCGATATGCATGCGGCTGCACCTGGCATATTTCATGGCATTGGTGACGGCTTCGCAGCAGTTGTCGTAAATGACGCTCCACACTTTATCGCTGATTCTGCTGCTGTCGCCTTCTGTCGTCAATTGGGCGTCAATGCCGTACTGGGACTTGCATTTTTCGCATAGCAGCGTCAGCTCCAGCATGGCGATGCGCCTTGTTTCGGGACGTTCGCTGCGCAGTACGGTGCGAATTTCATCCATTCCGTCCCTCAGGCTCTGTGTGACTCTGCCGAGAATTTCGTCTGCCTTTTCGGGATTGCTGGAAGCGATCGCGCGGCATGCCTCCAGCTGGTAAACGGAACCGTTGATGCGGTGGCCTAATTTGTCATGAAGTGCCTGTGTGATTCTCGCCTTGTCCTGCAGTATGAGATTTTCGTAATGCAGATTGGTTTTCCGCAGCTCGTTTTTAAAATCCTCCGCGCTGGTTTCTATGGAATTTTTCAAGCGCATTTCCTCTTCCTCGTAGTTCTCGGCATACTGACGGTATTTGAGAATCACGCCGAAGTGCTGCCAGTAGATGACAGCGGTGAACAGGCAGAGCATCAGATATGAAAATTTGTCGTTGATCATCAAAAGACCGGTCAGCGAGACAGAAAACAGGTAGGGATGCAGGTTCAGAAGACTTACCGCGTCGGAAACAGCCACCGGCAGCAGCACGATAAAGCCTTCGCCGCAAAGATGAATACCAAGCATCACGCAGGCACATTCCGCAGCAAGCAGCAGCATCCGGAACGAGCGCCGCCCGGTGGTTTCATAAACCGTCATTACAAAGGCGCAGACTGCGGCGGCCGCCAGCAAGAAGGCATTATTCCGGTAGACCTTTTCGCTGTTCAATAAATTATACACTGCCGTCAGCAGCACGTATCCGAATTTGATGAAGATAAAGTAATTCTTTTCCCAGAATTCCGGCATGCGGAAGTTTTCACTGCCATTGCTCAACGACGATCAGCTCCTTTATGTCATTATACCACGGAATTCAGCAATTGTCACTAAAAAAAGCGGGTGAGGAATAAAATGATTCCATCACCC
Source organism: uncultured Clostridia bacterium (assembly GCA_946185345.1). Lineage (GTDB taxonomy): Bacteria > Bacillota > Clostridia > Oscillospirales > Acutalibacteraceae > RUG762. The sequence goes on from CAMHJC010000033.1 coordinate 9,225, forward strand.
GCCTCATTTGTTTTCCGGCGCCGCATGCCTGCCGCCATACTGATTGGTTGATCTTCATAAAAGCGGCTGTGGGCGCATCATTCCTTTTGGATGCCGTCGGAGAGCCTTGCAGCGAGATAACCTGCCGTTAAAATGACCAGCAGGAAGGCCGCTGACACCATGAAGAAGGCCGGATAGGCATTTTTATCGTCCTTCATAAGCGATTCGGCGGTGATCAGGACCCATTTTTGCGGTGCGATCAGCGACAGCTTTTCCCACCAGTCGGGCAGTTGGACAAAATCGAAATAGACGGCAGAGATGAGATTGGCAAACACCCAGACGCCGAAGGAGGCGTAGACTGCGAAGGTGGTATTCCGGAAGAAGAGGCCGAAGACCAGCGAAAGCAGATTATAGATCAGTCCCATGGTACCCACCAGCAGCAGATAAATGCCGAAGGGAATGCCGACATCCGTGCCCACGAAGGCAGCCGTGGCAGCTGCGACAACCCCCGTCTGAAGAACGGTGACAATGACCGCCGTCAGTGCTTTGGAACCAATGTATTTCAGCATGGTCATGCCGGACATTTCAATGCGGAGAAGGAATTTGTTGTCGCTCTCGGTGACCACGAGATTCGCCACAAAGCAGCCTGTCAGAGCAAAGGCGAGCGACAGCACCGCAAGCGCATAGCCTGTGCTTCTGAGATGGTCGGTCTGTTCGGGGGAAAGCGCTGTTTCATCTTCGGTAACGATGGATTTCACAGCGGGCATTTTGTCAAAGGCCGCCTTCGCTATGCTGACAGCCTGCGTCTGACTTTCGGATGAGGAAGCACAGGCTGCGAGAACCGAAAGATTCGTGTTGATCTTTGCCTTGAGAAGGTCGAAGCGCCCGTCCTTTTCCCCGTTGAGGATAATCAGTTCAGGTGACTGCTCCTTCATCAGCTTTGCGGAGAAATCCTCCGGAAGATACACTACGGCTGCCATCACGCTGCGGTCGTAGGTGTCCTGTACCAGTTCCTTCAATTGCTCCACGGAAAGCGGCTCGCTTTTGTACCGGATGACCGTGCACCATTCTTCCTTCGTCAGAGAACTTAGCAGCAGGTCGGAGAATTCGTCCTTTGCAGCGTCCACAAACACCACGGTGACGTTCTTGGTGCCCATTAGTACGGCACTGTCGAAGCTGTCCAGCTCTATGATTTGGCTTAATTGATCGTCGGTGACATATCCGCTGCTGGTCTGTATCATATGCAGCGCCGAAGCACCGATGGGCAGCAGAACCAGACACAGAAGAAATCCGATGTTTCTCAGCAGCATCTTGCAGTTGATCTTGGTCATTGTCATAAAAGCACTCATCGCTCAGTTCTCCTTTCCGATTCTGACGGCAGCCATTCCGAGAGGAACACAGACCACCGTCATTCCGCAGAGAATCAGCACCGTCGGAATGGTGAGTTCGCTGCTTCCGCTGGTATTCAGTTCCACGAGGGAACGTGTCATATAATAGATCGGGGAATAGTCGCGGAATTTGTCGGCAAACGTCGCCCACATATAGGGGCAGAAGGAGCCGCCGAAGAATCCCCAGAACATCAGCAGACAATAGCCTGCCACCACACAGACAATGACATTCCTGATCAGGCTGAACAGAACGGTCGCCAGCGCAGCCGCCGCGATGCAGCCGAGCAGAAGAATCAGAGCGCAAAGGGCTGTCTGCGACCAGGTGAGTTTAAACAGTGCCGTGCAGATCGCCACGCCGGCGAACATCAGCGCCGTAATAACAATGGCGGAAGGAACAAACCGGCTCAGATAAACCGACAGGGAAGAGGCGGGAGAAGTGCGAAACCTCGTTCCGATTTTGTTTTTGTGTTCGGCGGAAGTGATCACGCCGAGCACGATCATGGCGCACCACACAAAATACACTGTATAGGCGACGGTGTAGTACATCTGAGAATCAGGCATAGGCTGCACGTCGATTTTGTATTCGGTCAGATAATCCTTTATCTGCGTAGCCGATGTGCCTGAGAGCAGAGAGGTAATTATCATCTCCACCACGCTGGCTTCTATCTGATGGTCGTCCGAGCTGTACACGGTGCAGCCTTTGTTACTGAATTCGGCGAATACATCCGCCGTCCCGTTCTGAATTGCCTGCTGAGCGACGCCGTCCTCCTGCCGGATCAGCTTAATGCCGTTTTCCCTGCCTACATTCTCCAGTACCGGTCTGATAGGCTCATAAACGCAGTCCTGTGTGAAGCTGTAGCCTAATTCAAAGCTTCCCAACTCAAGGCTGTCGGTCATCATATCCTTGAATACCGCCGACAGCATACCCGTTACCATGATCATACAGAGCAATATCAATATAATAGGCTTGCAGCGGAGCATCAGTTTCAGATTGTTTTTGATGAGAATCATCGTCAACCCTCGCCTCCCGAGTAATCACGCAGTTTTTTGCCGGTAAGAGTGAGGAACACTTCTTCCAGCGAAACGCTGTCCGGATCCCGATCTGTCACCAGACGCGCCAGTTCGTCTCTCGTGCCAGTGGCAATTATTCGGCCGTTGTCCATGATGGCGATCCGGGTGCAGATCGCTTCCACTTCCTCCATGTAGTGACTGGTGTAAATGACGGTCGCACCCTTAGCGTTGGATTCCTTGATCTTCTCCAGGATGAAATTACGGGACTGCGGATCAACGCCCACCGTCGGTTCGTCAAAGATCATCAGATCGGGCCTGTGTCCGATGGAACAGGCGATATTCAGACGGCGCTTCATGCCGCCGGAGAAGGTTTTGGCGTAGCTGTTGCGCCTGTCAAGCAGGCCGACAAATTCCAGCGATTCGTCCACGGCGTTGCTCAGTTCCTTGCCTCGGATGCCGTAAAGGGAAGTAAAAAGCTCCACGTTTTCCCATGCCTTGAGATTGCCGTGAATGGCGAGATCCTGCGGAATGTAGCCGATGCGGCGCTTGATCTGCTTCATTTCCTTTTTCGCATCCATGCCGAATACCTCGATGCTGCCGGAGGTCGGCTTGAGCAGCGAGCAAACCATATTCAGCGTAGTGGATTTTCCCGCACCGTTTGGGCCAAGAAGTCCGAAGATTTCACCCTGGCGGATTTCCAGGGAAATGTGATCGACTGCCGTTCTGCTGTCAAATTTCTTGCTCAGTCCGCTGAGCTTTAAAATAGTTGTCTGTTCCATAATGTCCTCCAGTCATTGATTAATGGATTATTTCCTTAACTGACAATTATATGATACCATGTTTTGTTGGGAAAGGTAAGTGCCGTTGGTCATGATTGGATATGACGAAAGTCATATTCTGCTCCCTGCATTAAAATATTCCCCTCATCCGGATGCTGTTGAGGCGGCTCGAAGCACTCCCCGCCGAGGCGCAGCCATTCACATTGACAATGACGGAAAAAACCAGGTACGCACGCCACCAACCGCCAAAGCCTTAATGCGTTTTTAACCCAAACCGGCCAATTGAAACGAAGCAGCCGACCCATGTCGAATGAATATGGTTGATTGACTTTTACAAGGATTTCGTATAAAATAGGATGGAGAACGGAATGACGGATGAGCACTTCGCAACCGGAAAAAAGGCTGATCATCCTGTTATTTCTAAAAAAGTACAAAAATCAATGACTCGGGCGGCCTGTATCGGCGTCTGCTCCTTGTGCAGAAGATTTCTGCCGATGGCACCGGCTGTTCAAACTATTCATCAAAGAGGGTTGATACAATGATTTACACACTGACGCTGAATCCTTCGATTGACTATGTAGTTCATCTTGACAAATTCGTCAGCGGCCAAACCAATCGCACGACAAGTGAGGAATACTTCGTCGGAGGCAAAGGAATCAACGTATCCTGCATATTGGCGCAGCTGAATTTCCAAAGCACCGCGCTGGGCTTTACCGCTGGTTTTACCGGCGATGCGATCGAAAAAGGACTGGCCGAGCTGGGAATCCGCTCGGATTTTATCCGTTTGAAGGAAGGCAATTCACGCATCAATATCAAGATGAAGGCCGGTGAAGAGAGCGAAATAAACGGTCAGGGGCCGCATATAGGCGAGGAAGATTTTGACTGTCTGCTTCGCAAGACGGACACGGTCAGGGCAGGAGATACCGTCGTGCTGGCGGGAAGTATTCCCCGCACTGTGTCGGAGGATGCCTATGAGAGAATACTCAAGCGTCTCGAGTGGAGGGATGTGCGGATCGTTGTGGATGCGACCGGGCCTCTGCTGCTCAATTGTCTTGCCTTCAGACCGTTCCTCATCAAGCCGAACCGGCAGGAACTGTCAGACATCTTCGGCAGAGAATTGTCCGACTTGAGTGAAATCGAAATCTGCGCAAGGCAGCTGATGAAACGGGGAGCGAGGAATGTCCTTGTTTCGCTCGGCGGCGACGGAGCGGTACTGTTGGCCGAAGACGGAAACGTCTATTGTTCCGGAGTGGTCAGGGAACCGGTGCTCAATACTGTCGGATCGGGCGATTCAATGGTAGCCGGTTTCATTGCGGGGTTTGAACAGACGGGAGATTACGCCTATGCGCTGAAATTGGGAGCGGCATGCGGCAATGCGACCGCCGTCTCACCGGGACTTGCGGATCGGGAGAAGATTTCTGAAATTCTCGGCAGACTGTAGGAGGAGTGAAGTCTGAGGGAATCTTCCGCACCTGAATTCTTACCGGGATGAGGCCGATTGGCATCATTCATTCATTTGCAGAATAATCAACAGCCGGATACGAGTTGCCGCACCCGTATCCGGCTGTTGAATTAATTGTGTGAAATCCGAAAAAAATTTTATGCTTTATTATACTATCTAATCAAAACTTATTCAATATCTATCTTGATTTTTGTATAATTAACTGATATCAGGCCGCACACTTTTAAAATTATGATAAAGGATTTGCGTTTGAATCATTGTTATGTTCCTGACAGCTGACATGCGAAAAAAGTGTCCGCAACCGGAAATGTTGCGGACACAATGATATTTGTTGTAAACTGTCAATGACTGACTGCTATCGGTTAATTATGCGACTGTTTTCTACATCCGGCAGGAAATCCGAACTATCCCGTCATCGTTTGTAGTTGTCACGGTATTCACGCCGGAATGTCAGGTCTTTTCTCCTTCCGGTGGAATAGGATTGTGTGGCCGGATCATATCTGAGTTCCGTATCAGACTGAGAAGCATCATTGGTACGGGGTTCATATACTCTGCTGGGAGGAGCTTCGACCAGCTTTTTCGGTTCCGCGGGTGTGACGGAAGGCTCCTGAGGCGTCCTTCTCGGTTCCTGAGAAGCCTTTTGCGGCTCCTGGGATGTCTTTTGCGGCTCCTGGGAGAGTTTAGCGGCTTGATTCTTTTTATCCTGGGATTCAAACTTCTTGTGGATATTGTCGATATCCTCCGTTGTGCCTCCGCCGACATCGTCCGGTGCGCGGAATTCGCCCTTATCCACCAGTCGGAGAAATGCGTCAACAACATCCGCCGTCAGCTGCGTGCCTCTGACGCTCTTGATAATGGAAACTGCCTTTTCAAAATTCATGCGCTTGCGGTAGGGACGTGTGGAATACATGGCGTCGAAGGTGTCCGCAATGGCGATAATCTGCGCCACACGCGGAATTTCATCGCCTGCAAGCCCATTGGGATAGCCCTTGCCGTCGGGACGCTCGTGATGTGCGCCCGCACCGATGGCAAGTTCCGGCATAATGCTGATACCCTTGAGGGTTTCATAGCCGAGTTTGGCGTGAGACTTGATGATGGCAAATTCCTCGTCCGTCAGTTTGCCGGGCTTGTTGAGCACTTCCGGCGGAATACCGACCTTGCCGATATCGTGCAGAAGGGCAATATTGTAATACTGCTCGATTGTTTCCTTGTCATAACCCAGTTCCTTAGCCAGCATGACGGTGTATTGTGCCACGCGGGAGGAGTGACCGTTGGTGTAAGCGTCCTTCATATCAATGACCTTTGCGAATGCCTCAACAATCTCACGGATGAGCTGCTTCTGCTTTTTCTCTTTTTTGAGGAAGGCCTTGATTTTTTGATGAATGTAAAACATCACAATGGCCACAATAAGCAAACCGGCGAGGATGAAGCACATGATTCTGAACCAGGTAAGCTCATACAGTGCCTTTTCCTTCACTATTTTGACTGTCAGTTCTTTGTTGCCGTCACCCTGTTCGTCACGGAGCTGCATAACGAAGGTATATTCGCCGCCGTCAAGATTGGTGTAGCCGATCGGAACAAGCTCGCTGCGTTTAACGGTGGTTTTATGGGTTTCAAATCCGTCCAGGTAATAGGTGACCTGAGGATTCATCAGCGAGTAATTGAAAACATAGCCGTAAATGGTCATCTTCCTTGCGCTGGACGGAATGGTGATGGTTCCGTCAGAATCGGGGAAAATCTTATTTCCGTCAACATCGACATACGGCACCGCCATTTTGATATTGCTCACATTTTCAAATGATTGCTCGATATTGACCTTGGCGACGCCAGTGGTTCCGGCAATATACAGATCGCCGTTTTCGGTGAGCTGGCTGTAGGAATTGGCGGTCGCAATGCAGGAAAGGCCGTTGTCTCTGCCGTAATAAAGGGGATTGATGGCGCCGTTGGCAATCAGTTCATCTGCGGAAACAACATAGATGCCGTTTCTGCTGAGAATCCACATGTCGCCTCGGCTGTTTTCGTAAAGGTCAAAGTTGTTGGAGTACGGGAATTGCTGTACGGTGGTAACTTCGCCGGTTTCTTTCATGTAAGCGATGGAATTGCTGGTGACGACCCAGACAATATCTCTTGCGGGATCCTCTTTCAGACGCATGACGACTTCCGAGGAAAGTCCCGAATCAATGCCCACATGGGACACCTTGGCGCCATTGATGAAGTAGATGCCGTCACCGTCAGTACCGACGATCATGTTCCCTTTTTTGGTTTCAATGGCGGTGAGAATCTCAGTGTTGCTGATGCCGCTGGATTCAGCGTAAACCTTTGTCACCCTGTCGTTTTCGATCAGAGCCAGACCTCCGGAACAAGCCACCATAAAGCTGCCGTCCTGGCGTTCAAACACGGTTCTCACACGATCGGAAGGCAGGCCGTCCTTCGCACCGAATCTGGTGACGATGCCGTTGTCGTATCTGGTCAGGGCATTTTCGCCGTAAGTGCTGAACCAGACGCGGTTCCTGCTGTCCCGGATAATCGAACGTATACGGCATCCGGCCATCAGCTCAATCAGATCGGTGGCTGCGATAGGTTCACCGGATGCGGTGGAGGCCTGTACAACGGGAAGACTGTCCACCACACCGTTATCGTTAATCACGGTAAGACCGTCGTTCTTCGCGCCGATCAGGAGCATGCCGTTATAGGTGCAGGTGCCGTTGACAACCTGCGTCGGCAAATAATTTTTCTGCGAGATGTTGGTGAACTGATTGGGAACAATCTTCATGACGCCCTGTTTGGAAGAGGCAACCCAGAGATTTCCCTGATAATCCGCCATCACGCCTTCCGCCGAACTGTCAACGGGAAGATTGTAGATCCTGGATACGGTACCGTTTTTCATGACGCCGATACCGTTATCGGCGCTGATCCAGATCTGATTTCCCACCTGATCGATGGAATTGACATAATCGAGCGGAGCGATATTATACGCCTTGATTTCCTTCAGTCCGTTATCCAGTTTACCGTAATACACCTCGGTTTTTTCGGTTCCGATGTATAGGTAGCCCGGTTTGCTCTGATCCGGCGAAATCGTGCGGATATTGTCAATGCCCATGGTTTCGCTGTCATAATAACCGGTAACGGTGCCGTTCTGCATGGTGAAAACGGCACCGGAATTGGTGACGCCGTAAATAATATCATCGCCGCCCAGTCTGAGCTGCTTGATGTATTCGGCGTTCACCTGGATGTCGTTGACAAGCGAAAGCTTCATTTCCTTATCAATGACGGCAACGCCTTGTGTGGTAGCGACGTAAATGCTGCCATCGGGAGCTTCGATGATGGAACGGATGGAGGAAGAACGCAGTCCGTCGGATTTTCTGAAAAAACGGAAAGAGTCTTTTTCCATCACTGCCACGCCGCTGTCGTTGGTTCCTATCCAGAGACGATCCTTGCTGTCCACAAACAGACTGACCACGCTGGCCACACCTTTGGTGGAATCAATACGCTCAAAAGTATTGCCGTCGTAGCGAATCAGTCCGCTGTAGCTTCCGATCCAGATGAAGCCGTCAGAAGTCTGCGCAAGCGCGTTGGCTTCGGAAGTAGGCAGACCGTTTGTATTGTCGTAAAGGACAGCGGAATACCCTTCGCCCTTGCCGGTCGGGTCGACGGCAAGTACCTGTTCTGATCCTTCGGATGCGGCGGCCATGACCATTCTGCCGGGCATGTGCAGGGACAGAACCGTCACAAGCGCCAGACAAAGGCAGAGACAGGTTATTATGGATTTTCTCATCATGTGTATACACTCCTTTTTTATGAATGTTGCACCAATATCATTCTACATTCTCACATATATAATAACATATACTGTCCAATAATTGTCCATTAAATTTGTGATTTTATGAGCAGAAATATTGATAAAGTTTTGAAAGAATTTTGTATGAAGTGCATACATCTTCTATCAACCGCATCCTTCCGATGTGATGATTGCGTTGCTAATGCAGAACTTATACTAATTTTCAGCTAAAATCAGACATTCTTTGCGGCCTATTTTGCGCCCTGCGGCGTCATTGTCCTAGGCAGGCGCCAGCCTGCCGTCGTCCTGCTGTCGACGAGTCGACAGCTATTCCTTGCAGAACACAAAATATTCTCGCAAATAATTGTCTACTTTCAACCGAAAAATAGTATTAATCAATCCGTATTCCACATTGCAGGAAACTGTGGATGAATTCATTGCACAAAAATCCGCTGCGACGGGTCAGTCAATCTCCGGTGATATAGCCACTGTCGTTCATCGGATGAAACAAAACAGCCACCGGAATCGTGCGAATTTCCCGAATGATCCGGAGGCTGTCTGATTCGATTTTTACGGCAGTTTCGGCTGGGGTGCCGTCAGATGAATATGCTACTGCCTCAGTTTTTCCAGCTTGGCCAGCACGGCCAGCTGTTCCTCTGTGGGATTGGTTATTGCAGCGTATTTTGCGTAAGCCAGCTCCACCACTTCATTGAATGATTTTGACGCCATATCGGTGTAGACCGTGTGGGAAGCTCCCTCGGCATCCTGATAAATCAGATATCCCCTGCCGGTAATGACTTCGTCAAGATGATCCGAGGGAATGTTGATCAGCACTCCCGTGTAAATCAATTCCGTGTCGTTTTCGCTGTAGATGGTTCTGCCGGGAATTCTCCTTGCATCGGGCGTATCCAGCGTCAATTCCTCATCACCCAGTAATCTGGACGGCTTCAGAAGGGTGCCGTATTCCACCGTCGTGACATTCCCGTAGTCTTTGTCCTTGCCCAGCCTGATGCCGAACCGAATTCCGTAAGGCTCGGAAATACGGATGCTCGCACCGAGTAAGGAAAAATCAATGTCAGTCTCCTCAGGCTGTTCCGGCTCATCGGGAGGCTCTATGCCTGTGTACTGGATGTGTATACTGGAATAATTCACCGGAGTGTTTTCTTCTATCTCAAATGCCTTGGGTGCCGTCTGAACGGTGTAGGAAATCGACCCGGAAGAAAAGGTGTAAGTCACACCTGGAGATATGCCGTATGCCAGATAGCAGCATTCCTTATACTCCGCTTTAAGGTTCGGATTGTAGAGTCCGGCGGTGATGACGCTGCCGTCGTCGCCGGTAAGAGTGATTGAACTGAGCGCTTCGGACTGACCGAGATCGTTGATGTGGGGATCATTCTCATCAGTATAGGCGTAAATTTCCGCAATGTATTTGCCTGTAGCCACATGGAACATCGTGTTGAGATGATGATAGGAAACCGACAGTCCTTCGGAACCGTATTTTGTAAAAATCTCATCCTTTTTGGCGTTGAGAGCGTCAAGGCCTTCGTAATAATAGGTAATATCTTCTGTCACACTGTACTTCTCGTCGTATGGCATTGTTTCAAAAATGGTTTCGCACGGGATACCCAGTTCACGGCAGAGCGCCACTTCTCTTCGAATGGCGGTAACCTGCTCTGCCTTGTAATAATTCATCAGAGAAATCTCGTCGCAGCAGGTGGCGAAAAACTCCCTCGTTAATTCCTTGTCGATAGAGTCATAATGGACCGGTATCACCTGAACGACCGAAAAGCCTTTGCTGTGGGCATATGCATATAGCTCCTGCATTTTCGCTATGTAAGTCTCAAAATAAGACACCGGATCGCTCTTCCATGAGCTGTAAGTGTATGTTTCCACGTCAAGAGCAATGGCGCTGATTTTTGATGAGCCGGCCGCACCGCTGTTATAGGCCGCCAGATTGTCAATCCTTTGCTTTGGTTTCTGAAGGTCGTTGCTCTCGAGTCCCCATGAACGGTCACCCATCAAGGCAACGGTTTCTATTCCGTCGGATTTCAGACGGGAAACCATGGCGGCTGTCTCTGGACGTTGCAGATAAATCTGAGGAATCTCCTGGTAAACACGCCCAATATTCAGACTGCGAAGGAATGGCCGCACATCAGGATAACTCCCTTCATTCATCAGAAACAAACTCCAGCAGTAAATACTGGCTTTGCCGTCCTCGGCGGATGAACTTCCTGAAGCGAAAACCGAAAAGGGGACAGCCGCCGCCAAAATACCTATACTCAGCAGCAGCGCCAGCGCCTTCTTCTTGATTCTCCAAAAGACCGGACTTCTCATTTGGCAAACTCTCCTTTTTGGGATGTAGGATGTTAAAAATATCCATAGTACAATTATACACATCCGTCACATTGAAGTCAATGTATGATTCCGATAAATTTGTTATAAATTCCGACAGTCGGATATATAATGAAAAGAGATTTCCCATTCGACGAATCACCTTCCTCTGTTCCGGATGAAGGCGCAATGCGTTCTGTCCGGAAGGCTCCCCTGTATATTGTCACAAAAGGCAAGATCAAAAATACCCGCAAGCTCCTTCAGCGGTACTGAAATGAGCTTGCGGGTATCTGTCCTATGACGCAACACCTGACTTCGGCTGATTCGGAAAGAATCACATCCGGTATTGAATGATTGAATGATTGAATTATTTAATATCACGTTTGGTGATTAAACAGGAACCGGCGGCATTGTAAATCAGCAAATACACCAGCGAAAGCACTACGGCGTGAATCAGCAGCTGATTGTTGCCGGATGTGTCAGAAATACTGGGGGAGAAGAGATTGTGATAAAACGACGGCAGGAACTTCTCCAACTCCACATTGATGTTCAGCCAGTCGGCTAGCTTTCCGTCAATGATCGACAGTATTCCCTGCAGCAGGCTGGTGGCGGACAGCAGAAAATAAACGATGGCAGGGACCTTGCTTCCGGTCAGTTCGGTCAGCAGAGCGGAAAATACAGCAAGCACAGTCAGCAGACAGAATTCGCCCAGGAGATATTTGAGATATTCTCCCATGTAGACAAATTCAAAGTGATTCACAAGACCGGAGGCCGAAAGAACACCCGCAAGCGACGCCACAATCAGCAATATTCCCGAATAGACCGACAGACAGACGGTTTTGGCTATCTGGAAATAGTACCTGTTTTTCACGCTGCAAATCACATTCTTGCAAAAGCCTCCGCTGTAAAATGCTCCTGTAAAGCATGCGGCAAAAATAACGGCAAACAGACTGCACATTCCTCCCGTTAATGACGCGCAGGTATTTAACGGACAATTCACCGGAGAAGCGCCGTCCGCGTCCATTTCACCTGTCAGGTTGATAAGGGCCGCAAAAAGGCTTGTCAGCAGGATAATGACGCCTGCGCAGATGCCGATGGTGATATAAAAACTACGGCTTCGAAACAATCTGTGAAGCTCCATCCGAATTACATTAAGCATACACTTTTCCCCCTTTAATTTCTGTTGATAAGCCCGATAAAATAATCCTCAAGGCTTTGATTATTCTTAGAAATCGAGCTGACGGCAACGCCGTTCATTACAAGAGACCGGTTGATCGCCGCACTGTCGTCAATGTGATTCGTCACATAAATGGTCTGTCCGTCAAGTACATTGTACTGACAGCCGAAACTGTCCAGTACGGCGGAAGCCTGTCCTGCATTATTTGTCACAATTTCCAGGCGTCTGACGCATTTTTCCATCAATCCGTCCCTGCTCAGCTGTTCGATCAGTCTTCCGTTGTGAATGATGCCGTAATGGGAGGCTATTTTGGAAAGCTCCTCAAGAATATGACTTGAAATAATGACCGTGATGCCCTTTTCCTGATTGATACGGTGAATGATATCACGCACCTCAATAATTCCCTGCGGATCGAGTCCGTTGATCGGCTCATCGAGAATCAGAATTTCCGGTTCTCCGATCATGGCGAGTGCGATGCCCAGCCGCTGCTTCATTCCAAGCGAAAACTGGCCTACGGTTTTATTGCCGACATAGGCAAGTCCGACAAGAGCAAGCTTTTCATTCACATAATCCTGACTGTAGACACCGCAGCACATGGCCTTGAGCCTGCAGTTTTCAAACGCGCTCATATTCTTGTAAATACCGGGCTGCTCAATCAATGTGCCGATACGTTCATACGCCTGTTTGATAGAGCCGTCTGCCGAACTGAATCCCAGGATTTCCATTTCTCCCGATGTCGGGCGTGCCAGTCCCGATATCATTCGAAGAAATGTGGTCTTTCCTGCGCCATTCCGCCCTATCAAACCGTAAATCGCTCCTCGTTCCACCTGAACCGAAACACCGTCAACAGCCTTTTGCTTTTTGAATTGCTTGGTAAGCAGATTGGTTGTCAAAATGTTTTCCATCTTTGAAATCCTCCGTTTTCATTGTGATGTTTCCATTATATCACCTGCATTTAATCATATCATAACGAACTATTTAAAGATTATTAACAAAATGTTAAAATCAGCCGTTCGTTTATGATGGGACGACTAATTTGATTGCCGTTTCGAATGTAACTTATTGTAAATATTCCGCATATTATGGAATACATAGAAGATCAAATCAAAGGAGTGTAAAAATTCTTATGAGAAGACGATATTTGTATTCAGGCAGATACTACCGCCATATGAATAACGGTGGAATCAATCCCCATAACGAAATATTGGAGGAGGATACAGGCGGCGAAGAAATCAGCCGCTCATGCTGTCCGCCAAGACCTCCCTGTCCTGTTATTCCCGGACCTCCGGGTCCTCCCGGTCCGAGAGGACCAAGAGGACCAATGGGGCCAATAGGCCCGAGGGGACCGCAGGGGCCTTTCGGTCCACAGGGTCCTCAGGGAGAACAGGGCGAGCAAGGCCCGGTCGGTCCGCAAGGTCCTCAGGGAGAACAGGGCGAACAAGGCCCGGTCGGTCCTCAGGGTCCACAGGGTCCTCAGGGAGAACAGGGCGAGCAAGGCCCGGTCGGTCCTCAGGGTCCACAGGGTCCT
>CAMHJC010000034.1 GCA_946185345.1 uncultured Clostridia bacterium
TAGTCGGCGATGATCTTGTCGCCCTCGTCATTAAAGAGGATGCCGTTTTTGTCGAGGAAGTAAAGGAATACAGCCGCCGCAATGCGCTTGTTGCCGTCCGAGAAGGAGTGGTTCTTGGTGACGAAGTAGAGCAGGTTGGCGGCCTTCTCTTCCAGTGAAGGATACACGTCCTCGCCGAAGAATGTCTGATAAATCGCCGCAATGCTCGCCTTGAAGCTGTCGTCCTTCTCGTTGCCGAAAAGGTCGCTGTCGGCGGAGAATTTCATGCCGTCGATCAGCTCGCGGCATTCCTCGTAGGAGAGAACATAGGTAGCCTCGCTGCCGCGTGGTCTGGGAATACACTGATGGTCGTAATTGTCCAGCAGGTCGAGTGCGGCGGAATAGCTGTCCACCACGTCGAGAATCTGCTTTGCCTCGAGCATATGCTCGGCACGCTTCATGATCTTGATGACCTCGCCGAGCTGCTTCATGCGCTGCTCATTGGCGGCGTAGCCCTTGAGGATGTATTCCTTGAGCACCTTGGTGGCCCACTTGCGGAATTCCACTGCGCGCTTTGACCTGACACGGTAGCCGACCGGAATGATGACGTCAAGGCTGTAATAGGCCACCGGTTTGCCTGTCCGCTCGGAACGCACATAATGCACATTGCCTTCCTTTTCCACTTCGCCGTCCTTGAATACGTTGGAAATATGACGGGAAATGCCCGAAATATCCCTGCCGAAAAGCTCCTGCATCTGCTTCTGCGTGAGCCATACCGTTTCATTCTCCAGCGGAACATCGAGCGCCACCGAGCCGTCCTCGGTCTGATAAATCACGATCTCCCTGTTGAAATCGCCGCTGTCCTCCACCACGACCTCCGGGTCGTATTCGGAGTCTTCCTCGCTCTCGGCAGGTTCCTCCATGCCGTCTTCCTCGGACTCCTGCGCCGCCTGTGAGGAAGTCTCCCCTTCGGGCAACTCCGTTTCTTGCGCCGATTCTTCCGCCGGTTCCACGGCGGCGTCCTCCATGGCTTCTCCGGCCGGTTCTGCCGTTTCCTCAACGGTCTGTGCTTCCATCAATTCGTTTTCTTCTTCAAATATCATTTAAATCTTCCTTCCCAAAAATAACCTGCCGCGCCGCGGCAATACCGAATAAATCGTACAGATATGATTATAACAATATTATGCGCTTTTTGCAACCGTCAAAAGGACAAAAAACAGACTGTTTTAAAAAGAATCTCCGGTCAGAAACAGACCGTGCGCAATGTTCGGCCGCCACCGGAGATCCGTATTTGTCAGTCTGTCGGAGTCCCGATCCGTCACGGAATACCGTGCCAGTTCAGCGATTGAACTCCGCCCTCCAGCTCCGAACCGCAGGCGGCAAGCTTTTCCATGACCGCCTGCCCCTGATCGCCGAAAAGGGGAACCGGCTGATAATTGTTCACCTTGCTTCCGGACGATGTGGTATAGCACGGAACCGCCGATATCTTCTTTAATGCCAGACCGCCCTTTTCTGTCCGGGCAAAGGAGACCCGCAGTATCACGGTGGAAGGATTGCCGGCGGAAGTATTGCCCCCGAAACTGAAATTGCCAAGGCTGTAGGCAATGTAACGGCCGTTGTAGCACTCGACGCCCTGAAGCACATGCGGATGATGTCCGATGATCAGATCCACACCGGAATCAATCATGGCGTGGGCCGCTTCGATCTGACGGGGTTCGGGAATTTTCTCAAGCTCCGCTCCCCAGTGGACATTCATCACGATGATAGTGTCGTTCCGCTTGTATTGCCTGATGAAATTATCCACATGCTCACGGAATTCCTCCGAGTAATTCACGCCGATCATGCTCATGGAAAGCATCACCACACGGCAGCCGTTGACATTGATCACGGCGGGAGAATGATAGGTGGTGTATCGGATGCCGGCGTCTCTCATGGTGTCGATGGTGTCGTTGAAGCCGGTGTCGAGATAATCGAAGGAATGATTGTTTTCCACCGTGACGGCTTCCACCGATGAATTGGTCAGAATGTCTATATAGGACGGTTCTCCCCGGAAATAAAACTGCTTCTGCTTGTGTTCACAAGAATCGGTCAGCGTTCCCTCAAAATTGATCATGGTCACATCGTCCGCCCCGAACACTTCCCTCGTCAGGTCAAACGGATAGGTCACGCTTCCCGAACGGCTGTAGACCGCCGGAAACTGATTGCTTTTGTCCTGCCCGTTGAAGTAGCCGAAGGTACAGTCGCCGGTAAAGGACAGGGTGATGTCGGCAGCCGACTTTTCCCCCTGGCAATAGGCGGCCAGTGCCGCCTGCCGGAGCGTATCCTGAGTGAGTGTGTCAATGCCGGTCTCCCTCAGCTTCTGACCGAGCTGCTCCCAGAGCGTTCCGGGATCCTGACCGCCGCCTGCTCCCAGCGCCTTGAATTCCGCAAGACACAAAAGCAAAGCCGCCGTTTTCAATGTGCTTTTGCTTTTGGCGCGTGAAAGCTTCGCCGCCATATCGGAGACACGGTTCATCGAAATGTCGCTGCCGTCAGCGGCAAGGGCGGTAATGGCCTCCGCCGCACTTCCGTTCAGATCACTGTAAACCGACACGGAAACATGCGCTTTCAGCTCTCTGCTGATGACCGCCCAGATTTCGGCGTCACCTGCGCCGGCGGCGTTCACCCTGCCGCTGCTGTCCACCGTGGCAACGCTTTCGTCGGTGCTGCTCCAGATAATCCCCCGGGGAGAGCTTCCGTTGTCGAACCGGGCGGTGCATTGGTGAGACTGCCCGGTCTGCATGGCAAAATCCCCGTCGGCGATCACCAGCGTCCTGCCCTGCTCTTCCGATTGTCCGGCCGGAAGCGATGAGCGGCTGATAAGACGGCCGTCCGCTTCCGGCGCATTATGGTGCTGCATCCTCACAAAGGCAAATGTGGCAATCGCCGACAGCATGATGATGATGATAAAACTCACACGCAATATCTTTTTCACTGGCCGAAATCCTCCTTTCCCGGACAATATCAGCCGATTGCATAATTTGAAAAAAGGCGGCAATACGGGGGTTGGATGTTTTGAAGGGGAGCTTTTTTTCTCCAGCCGGGAGGGACGGATTTGGATTTTTCGATTTCGGTATTCGCCCGACCACGATTTTTTCCGGGTGCGTCTCGCTCGGTCGGCTTCGCCTCCCTCGTGGGGCGCTGCCCCACCGCCCCGCCGGTGGCGCTGCCCCCGGGCCCCTGGCAGGGAGCCTTGCCCCCTGCACCCCATTATTGGCGCTGCGCGCTTTCCTTTTTTCTTTTTTACTTTTACAATCGCCTACGGACAGTATCGGAACAGCCTTATGCGTCCTCCCAGTTGTATTCCCTCAGTCTTCCCTCGTTCTGAAGCTCAGGATAATTCCACTGGCGCAGCACCTCATAGACTCCGACCGCAACGGCGTTGGAAAGATTGAGACTGCGCGCCTGACCTCTCATCGGCAGCCGGACGCAGCTATCCGGATTGGCAAAAAGCAGCGACTCCGGCAGACCTGCCGTCTCCTTGCCAAAGACAAGGTAGGCGTTGTCGGGATAGGCCACTTCCGAATGTGTATGCAGCGCCTTGGTGGTGAAATAGTAAAACTGGCCGCCCGCGTTTTTTTCAAAAAAGTCGTCCAGTGAGCTGTAGTAAGTGATATCCAGCAGGTGCCAGTAATCCAGCCCCGCGCGTTTGAGCTTGGCGTCGTCCGGCCGGAATCCCAAAGGCTCCACCAGATGAAGCCGCGCGCCTGTGGCGGCGCAGGTACGGGCAATATTGCCGGTATTCTGCGGAATCTCCGGCTCGACCAGCACGATATTCAGTCTTGACATATGCATTACCTCTTAAACGAATGGTTCGATGAAATTTCCATACTTATATAATGAATGAAAATTGCCCGCTTGTCAATAATAAAAATGCGGTCAGCCGCAAATTTTTGATGAAATTGTTATGCCGGAGATGAGATATAAGTGTATTGCAAAAGAAAAAAATCACCCCTTGGCTCGGGAATGTGGATGCTGATCGGAATAGCAGCCGGCGCCGCCGCCTGCTGCGGAATATGCGGACTGCCCGGCCGGCGCAGATTCCGCCGACGGCTCATGCATGCCGCCGACACGGTGAATGACGCCATGGACAATCTCTATCGCATGATGAAATAACGAAGCCCTCATTCCCTGCGGCACGGCTCTGACAAAAAAGCTGTGTCGCAGTTGTTTTTGCGGCATAGTATAAATATTGAAAGGTTGTGATTCACTTGGAAAACATGCAAAACATGCAAAACATAGAAACAACAGAGCAAAACGGCAATTTTATCGGCGTTCAGGGAAATACAGGCGGCGTCATCGAAGGCATTGCGGAGCTGATACTTAACAATCCCCCCGAAGCGGTCGCCATGATCAAGGGTTCGGAGCAGTATCCCGACATCGAAGGCACCGTGGCGTTTTATTCCGACCGGGAAGGCGTGCTGGTGCTGACCGCCGTAACGGGACTTCCCGTGCCGCAGGAACAATGCGGCAACACGGTTCACGGCATGCACATTCACGACGGAGAGAGCTGCATCGGCAACGAAAACGACCCCTTTGCCGACGCCGGAACGCATTACAACCCGGGCGACTGTCCTCACCCGGAACACGCCGGAGACCTGCCGCCGCTTTTCGCCAACAACGGCAGCGCATGGAACGCCGTGCTTCTGAGCCGGTTCGGCATTGACGAGGTCATCGGCAAAACCATCATCATCCACCAGAAATACGACGATTTCGAGACGCAGCCCTCCGGTGATTCCGGCGCAAAGATCGCCTGCGGCGTCATTGTCGGTCTTTGATTTTCAATAAAAATCCCTCTGCCTGATGAAAAAGACAGAGGGATTTTTGAATGTCCGCCGGATCGGAGGACTGTATGGTTTACTTTTTCTTTGCCAAGGCCACGCCGATGCATACCGCAGCCGCAACCAAAAGGATTCCCACCATTGCGCCGAGGGCCATATAGGAGCCTTCCCGAAACAGGACAAATGCGCTGGCGATCAAGAGCGCCGCAAGCAGCAGGAAGAGCAGTGTCAAAAAGAATTTCATAGGATAGGGACGTGTGTTCTTCTTTCCCTCGATCATGCGGTTGATGTTGAGAACACCGGCAACGAGCATACCCAGCATCAATCCGCAGGCAAGCATAAGCCCAACGCCAATAAAGCCCGCATCGCTCGTGTCCATGATGCGAAGGGAATTGAAGATATTGATCGGCAATATGCAGAAGAAGATGAAGCAAACATTTCTCCAGCGCTTGAGCATCTCCACACGGGACTCCTCGTCGGTGTAGATTTCGTATTCCTCCTCGGAAAGGCTCGGGTCGTAGGCCTTGCGGAAAATGTGCCAGCCGTTGAAGGTGGAATTCACCCTCTGCCAGCCTGCGTCACGGAAGGTTTCGTCGTACCGCGCCATATCCTTGACGTCGTTGTTGTAGTCGATCTGATAGCGGTAGATCACGCTGTCGTCGTATTCGTATTTCTGGCTGAAGCTGCCGCCTTTGACCAGCTGCCATCCCTGCTCCGACATGCGGTTGAATTCCTGCGCCTCAAATTCATAATCCCACGCCGCAAACACTTTGAAGGTTCTCTTTGTTTTCTTTGTGTTAGTCTTTTTCATCATCGGTTTCTCCCTGTTCATCATTCGTTACTGCTGAACCTTGCTTACAACCGGCTTGCCGTCTGCGTCAAGCATCACGGTCAGTCCGCCGGAATATCCGTCTCTGTGGTAGACATAATTCACGCCGGTCACTTTATCAACCCAGATTTCCACAGCGCATCCCACGCCGTCCTTCTGCACATACACCTTTTCAAATCTGTTTTCCTGTTTTGCCATTTTCAAAAACTCCTTTCCGGTTTACGCGTTGTCTGCGTTCTCAATCACTTGTTTCGCACTCTCGGCAAGATCCGAAATGCGGCGATATTCCTCAAGGAACACCCTTCTTCCCTCATCGGTCAGGCGGTACATCCTGCGCCGCTCTCCGCCGATTTCGGGTCGTTCGATAATCCAGCCCTTTTTGAGCATGTTGCCGGTGGCGCCGTACATCGTGCCGGAGCCGATTTTCACCCTGCCGTCCGACAGCTGCTCTGTCATCTGCATGATGCCGTAGCCGTGGTTGTCGCCGCCGTACAGACACATCAGAATGTAAAAATAGCTCTCGGTCAGCGGCTCTGACTGTTTGCCCATGATACTTCCCCTTTCTGCGGTCAATGTCGTTCGGCAATATACCGATCAGCGTTATATCGTGCTTCAATGCATCGCCGTTCGTTGTATCGCCTTACGACATAAATATAACACGGAATATGTCGTCTGTCAACATACTTCAGACCGAATTTACATTTTATTCATAATATTATTTTTCTCTCAGCCTATTGCATTTTTCAGAGAATATGATATAATAGACCGGTAATTTGAAAATGATTATCATTTTTATTTTTGATCCTTGCGGAGGTGACACAGTGGAAAACAAAGAATGTAAAAAGAATTACCGCACACGCCAGCAGGACGCTCTGGAAAATTATTTCAGAATCAATCCCGATGTGTGCGTCACCGCCGATGAAATCTACCTGTTCTTTCTGAATTCCGGCGAGAAAATCGGCAAGGCGACCATCTATCGCTGTCTGGACAGAATGGTGGAAAGCGGCGCAGTTAAAAAATTCCTCTCGGACAGCGGCGACGGCGCCATGTACCAGCTGATCGACGGCACCGGCGGCTGCGACAGGCATTTTCACCTCAAATGCACCCGATGCGGTGCGGTCATTCACATGGACTGCGAATTCATGGACGAATTCGAGCGGCACATCATGGAGCACCATCATTTCCGGGTCGACAACGGGCGCACCATCATCTACGGGCTGTGCGAGAAATGCGCTCACGTTCGTTCGCTAACCGAAAACTGAAGACTTAAAACTTAAAATTGAAAAATATCTAAGCACACGCACAGGTGCGGTGCCGGAAATATTTTTTCCCTATTGTACTAAATCTGTAAAGAGGAATTTCTCAGAATGAAAACCAATGCGTTAATTAAAAGCATGTCGCTTTTGCTTATAATGGCCATGCTGTCCGTCATGCTTTCCGGCTGTGCCGTGACAGCGAAAAAGGCGGACAGCGGAAAAATATCAATCGTGGCGACCATCTTTCCGCAATACGATTTCGCACGCCGCATCGCCGGCGACAGAGCCGATGTCACAATGCTGCTCAAACCGGGCATGGAGGCACATTCCTACGAGCCAAGCCCGAAGGACATTATCGGCATATCCAAGTGCGATTTGTTTCTGAATGTCGGCGGAGAATCGGAAAGCTGGCTGGATTCGGTGCTGGAGTCCGCTGACAATCCCGACATGAGGATCATTTCGGCGATGGACTGCGTGGAGACCATCGAGGAGGAGACGTCCGAAGGCATGCAGAGCCGTGAGCATCACCATGAACACGAAGAAGAAAACGAGTCGGATTCCGACCATCACGATGAAGATGAGGAGGAGGAATACGACGAGCACGTATGGACTTCCCCGATGAACGCCATTGCCATTGTGAACGCCATCAATGCGGCGCTCTGCGAACTGGACCCGGACAACGCCGAATTCTACTGCGCCAATACAAACGAATATGTTGCCGAGCTGACGGAACTGGACAACGCTTTCCGAGAAACGGTGGCGGCATCGGAAAGGCATCTGCTGGTATTCGGCGACCGCTTTCCGCTGCTCTATTTCGTGAGGGAATACGGTCTGGATTACTACGCCGCCTTCCCGGGCTGCGCCGCCGAAACCGAGCCAAGCGCCGCGACGGTCGCCTTTCTGATTAAGACAGTCAGGCATGAGAAGGTTCCGGTTATCCTTTACATCGAGCTTTCCAATCACAAGGTGGCCGACGCCGTTGCGGAATCCACCGGGACAAGGACGGCGCAGTTCAACACCTGCCACAACATCTCCGCAAAGGATTTTGCGGCGGGAGAGAGTTATCTCAGCCTGATGAGGGCGAATGTCGATATTCTGAGGGAGGCATTGAATTGAAAAATACGTTGATTTCGTGCGGAGACATCACTCTCGGCTACGAGAATATGACCGTGCTCCGGCATGTCAGCTTTGAACTGAATGAGGGGGATTACCTCTGCGTTGTGGGAGAAAACGGCGCAGGCAAATCCACGCTGATCAAATGCCTTGCCGGACTGAAAAAGCCCATGGAGGGCGAGATCAGATTCTCCGATAAAATCACACGCCGTGACATCGGATATCTGCCGCAGCAGACCGCCATCCAAAGGGACTTTCCGGCGTCGGTCAGGGAAGTGGTCACTTCCGGCTGCCTCAACAACAGCCGGCTTCTGCCATTCTACACAAGGGCAGACAAAGAACGTGCCGCAAAGCACATGGCGGAGCTAGGCATTACGGAGCTTGCGGAAAAATCCTACCGGGAGCTTTCGGGGGGACAGCAGCAGCGGGTACTACTCGCCAGAGCCTTGTGCGCTTCCAACAAAATGCTCATTCTGGACGAGCCGGTGACGGGACTTGATCCCATCGTGACCGGCGAGATTTATTCCATCATCAAGGAAATCAACAAAAAGTACGGCATGACCATCATCATGGTGTCGCACGACGTCGGCAACGCCGTAAAAAACGCCAACAAGATACTTCACATCAAGCATACGGTGCAGTTCTTCGGCAGTACGGACGAATATGTCGGCAGCAAAATCGGCAGGGAATTTATTGGAGGTTAATCTGAGAAATGCTTGAAATGTTTTCCTATCCTTTTATCATCCGTGCGCTGGTGGTCGGAACGCTGGTGTCGCTCTGTTCGGCTCTGCTGGGCGTGAATCTGGTGCTCAAGCGGTATTCCATGATCGGCGACGGACTTTCACATGTGGCCTTCAGCGCAATGGCGGTTGCCACTGTGATGAACTGGGCTCCGCTGACAGTGGCCATTCCGGTGGTGATAGCGGCGTCCTACATTCTGCTGCGATTCAGCTCCACAGGCCGGCTCAGCGGCGATTCGGCCATCGCTCTGCTCTCCACCGGAGCGCTCGCCATCGGCATATTCATCATATCCATGCGTTCGGGCATCAACACCGATATCAACAATTACATGTTCGGCAGCGTGCTGGCCATCAGCAAATCCGACGTGACGCTGAGCGTCGTCCTTTCGCTTGCGGTGCTTGCGCTGTATGTCGTCTTTTACAACAAGATATTTGCCGTTACCTTTGACGAGCCGTTCGCAAGGGCGACCGGAATACGGGTGGATTTTTACAATATGCTCATTGCCGTGCTGACGGCTGTGACCATCGTGCTGGGCATGAGAATGATCGGCGCCCTGCTGATTTCCAGTCTGATTATTTTTCCGGCGATGTCCTCCATGCGTGTTTTCAAATGCTTCAGGAATGTCGTGATCTGCTCGGCGGTCATTTCGGTGGCGTGCTTCCTGACCGGACTGACGGTTTCCTATGAATATTCTGCGCCGACCGGGGCAAGCGTTGTGATCATCAATATGGCGGTGTTCGCCGCTTTCTGCGCGGCGGATTACATCAGGGGCCGGCTCATCATTCATCAGGATCATTCCCGATAAGACAAAGGCATTGCGGTGCGGAATCAAAAAATTCCGTATTGCAATGCCGATTGTTTTGTAGTATGATATTGTAAAGAAAGGGGAAATGAAAAAATGGCTTCCACAAAAGAATATCTGGATTTTATCCTGGACGGTCTGAGCGAGCTGAACGATATCTCATACCGGCTGATGATGGGCGAATACCTGCTCTATTACAAGGGCAGGATATTCGGTGGAATATATGACAACCGCTTTCTGGTCAAGCCCACGGAATCCGCCGTCAGGCTCATGCCGGCGGCAGCGTCCGAACTGCCTTATGAAGGCGCCAAGCCAATGCTTCTCGCTGAGAATATCGAGGACAGGGATTTCCTGAAAAAGCTGGTGGAGGCGATGTACCCGGAGCTTCCCGAACCCAAAAAAAGAAAGAAATAGCCTGCGTATTATAAATATTCTCTCAAAAAACTTGCATTGGCTTTAATGCTAATTCTGTAAAAAAATTTCCTGTGAGGGTGAATCAAGCCATATGATGACAGCCAATAAAATATGCCTTATCGCCATGATGATTCTGTCGTGGAGCTGCTTTATCGAGGAGATTGCGAATTATTATTTCCTCTACAAAGAAGCGAGAAACCGTTACAGAATGTGGGTGTTTCTGGCAATCGGATTAATGAGTACATTCCTGTCCGTGGAATATTTCTTTCTGAAGCATTTATTATAACACAAAGGAGCTGATCCCAACCAATGAGACTTCTGATTGCCGAGGACGAAAAGTCGCTGTCAAAGGCGCTCACGGTCATTCTGGAAAAAAACAACTATTCGGTGGACGCCGCATTTGACGGTGTGGAGGCGCTGGATTATCTCGAAGCCGGTCAGTATGACGGACTGATTCTGGACGTGATGATGCCCAGAATGGACGGAATGACCGTGCTCAAAAAGCTGCGCGCCAAGGGCAATAATATTCCCGTGCTCATGCTCACCGCCAAGTCGGAAATCGACGACCGTGTGACCGGACTGGACTGCGGCGCCAACGACTATCTCACCAAGCCGTTCGACACCAAGGAGCTGCTCGCCCGCATAAGAGCCATGACCAGGGGACGCTCCGGCTCCCAGAGCTCGGTGCTGACCATGGGCAATATCTCGCTCGACCGCACGACCTTTGAACTCTCCTCGCCAAGCGGCAGTTTCCGTCTGGCCAACAAGGAATTCCAGGTGATGGAGCTGCTGATGAGCAATCCGAAGCAGCTGATTCCGACCGAGCTGATGATGGAAAAAATCTGGGGGTACGACAGCGATTCGGAAATCAGCGTGGTATGGGCCTACATTTCCTACCTGCGCAAAAAACTCACCGCTCTGGGGGCGGATATCAGAATCAAGGCTTCCAGAAACGCCGGTTATTCACTGGAGGCGGTCGAATGATTAAGAAGCTTCGGCATAAATTCATCGCCATATCGGTGCTGTCGGTCTTTGTGGTGCTTGCGGTGATCATGAGCGCCATCAATATTCTGAATTACAGTCATGTGGTGCGTGACAGCGACGCCGTGCTGAATGTGCTGGCGGAGAACAACGGGCAGTTTCCCAAACCTGACGGAGGCTTCAAACGCAAGGCCAGAAACCGTGACTGGCTGTTTGACGAGCTTTCGGCCGAACAGTCCCCCGAACTTGCCTACGAATCTAGATACTTCACCGTCCGTCTCTCCTCCGACGGAAACGTCACCTCGGTCGATACCGGCAGAATTGCCGCGGTAGACACCGACACCGCCAGGGAATACGCCGAAAAGCTGTGGGATTCCGGCGGCGGCAGCGGCTTTGTCTCGCACTACAGATATCTGAAGAAGGATGACTGCGGCGACACCGTGATCATCTTCCTCGACTGCCGCGGCCGCATTTCGTCATTCCGCTCCTTTTTCCTGTACAGCATTATCGTGTCCATGGCGGGAATGATCGCTGTGGCGGCGCTGGTGGTGCTGCTCTCCAGAATGGTCATGAAGCCGGTACAGGAGAGCTATGAGAAGCAAAAGTCCTTCATCACCGACGCCGGACACGAAATAAAGACGCCGCTCACCATCATCGACGCCGACGCGACCATTCTGGAAATGGACTGCGGCGAGGACAACGAGTGGATTCAGGACATACGCGCGCAAACCAGGCGGCTCACGGCGCTCACCAAAGACCTCATTTACCTCTCACGCATGGAGGAGGAAAAGCCGCAGGTGCAGAACATCGACTTTCCGCTGTCCGACGTTATCACCGAAACGGCACAGTCCTTCCAGTCGCTCGCCAAGGTGCAGGAAAAGACCTTCACCGTTGACGTGGAACCTATGCTCAACCTCTGCGGCGACGAAAAAGCCATTACCCAGCTGATTTCGATACTGCTCGACAATGCGCTGAAATATTCCGATGAGAAGGGTACCATTTCCCTCAAAGCCCGTTCCAAGGGAAAGAATGTCTGCATAGAGGTATTCAATACCGCCGAGAGTGTGGATACTTCCCAGCTAGGCAGGCTCTTTGACCGGTTCTACCGTGCCGACAAATCCAGAAATTCCCAGACAGGCGGCTACGGAATCGGTCTTTCCATCGCCAAGGCAGTCACCGAGGCGCACAAGGGTAAAATATCCGCATCGAGCGCCGACGGAAAGTCGCTGCTCATCACGGTCATTCTCTGAGATGAGGTAGGCAAAGCAATATGAACTGGACAGACAACTACCGCAAGGCATTCGCCCTGAGCTATGACGACGGCGTTTATCAGGACATCCGCCTTGTAGAGATACTCAACCAATACGGCCTGAAATGCACCTTCAACCTGAACTCCGGCATGATGAATCCCCCCTATGTGTGGCAGGCGGACGGCGTTACGATAGAACGCATGCCTCCCGACATGCTGACGGAGCTTTATAAGGGGCATGAGGTTGCCTCGCACACCGTCAATCACCTTGACCTGACGCAGCTGAGCGACGGCGAACTGTTTGATGAAGTGACAGAGGACAGACACGCGCTGGAACAGCTCTTCGGTCAGGAAATACGGGGATTTGCCTATCCCTACGGGCATACCGACAAAAGGGTGAAATTTCTGCTGAATCAGTGCGGCATCAGCTACGCACGCAGCGTGCAATCCACCCATTCATTTGAACCTCCGCAGGATATGCTGGAGATTTCTCCCACCTGCCGCCACAAGGAGGAGGAAATATTCGGGCTGGCAGAGCAATTTATCCGTATGCGGCCCGACAGTCCCAAAATCTTCCTGCTCTGGGGACACAGCTACGAATTCGACATGCAGCAGGGCTGGGAACGCTTCGAGCGCTTCTGCGAGATGATGGCGGGACACGACGATATCTTCTACGGCACTTGCGGAGAAGTGCTGCTGTCCAACGGCACACCGGAAGCAAACAAGACAGATCATAGCAATTGAGCGCATGCGAACGCTTTGAAAGGAGGTGAAAGGTATGGCAATTTCAATGCAGGACGCCATCGAAAAGCTCAAGGGCGCGGCGGGAACCATCAGAAGCAAGGAGGACGCAATCGACTTCCTCGTAAAGGAGACCAAGCTGCCCAAGGCGGAGTGCGAAAAGGCATTTGACGCCGTGGCTAAGGTGGATTTCAAAGACCTCGCCGGCAAACTCCCGGGAGGCATCGCAGATAAGATTCCTTCAGACATTACAAAAAAATTCGGTCTGTAAGTCATAATCGCCATATTCTGCGCTAATTTTTATCGCGCATGAGTTATTCTTTTGAGCAAGGATAATTCATGTGCGTTTTTTATGCGCAGAAAGGAAAGAAATGACATGTCAGTGGTTTTTGAAAGAAAAGGCGACACATTGATCGCCTCGCTTTCGGGTGAAATAGATCACCACACCGCAGCGGAATTTCGTGACATCATAGACCGTGAGGCGGAAATGCTGCGTCCCGGCCTGCTGGTGCTGGATTTCGCCGGAATAGGATTCATGGATTCGTCAGGCATAGGCCTGATAATGGGCCGATACAAGAACGCGGCGGCCTACGGCGGCTCCGTCCGTGTGGTGAACGCTCCCCCGATGATTGAGCGCATGATGAAACTTGCCGGAATCGGAAGACTGGATGTATTGTAAACCGTTTGCGCTTTAAGCCATCTATATGTGATATAGATTAATATTATCGCATTGTTCTTTACAGAAAATTTTAATATTTACAATAAATGATTATTATATGTTAAAAAAGTGAGGTTATAATAAAGAATGAAAGCAGAAGTAAAAAACTCCATGAAGCTGGTTATTCCCAGCAACTCCGCCAACGAAAGCTTCGCGCGCACGGCGGTCGCCGCCTTCATGGCGCAGCTCGATCCCACCATTGAGGAAATGACCGACATCAAGACGGCCGTTTCCGAGGCGGTGACAAACTGTATTGTCCATGCCTACCGTGACTCCATCGGCAATATCTGGATCGAAGCCAGAATCTACGAAGACGGGCGCATCTGCGTTTCGGTCAGGGACAAGGGCTGCGGCATTGCGGATATCGCTCAGGCACGGGAGCCGCTTTTCACCACCGGAGGCAGCGAACGGGCCGGTCTCGGATTTGCCGTGATGGAGAGCTTCACCGACCGGCTGCGGGTTCGCTCGGCAGTCGGCAAAGGCACTACCGTCACCATGGAAAAGCGCATTGCGCAGAGATACCGCCATGACGGCTGAGCAGGAGCGGCTTGTCACCGAGAATATCGGTCTGGTACACGCATGTGCCAGACGGTACATCGGCCGGGGCATTGAATACGACGATCTCTATCAGTCGGGCTGCGAAGGTCTGGTGAAGGCAGCCGCCGGTTATGATTCCGGCCGCAGCGTGCGTTTTTCCACCTATGCCGTTCCGGCCATTCTGGGGGAAATTCGCCGTCTGTTCCGTGACGGAGGCGCCGTCAGGGTATGCAGGAGCCTGCGTGATCTCGGCCTGAAAATCCACCGTGCGGAGGCCGAATTCCGCTGTGCGGAGGGCCGTGATCCCACGGTAAGCGAGCTGGCCGAAAGACTGGGAGTCGAACCGGAAAACATTGCCGAAGCCATTGACGCCTCACGTCCCGTTCTGTCGCTGACGGCCGAACGTGACGGCGACGAGTTTCAGGAGGACATTCCCTCAGAGCGGTTTGACGAAACGCTGGTGGACGTTGTGGCGCTCAGGGAGGCCATTTCCACCCTGGAGGAAAACGACCGTGAGATCATCCGCATGAGATATTTCGCCGGGAAAACCCAGTCCTATGTGGCAAAGGCTTTGGGAATGACACAGGTGCAGGTTTCAAGGCGTGAGCGGAAAATCATCAATTACATGCGTGATCAGCTGAATAAGTGATTTAAAGCCATATTCTGGGTTTTTATTTTGTATTATTCTTTGACGGTTTGTTAAAATTTTGTTTTAAGTTCGATTTCCTTATTTTGTGGACAAAAATCTATTGCAAAATTTTTATTTATGTAGTATAATAATTCTGGGTTAGTGATGCTTACTGTATCACTTTAATAAGGCGATTTCCATGGGATCCGGCCTTAACCAGCGCACCGTGAGATCAGTCCTACAGTCTCTGCTGCGCAACGAAAAAAGCAGAATGCATACATAAAATTAATGTATTATTTATGCGCTGTCGTCAGATAATAATGCATAGCGGTTGCTTGTTAATTGGCAAATTGAGTGGTTATTTGACAGTGGTAATGCTTTTAAAAATTTCAGAGGTGATATGAATGCCGCGTATTATTAACGGTGAAAAGAACAACATTGTAGGAGAAAATATCCGTATTCTGCGTGTAACCCGCAGAATGAGTCAACAGGATCTTGCCGAGAAGCTCGATGAGAAGGGCGTTTATGTTTGTCGTGGTTCTATTTCCAGAATAGAGGACGGACTGCGCACTGTTACTGATATTGAGCTTAAGGGCTTTTCTGAGGTCTTTAATGTAACGGTCAACGATTTATTTGTTGAGCGTGACGTATTCGGCGAGCAGGTTAGATAATCAAATACTGACAGCTACTTTTTTGCAATGGAACGCAAATGTGTAATAATCCGAATCAGGTCGGATTAACATGTAGGATACTTTGTTGGTTCATTCATTAAATTAGCAGTAAATGCCCGATGACATAACCGTGACGGTTGTGTGCCGGGCATTATCGTTTTTTATGGGATTTTCGATCCGCCCGTGACGGGCCATTTTCTAAAGAAAACCTTAAGATTCAAAATTATGCTTGACAAATTTTGAATGAAATGTTACCATATACTCAAACGATTAATGAAAGAAGGAGTGCGTTCAATGTTGCTGTATCATGATGTTAAGGGGTACACGTCTCTTTGATGTATTGTCGGCGGCGGTCATGCCGTCATGAAACAATATGTCATCGGGTACGGTGTGCCAATAGGTTTTTCGTTCGGATTCCTGTGCGGTCTTTGCCGGCAAGGCGGCTGCCACGGGTTTGTTTGTCGGCGCTTTTTGCACGGGGACAAAGATTGACAACAGATTGGCATTTTCCTGATAGCATGATACGATGCGTAAATTGGACGCGCTGTCAATAGAGGGCGTTTTTTCGGGGAAGGTGCGGCATGGCCGCCTTCTCTGCCGAAGGAGCCGCGCTTTATAGGTTACCTGCGTGTTTTCCGGTTTTCTGTTGTCGGGAGGATTGGGAAGGCTTGCGGGATTTTTTGTTTTCCTGCCGCCGGATGAAGATTATTTTGAAACGCAGGGAGGTTATCACCTATG
Source organism: uncultured Clostridia bacterium (assembly GCA_946185345.1). GTDB lineage: Bacteria > Bacillota > Clostridia > Oscillospirales > Acutalibacteraceae > RUG762. The sequence continues at coordinate 16,218 of CAMHJC010000034.1, forward strand.
CAATTGACCTATAAGGTATTTATTATTGAAGAAGACGGCTGCATGGCCGAAAACATTGAGGCATTGCTCACACGGTCGGGTTACGTCATCAATTACGCTTCCACCGGACTGGACGGCGCCAAGGTGGAGCTGCTTTGCTCCTGCGAACGGCCCGAAGCGGTCGACGGAGCGCTGGAATCGGCCGAGCGTGACATCAGGCACTGCCGCAAGAGCAAGTCGAGAATTCTCACCTACAAGGACATCGAGCTGAACCTTGACACCCGTGAGGTCACTGTCAGGGGAATCCATGTGGAGCTTACCTCCATCGAGTACGGCATACTGGAACTGATGCTCAAGAGTCCCTCAAAGGTATTCAGCAAGACCAATATCTTTGAGTCGGTCTGGGGAGAAAAGTATTTCAGCGAGGACAACACCGTCAACGTACACATGAGCAACCTCCGCGGCAAGCTGCGCAGGGCCGCCGAGGGCCAGAATTACATTCAGACAATCTGGGGTCAGGGATACAGACTGGCATCCTGACGTCAGATCAATTGCGAAAACCGAAACAGCAGCCTGACGAATGACATTGGCACATTCGCACGGCTGCTGTTTTTTTGGGTGAAGCATCAATCGAAAGGAATCTCAACCGGCTGCCTGTTGACAAAAACGGTGGCGCAGTCGAATCCCGCCTGTCTGGCCGCAGCGATGCCTTCTCTCATGCCGACAGCCACATGCTCCGCAACATGGGCGTCACTGCCGAGAGTGATGTATCTGCCGCCCAGTTCACGGAAAAGGCTCACATATTCCACCGTGGGCAGCAGGAATCCGCCCGGGCTGCGAAGGCCGGAGGTGTTGATTTCCAGCGCCTTTCCGTTGGCGGCAAGCAGGGAGAGTATTTCCCTCATGATCGGCTGAAAACGGGACATATCCACCGTCACTCCGTCACGGTCGGTGATATACCGCAGAGGATAGGTGAAGTGCGCCAGGGAATCAAATTCATTCCAGCGCACCGTTTCGAGCAGTTCCTCAAAATAGCGTCCGATCAGGTCGTATGCCTGTTCTTCATTCGGGTGAAGATAATAGAAATCCTCCTCATTGCGGATGTTGTGCAGCGAACACAGCACAAAATCGTACTCGCAAAGACCCAGGGCAATGGCAGTCTGTTCGGGCGCCTGAAGCGGCTCGCCCAGTTCAATGCCGCGCAGCACGGTAATATCTCCGTACCGGTCGTTGAGTTCGGCGGCCTGCGCATTGGAACGGGCGATATTGGCATCGCTCCACTCCAATATATCGCAGTGATCGGTGATGGCGATGGTTTCAATGCCCAATTCTCTCGCCCTTTCCACCAGCCTTTCGGCAGGCGTCTCGCTGTCGAATGAATTATCGGTGTGCAGATGACAGTCGCAGCGTGTGATTTGATTCATAATATCCAGGCTCCTTCGCTTCTTCAGATGGCAGTTTAAAATGTTGCGCCATGTTATTATAATGCATACCGGAGGAAAATTCAATGCGCAGGTGATAAATTGATAAAAATATTAAAAAAACATGATTTCTGTTGAAATTACAAAGCGCATATGTTATAATGAATCTCACCGTATTAAAAAAAATATAGGCTTTTTGCTTTTGAGCTGTTTATTTTTGCTGATATTTTATCATATATTAAAAGAGAGGAACCTGAAAAAATGAACAGAAGAGGAAACATTGTCTCCTACAGACCCGACGTCAAGGTGCTTGACGCGACCATCCGGGACGGAGGTCTGGTCAATAATTTTTATTTCGACGACGAATTTGTGCGCGCTCTTTACCTTGCCAACGTCAAGGCAGGCGTTGACTACATGGAATTCGGCTACAAGGCGTCAAAGGACATCTTCTCCCCCGATAAGTTCGGCAAGTGGAAATTCTGCGACGATGAAGATATCCGGGCGATTGTCGGCGACAACCACACCGACCTGAAAATCTCCGTCATGGCCGATGTCGGCAGAACCGACTTCCGCCGTGATATCAGACCACGTTCCGAAAGCGTCATTGACATGGTGCGTGTCGCCACCTACATCAACACCATTCCGGCCGCCCTGGAAATAGTGGAATACTGCCATGAGCTGGGATATGAAACCACTGTCAACATCATGGCTGTCTCCAACGCAAGCGACGTTGACATCGACGGCGCTCTGGAACTGATCTGCCAGAGCAGCGCCGACGGTATTTATCTGGTGGACAGCTACGGTTCGCTTTATCCCGAACAGGTGGCGAGACTCGCCGAGAAATATCTCTCCTACGCCGAGGCCGCCGGCAAATACATCGGCATGCACGCCCACAACAACCAGCAGCTGGCCTTTGCCAACACCATCGAGGCCATGTCTCTCGGTGTCAGCTATCTCGACGCAACGGTAAGCTGTATGGGCAGAGGCGCCGGAAACTGCGCAATGGAGCTGCTTCTCGGCTTCTTCAAAAATCCGAAGTTCAACATCTCCCCCGTTCTCTCCTTCATCGAGAAATATATTCTTCCCCTTAAGGCCTCGGGAGTAGTCTGGGGATATGACGTTCCCTACCTTCTCACCGGACGACTCAACCGTCATCCTTCCTCCGCCATAGAATTCATCAGGGACAAAAAGACCAGCTACGCTGACTTCTATCAGGAGCTTCTCGACAGAGACTGATCCCGGCGGATTAATCTCCTTTGTCATCTTACGGAAAATCATCCCACAGCAAAATCCGGTGCGGCACGCAGGAATCAAATCCTTTGTGCCGCGCCGGATCGTTTTATACTAATTTTCGGTTGAAAGTAGACAATTATTTGCGAGAATATTTTGTGTTCTGCAAGGAATAGCTGTCGACTCGTCGACAGCAGGACGACGGCAGGCTGGCGCCTGCCTAGGACGATGACGCCGCAGGGCGCAAAATAGGCCGCAAAGAATGTCTGATTTTAGCCGAAAATTAGTATTATACTTTTTTTGATGAATGAAAAGCTCCCGCCGTCAATCGCTCATTTGACCGGATCGTTTTCCTGTCGGTAATCCTTGGAGAGAGTCACATATCTGTTCCAGTCGTCCTCGGTGAGCTTAAAGCTTTTCATCAGATGATTCCTGGTCTCCCCGGGTCTCTCCCGCAGATAATCCCTCAGAAAAGGAACGGTGGTCTTGTTCCATGTTTTGTAATCCGGCCGTCCCCAGACCGACTGATTGAGCTTGATTTCGCCGCCGATATCCTCCGCCATTCCGTCGAGAATGGCCACCGCGCGGTCGGGGGCAAAGGTATTGTTAAGATGGTAGCAGTACGCCGTGATAAAGCGGTCTTTGAATTCATCGTTCTTGAGCAGATTGCGGATGATGGAATTGTCAAAATTGCCTATTCCATGGCCTTTGGGATCCAGCAGATGAGCGTCAATATAGTTTTTGTGCCTGTTGTAGGGGCTGGTCTGCATAGACCAGTCAAAATCATATATCATCCATCTCCACTTGCCGTCCCGGTGCTTATAGCAGCGGATATTGACCGTGTCGGTATTGCCAAAGTAGGTTTCGACTATCCAGAAATTAATCAGGGAATCCATATCCACCACGGAACAGAGGTATTCGTAATTCTCCTTTTTCGTCAGATCGTTTTTCTTGCAGAACTCAGTGAGCTTTTTGTAGGCGCCCACACTTCCCTCCTGTGCCAGATGCTGCGCCTTTATCAGGTCGTAGGTACCTTTTTCGTATCCGTAATACGACTTCAGATAATCCGCACCCAAATGCTCCCGAATGTAATACAGTCCCCAGTATCTGCCGTTGATATACAGTGCGCATGCCTGAAATTCCTGATAATCGAGATCCATTTTGCCCCTGATCAGCGCCGGAATCAACTCGTCACGCAGCTTGGAGAATATCTGATCCTCGCCGCTGGGACGCAGCAGGATGGTGGAAAACGTATCGGCCGCCTTGCTGTTGCCGCTGAAAAAAGGATAGGTTACTTCATTGACTCCGTAAATCTCTCTCAGGCACAGCTTGACGCCTTTCTGAGGACATTTGCGTGAGCTGTAGCCGAAAAGCTTGGTTCCACAGGGGAACTGAACTTCCTTTTCACCGTCTTTATTGAAATATTCCACATACACCTTCTGTTCGGAGGCATTACTCTCATTAATAAAAATACCCTTTCCTTCATTCAGATCGTCCGGCTTGCCTGACATGCACAGAATCGGAATGGTGTGAGGGTTGTCTACTAAATAGGTCTGTGTCGCACATTCACTGATGTAGCACTCCTTGCTGTAAGCTGCCGCGCGAATCACCGTGTTTGATTTTATTTTAATCGGCCCTGTGTATTTATTGGAGGAAGTCTTTGGCTCGGAACCGTCTGTGGTGTATACCACGGTGTAATCTCCGTCAACCGACAGGCTGACAGATGTGCCGCTCCTGACCACGCCGCCTTCCGTATCAAATTTCGGAACGGGCGCAAACGATGTGTAATACCTGCCGCTGTTGGGCTGACCGGGAGTCGGCGTCGCAAAAAACACTCGCTGACCGGTATTGCCGCCTATTCTGCCGCTCGACATTCCGTTTCGTCCCATGCCGGTGGAATACACATCGCACACCTTGCCGGAGGCATCCGCAAGGTAAATCGTTTCGCCTCCGGTGCTGATTTTGATGGGCGCATACAGCGCTTTGTCGGTCTTCTTATCGGAAACGCCGTCGCAGTAGATCAGCAGGTACTTGTCCGCTCCCAGCGACACGTCGGGAAAAGTATACAATACTTCTCCCGGACGGCGGCATATGGTGTAGCCTTTCAAAGCCACGCTCCGGCCGGTGGAATTGTAAAGCTCAATATAGTCATTTTTGTACCTTGAGCCGACCTTGCTTGAAGCGGACAGTGTTTCGCTGATCAGCACACCGTCATTGATGTCGGGGGAAATATCCGCCGTCAGCTTTTTGTAGGCGGTGGTCTTATTCGGCTCACCGGGAGTCGGTCTGGCAAAGAACTGATACTCCTCACCGCCGCCGGCTCTGCCGCAGGAAATATTGTCGGGAAGTTCATAAAGCGGTACCCTGCCGCACAGTTCCTTCCCTGAAGTGTAAAGCGAGATGCTGCCGTCCCTTGCGCTGAGGGAGAAATTGGTGTGAAGCAGGCCGTTTTTGTCGGTCTTGTTTTTTCCGTCACAGAAAACCAGCAGATAGCTGTCGGCTTTGATGACCGTTCCCTCAGGGAAGACATATTTCAGGGGGTCTGTTTCATCGTCCGTCAGGCCGTATGCGGAAATATCCACACTCTTGGAGGAAGTGTTGTAAAGCTCGACCCAATCGCCGTAATCTCCCTCACAGTCGTAAATCGTGAAGGTATTGGAGAGCATATATTCATTGATCACAACCGGAGAAGTGTGAGCGGAGGCCGGGCCGGTATTGCTCTTGCCGGGGGTCGGCTTGTCATACCAGAGATAGGTCACTCCGTCCTCGCTCAGTCCGTATGAGACATTCTCCTCCGAAGCCGGCACCGTCAGCGAAGTGATGGAAGATGCGTTGGAAAGGCATACCGTCTCGCCGTTGGCAGCCGAGAGCTTGAAATTGGTGTGAAGGCAGCCCTTTTCATCCACCATATTCAATCCCGAGCAGTAAATTACCAGATAGCCGTGCGCGGCGATTTTCTGCCCGGCGAGCGGACATTTCTGCGGCGCTTCCACATCATCGGAAAGATAATATCCGTCCAGTGATACTTCCTCGTTTTTCGGATTGTACAGCTCGATCCAGTCGTAATACCGGCCGTCATACGCCTTCATGCTGCTGCTGTTGGAGGAAAGTACTTCATTGATGGTGATATCGGTGGGAGATACCGATTGCTGCGCCTTGGCATCCGTATTGGCGCTGTTTTCACAGGAACACAACCATAAGGCTATCATGGCCGACGCCGCAACCATGGCTGTCAATGCCGCTTTTCGACATCTTTTGATGCATTGCATGTCATTCATCTCCGTGTGCTATTGTGCTATGTCTTATCTTTCAAAAATGTCATCGAAAGGAAATCATCCCGACTGATCAATTGAAACCTGTCTGTTATTATACCACATGCCGATTAAAAAGTGAAGTGCTAAATTGTTTCCGGTGGATTTGTTAACCAAAAATACAAAAATACAAATTTATAAAAAATCCAAATGATTATATTGACAAATTCAATTGGTTATGTTATAATGAAGTACTCACAAGAACATTGGTGAGTTAAATACGGGGGCGCAATGGTTTCGACAGGGATTGTAAGTCTTCGTAAGCGGGTAGTGATCTCAGCAGCACTTTAAACGCTGAAAACTTTAAAATTAACTGACAACAATACAGTTGCTTACGCTGCGTAATTAAACGCGGCGCGTCCTATTGCGGAGTACCGCGGCCGCATGTGG
>CAMHJC010000035.1 GCA_946185345.1 uncultured Clostridia bacterium
CAGCCGAATCAGACGGTCGTTCATCCGCCAGTGAATACGGCGCCGCCCGTGACGCAGCCGAATCAGACGGTCGTTCATCCGCCTGTGAATACGGCACTGCCCGTGACGCAGCCGAAGATGAATCCCATGGATATCAACGCCAGGCGCAATATGATCATTGCCGGCTTCAATATGAAGCACCATAATCCGCAGGATTATTTCGGCAAGGTAGAAGGCAAGGAGATGTCCTTTCCTCTGTTTGACAAGCGTCTGGATATTTCCGCCGAAAAGGATGCCTTCAACACCTACCGCCTGAAATTCAGAAATCTTGCCATCAAGTACACAAACAAATTTTTCAGGGAATACAACCTGATGGTGGTCAATCTTGAAACATTTGTGCAGTATTTTCCGCAGCTTTATCTCTCCAATATGGAGTATCTTGTGAATACCGCAATGGATGTGCTGGCGGCCGAAGACATCTGGACACAGACATACGAATCGTTTTACAAACAGCACTCGGTGGATTTCCACGCTGCGATGGACATCTACAAAACAACCCTTCAGAGCATCAATCTGACGGTTCAGAATAACAGAACGGCCAGACAGAGGTCGATGAGCTACTTGCCGGGAGTGGCCATCGGATTCCGTGGCGTCGGCGGTTTCATCGCAAGCGCGGCCATGGCCACCGGTCTGAATATGGCAAGGGATGCCATTGTCCAGAACGTAGCCAATGCGGCGAGCATCAACGTGCCGCAGAAGATGGAGCTTTACAGACGCATCGTACCGGCGACGCTGTTCCATCAGGTATACATGGACTACTGGCAGATATTTTTGTCTGTGGTATTCAATCTCAGACAAAACGGCAAGAATATCTGGTGGGGGACAAAGGAAATGTCGGCAAGGGCAGGCAATATGTTCAAAAATCTGTCCAATCCTCGTTTTCCGAAAGAGAAATCCCAGGATCTGATCATGCAGATGCTGGAATTATTCCCGTACAATAAGCCGGTGTACTACTATATGCTCAAAGAATACGGCGATACGCCGGAAATATCCGCCGTCAGAAAGTATTTTGGATATTTCGACCTGAGCAATCCACGCATTATTTGAGGAATTCAACAGAAAAAACGCCGTGTTTGCGAAGCGGACTTCGCAAATACGGCGTCATTTTTTTACCTGTATTACTTATCTGAAGACTGCGGGCGTGATGGAGCGGAAGCAGTCTCCGTTATTCCGGGATGTTTCTCCCTGTCGGCGGTCATGCAGTAGCAGAGCGTCATGAGGCTGTCGTTGAGATGGACGTTTTCGGTGACGACGTCGCTGTACTTCATGGAAATATCGAGATGGCTGAAATTCCAGAAGCATCGCACGCCGCAGCCGTAAAGAATGTCAACGACCTGTTCCGCACTTTCCTTAGGCAGACAGAGAATGGCGGCGTCTACCTTTTCGGAGAGGCAGTAATCCTTCAGTGTGCCTGCGTCCAGCACGGTCAATCCGTTGATGACCGTGCCGATGATGGAGGGATTGTTGTCAAAAATGGCTGTGAGTTCAAATCCCCTGGACTGAAATCCCACATGATTGACCACAGCCCGGCCGAGATTTCCCACGCCGAGAAGTATCGTCCTGTATTGATTGTCCAGTCCGAGAATGGCGCTGATTTCATCAAACAGCTTAGGCACGTCGTAGCCGTAGCCCTGCTGTCCGAAGCCGCCGAAGCAGTTGAGATCCTGGCGTATCTGAGAGGCGGAAGCTCCCATTTTTTCGGCAAGCGCTTTTGATGAGATGCGGTATATGCCGTTGTTTTTCAGCTCGAGCAAAAATCTGTAATATCGGGGAAGACGGCGCACTACCGACATTGAAATCTTCTTGTTTTCTGACATGATCTTTCAACCTCCCCGCAAAGGATCACTTAACGCTCTCTCTTGTGTAATCCAGCAGACCGCCTGCGAGGATGATGTCACGCTGACGTTCGGAAATCTGGCAGTTCACTTTGAAGGAAGTTCCCTTGGTCTTGTTGTTCACGGTGATTTCGGATCTGCCGACCAGCTCACGGATATCGGGAATTTCCAGCTCGTCCATCTGATCGACCGTGTCGTAATCGGCTTCATTGACAAATGTCAGCGGAACGATGCCCGCATTGACCAGGTTGGCAAGGTGAATTCGGGCGAAGGACTTGACGATGACAGCCTTGATGCCGAGATACAGCGGAACAAGGGCGGCGTGTTCTCTTGAGGAACCCTGGCCGTAATTGCTTCCGCCGACAATGATGCCCTTGCCTTCCGTGCGGCAGCGTTCGGGGAACTGCTCATCGCAGACAGCGAAGCAGAAATTGGAAAGATAGGGGATATTGGAGCGGTAGGGAAGAATCTTTGCGCCGGCGGGCATGATGTGGTCGGTGGTGATATTGTCGCCGACCTTGAGCAGGGTCTTTGCGGTGACCGATTCAGGAAGCGGCTCGCTGGTCGGGAAAGGCTTGATATTGGGGCCGCGCAGAATTTCGACGCTGTCCATTTCCTCCACCGGAGCAGGAGGAACGATCATGTTGTCGTTGATGAGGAACTGCTCGGGCAGGGGAATATCCACTGCTTCACCCAGCTCTCTGGCGTCGGTGAATACGCCTGCGATGGCTGATACAGCCGCCGTTTCGGGAGATACCAGGTAAATCTGTCCGTCCTTGGTGCCGGAACGGCCTTCAAAGTTGCGGTTGAAGGTGCGCAGGGAAATGCCCTTGGAGTTGGGGGACTGACCCATACCGATGCAGGGACCGCATGCGCACTCGAGAATTCTGGCGCCGGCGGCGATGATATCGGCCAATGCGCCGTTGGCGGCGAGCATATTGTAGACCTGCTTGGAGCCGGGAGCGATGCCCAGGCTGACGTCGGGATGAACGGTCTTGCCCTTGAGTATGTGAGCCACACGCATGAGGTCAAGATAGCTGGAATTGGTGCAGGAGCCGATCAGCACCTGGTCAATTTTTTTGCCCTTCAGCTCGTCGATGGTCTTGACGTTGTCGGGCATATGAGGAGCGGCAGCCATCGGGCCTAGCTCGCTGAGGTTGATTTCGAGAATCTCGTCATAATGAGCGTCCTCGTCGGCCTTCAGCTCTGTCCAGTCGGATTCTCTGCCCTGAGCCTTGAGGAAGGTTCTGGTGATTTCGTCAGAGGGGAAGACGGAGGTGGTTGCGCCAAGCTCGGCGCCCATGTTGGTAATGGTGGCTCTTTCGGGGACGGAAAGGGTTTTGACGCCTTCGCCGCCGTACTCGATGATCTTGCCGACGCCGCCCTTGACCGACATTCTGCGCAGCACCTCGAGGATGATATCCTTCGCCGCTACCCACGGAGAGAGCTTGCCGGTGAGATTGATGCGCACCATTTTGGGCATGGTGATGTAATAGGTGCCGCCGCCCATAGCGACGGCGACGTCCAGACCGCCTGCGCCCATGGCCAGCATACCGATTCCGCCGCCGGTGGGGGTATGGCTGTCGGAGCCGATGAGCGTCTTGCCCGGAATGCCGAAGCGTTCGAGGTGAACCTGATGGCAGATGCCGTTGCCGGGACGTGAGAAGTAAATGCCGTGCTTTTTGGCGACGCTCTGAATGAAGCGGTGGTCGTCGGCATTTTCAAAGCCGGTCTGGAGCGTGTTGTGGTCTATGTAAGCCACCGAACGCTCGGTCTTGACTCTCGGAACGCCCATTGCCTCGAATTCGAGGTAAGCCATGGTTCCGGTAGCGTCCTGCGTGAGGGTCTGGTCGATTCTCAGGCCGATGTCGGTACCCTGAATCATCTCACCTTCCACGAGGTGAGCCTTGATAATTTTTTCAGCAATAGTAAAACCCATTTGAAAAAACTCCTTCGTTAGTTTGATTACATAAGCTATTATCTAACATTTTGGCGGATTTGTCAATGATTTAACAAAAAAAACATGCATAACCGGGACAGGATGTGAATATGAATTTGACAGAAATCAAAAGAAGTGCCAAAGCAACAGGTACTTCCTCAAAAGGAGAGAAGCTCATGGAATGTAAAGCTGCGGGCGAATCGGTATTCGCCAAGGAAGTTTTATTTGAGGGAAACTGCGAGCAGGCGGTCGATACCGAACTCACCCTGCCCGACTATTGCCCGGACATCGGCAGGATGCTCAAGTGCCGTCTTGTGCCGATGATCACCTCACGGGAAGTCAGTTTTGACTCGCTGTCAGTCGAGGGAAACGCCAGAATTTCGGTCATTTATCTCGATGACCGTGAGAAGAAAATACGCTGCTGCGAGAGAGATTTTCCCTTCAGGGCGAGCATGCCTTATGACGATACCACCGAAAATGTCAAGCTCCTTGCCGATGCGCATGTCGATTATGTCAACTGCCGTGTCGTCAATCAGCGAAGGCTGGATATACACGGAGCATTCACCGTCCACATGACCGCCGTCTGCGGCAGGCAGAATGAAATCATCACCGACATGGAGGGCGAAGGCCTGCGTCTGCGCAGTGAATCCTGCGATGTCAGCGATCTGGCAGGCTGCACCCGGATAGGCTTTGATCTGAGCGAAGCGATTGAGCTGGGCGAAGGCAAGCCGCCCATTTCTTCCATCATCCGCAGCGAGGCGGTGCTCTGCATGGAGGAGTGCCAGCCGGTTTCCGGCAAGCTCATTGTCAAGGGCAGCGCCATATTCACCATGGTCTACACCACCGAGCAGGACGAGAATCCCGAACATCTGGAATATGTCATCCCCTTCAACCAGTTCATTGACATGCCGGGCCTTGACGAGGACTGCCGGGCGGACGTTTCGCTTGCCTGCGATATGCTGGAGGTTTCACCGCGCACCGATTCCGACGGCGAATACCGCAGAGTGGACGTGGATATCCGTGCCACGGCGGAAGTTAAGGCATACCGCGACAGACACATTCAGTGGATCAGCGATGTCTATTCGGTGGATTACGAGGTGAACTGCGTCAAAAAACAGGTCAGACTGGAAAAATTCTGCGATACGGTCTATGACACCGTGGTTTACAGGCAGTCGGTTGACACGGGCGACGTCAAAATAGACAGCGTGTGCGATCTCTGGTGCGGCGTGCTGGACAGCCGCAGCAGTTTCCGTGACGGCAAGACGCTGGTCAGCGGCAATATGGCGGTCTGCATGATACTGCGCGATACCTCAAAAGGCGTGGTGTTCAGCGAGAAGAACATCCGCTTTGAATGTGCGGTCGCCGCCGGACAGCAGCCCTGCGGACAGATGATTCGGCCCGAATGTGCAGTCGCCGTGAAGTCCTGCGGATACACCGTTTCGGGCGAAAACAAGCTGGAGCTTCAGGTGGAGCTCTGCCTTCACTGCTCGCTTTATGAGGATATTCCTGCGAGACAGGTCTGTTCGGTGGAACTGGACGAAAACCGGCCCAAGTCCATGGAAAACCGTCCCGCTGCGGTGCTTTATTTTGCCGAGGCAGGCGAAGAACTGTGGGATATTGCCCGTGAATACAATTCCTCTGTGGAGTCAATCAGGCTCGACAACGGCATAGAAGGCGACACGGTAAGCGAGAGCAAGCTGCTCATCGTGACCGCATAAGGAAGGAGCATGCAAAAAATATGGAAAACATGGGAGACACCAAAATCTACCGAGACATTGCCGAACGAACCGGAGGCGATATTTATATAGGGGTGATAGGCCCGGTGAGAACCGGCAAATCCACCTTCATTAAGCAGTTTATGGAGACGCTCGTGATTCCGAACATGAGCAGCAGGTACAAGGTGGAGCGTGCCACCGACGAAATGCCTCAGTCGGCCGCCGGACGCACCATTATGACCACCGAGCCGAAGTTCATTCCCGAGGAGGCCATCGAGATCGACCTCGACGACACGGCTTCCTTCCGTGTCAGAATGATCGACTGCGTGGGCTACATCGTGCCTTCATCGCTGGGCTACATTGAAAACAACGCGCCGAGAATGGTGAAAACGCCGTGGTACGACGAGGAGATTCCCTTCAATCTCGCCGCCGAAATCGGCACACGCAAGGTCATCACGGAACATTCCACCATCGGCCTTGTGGTCACGACGGACGGCAGCATCAGCGATATTCCCCGTGAGGAATACGAGGAGGCCGAGGAACGGGTCATCAATGAACTCAAGGAGATCAACAAGCCCTTCGCCGTGCTGCTCAACTGTTCCGATCCTTCCAAGGAGGAGAGCAGGGCGCTTGCCGCTCGTCTGACCGAAAAATACGGCGTTCCCGTGATGGCGGTCAACTGTCAGGAGATAAGCGAGAGTGAGATCCAGGGAGTGCTTTCCGAGGTGCTCTATGAATTCCCGGTGCGCTCGGTCGCCATCGACATGCCGGGCTGGATCAATTCCCTCGACCGTGATCACTGGCTCAAAAATGACATCATGGGTACCATCCGGGCGGCCGCCAAGAATATCCGCCGCATCAGGGAGATTGACAGCCTGGTGTCGGCGCTTTCGGATAATCAGTATGTTGTCAGTGCCGCCACCAAAAGCATTGACCTCGGCACCGGCAAAACCCGTGTCAAAGTGGAGCTTCAGCCCGATCTTTTCTACAGGATTATCGGGGAAAAGACGGGACTCCAGATCAAGAACGAAGCCGATCTGATGAATTCCATCACCGAGCTTGCTGCCGTCAAGAGCAGGTACGACCGGCTCAGCGATGCGCTTGACGAGGTGGAGCGCACCGGCTACGGCATTGTGATGCCTTCCATGGACGAACTCACGCTGGAAGAGCCGGAATTGATGCGGCAGGGCGGCAGATACGGCGTGCGGCTGACGGCTTCGGCGCCTTCTCTGCACATCGTCAAGACCAACATCACCACCGAGGTGGCGCCGATTGTCGGCTCCGAGAAGCAGTCGGAGGATCTGGTCAAATATCTGCTGCGGGGATTTGAGGAGGAGCCTTCGTCCATCTGGCAGTCCAATATCTTCGGCAAATCGCTTCACGAGCTGGTCAATGAAGGCCTGCACAACAAGCTCAGCAAGATGCCGATTGACGCCCGTGACAAGATGCGCGAAACCATCGAGCGCATTATCAACGAAGGATGCAGCGGCCTCATCTGCATCATATTGTAATTGCGGCAAACCGAGCCTGAACCGGCGGAATACAGACCCTCCGCCGCCGCAGGAGCGGTTTGTCGAAAGGAAGGATTGTCCTTTGTGCGTCGGCACAAAGCCTGAAACCGTCAGGGCGGAGCGTTCCCGGCCGGCAGCTCCCGGGATACCGGGGTGAAGATTCAAAACAGGCGGTACGGGGAGTCAGACGAGCGGAAAAATGATCTTTTTGGCGGACGGCTGTGCGAAAATACAAAATAAACGACGGATTGAAACAAACTGTCCGTATTCTGTTGAAAAATGAGCACATTTGTGGTAGCATAAGTCACAGCTTAAAAACACGTCGACGAAAAATGCCCCGATTGCCGGAAGAATCGCCTGATTCGACAGTTTACGGGACAGCATAATTAAGCAATTCATTCGTTTGGAGATGCACAAATGTCCAGCAATGCAAAAATCATTATGTCTCATAAAAACAAAAATCTGCTTCTGCGCAGAATCAGCGATGAAAAAAGCTCCGGTGATACGGCCGTTCTGCGGGAGGCGGCGCAGGGGGTTGTCTCGGTCGGAAACGACAGCCAGTCCTTCATGACGGCGATAGAGCATTACAGTCCTTCCTGTGTGCTGATCGATATGTTTTTTTGCGATACCGACGCCCTTTCGTTTGTAAGGGAAGCGAGGCGGAAATTCCTTCATCAGTGTCCTGAATTTGTGGTGATGAGCGAATTCACCTCCTTCAGGCTGGAGCGTGAGCTTTACGGGGCAGGCGTTTCGGCGGTGATAACCAGGGACGTTCCGCCGGAGGCGCTTTACTCGATGCTTCGTGCCGCCGACAGCCGGCAGCCGGCCGAGTCGCACGGGACTTCAGGCTTCAGCGGCGCGGCGCCGGCGGATCCGGGTGAACTGGAGCTGATGGTGACCGACATTATCCACAAGATCGGCGTTCCTGCCCACATCAAGGGCTATCAGTATCTTCGCTGTGCGATAGTGAGCGTTGTCCTCCAGCCCGATATGATCAACGCCGTGACCAAGCAGCTTTACCCGGGAGTGGCCGAAAGCTTCGGCACCACACCGTCCAGAGTGGAGCGGGCCATCCGGCACGCCATCGAGGTGGCGTGGGACAGGGGAGACATTGACTTCCTCGGCTCCTATTTCGGCAGCACGGTTCACAATTCCAGGGGAAAGCCGACCAACAGCGAATTCATCGCCATGATAGCCGACAAGCTGCGCATAAGCCTTCGCACCGCTTCCTAAAATAAAACAGGCCGGACTGAGATTGTCTGCAAATGCGGATAACCTCAGTCCGGCTTTTTATTGGAGGAAAAAAACTAATGTCTGTAGATGCGTCTGCTTCCGCCAAGTCCGCAGGCGGCAAGGACAATGGCTGTAATGGAGATAACTGTACCCACAATGCTCAGCGACAGCGCAAACGCTGCCATAACATTCCTTCTCATTAAACAACACCACCTTTCCATCTGCCTCTATTATAACCCTAATTTTTGTATAAATTATGTACATAATAAGTATTTTAATAAAATTAAACACAAATTCCCATATTGTTTTCAAAAAAATATTGAATTTTGTATAATGATTGGTTATAATAAACATCAAAGGCAGCTTCAAAAAATAATGATTGACATTGCATGAAAAATTTGTTAAAATATTAACGAAGAAGTGATTATTTCTTCTGCCTGCCCTTTGCGCAAGGCGAAGAGTATTACATATTACCAAAGATTGGAGAAATTCACTATGGCAGACTACCAAATCGTAGACAGCGTTGAGGCGCTGGAAAAGAAGCTCGAAGAGGTCAAAGCGGCTCAGAAGATTTTTGCAACCTACACCCAGGAGCAGGTTGACAGGATTTTTCTTGCAGCGGCGACGGCCGCCAACATGGCAAGACTTCCGCTGGCCAAAATGGCTGTTGAAGAGACAGGCATGGGGGTTGTGGAGGACAAGGTGATCAAAAACAACTATGCGGCGGAGTATATCTATAACGCTTACAAGGACACCAAAACCTGCGGCGTCATAGAGGAGGACAAGGCATTCGGTACCAGAAAAATCGCTGAGCCTATCGGTGTGGTAGCCGCCGTTATTCCCACAACCAATCCCACTTCCACTGCGATATTCAAGACGCTTATCTGTCTCAAGACCAGAAACGGCATCATTATCAGCCCTCATCCCAGAGCCAAGAAGAGCACCATCGCCGCCGCCAAAACCGTTCTTGAGGCGGCCGTGAAGGCAGGCGCTCCCGAGGGCATTATCGGCTGGATCGACGTTCCTTCCCTGGAAATGACCAATCTCGTCATGAAGGAATCCGACATTATCCTCGCCACCGGCGGCCCAGGCATGGTTAAGGCGGCTTACAGCTCAGGCAAGCCGGCTCTCGGCGTCGGCGCCGGCAATACACCCGCCATCATCGACAAGTCGGCGGACATTCTGCTGGCGGTCAACTCGATCATTCATTCCAAGACATTTGACAACGGCATGATCTGCGCTTCCGAGCAGTCGGTCATCGTGGACAAGGAAATTTACGACGCGGTACGCACCGAATTTGCCGCCAGAGGCTGCTATTTCCTGAAGGACGACGAGAAGGACAAGGTGCGCAAAACCATGATCATCAACGGCGCCCTCAATGCGAAGATTGTCGGTCAGAAGCCGGTAACGATTGCGGCTCTGGCAGGCGTTGAGGTTCCCGAGGCAACCAAGGTGCTTATCGGCGAAGTCGAGAGCGTCGACATCTCCGAGGAATTCGCGCACGAAAAGCTCTCTCCGGTGCTTGCCATGTACAGGGCGGAGGATTTTGAGGACGCTGTGGCCAAGGCGGAACAGCTCGTCGCAGATGGCGGCTACGGTCATACCTCCTCGCTTTACTGCAACGCTCTTACCGAAAAGGACAAGATCGCCGAATTCAGCGCCAGAATGAAGACCTGCCGTATTCTCGTGAATACGCCTTCCTCGCACGGCGGCATCGGCGACATCTACAATTTCAAGCTTGCTCCTTCGCTCACACTGGGCTGCGGTTCATGGGGCGGCAACTCTGTTTCCGAAAACGTGGGTGTCAAGCACCTGATCAACATCAAGACGGTCGCCGAGAGGAGAGAGAATATGCTGTGGTTCAGAGCGCCTGAAAAGGTTTACATCAAGAAGGGCTGTCTGCCTGTGGCTCTTGACGAATTGAAGAACGTCATGGGCAAAAAGAAGGTCTTTATCGTCACCGACCAGTTCCTTTACAAGAACGGCTACACCAAGTGCATTACCGACAAGCTCGACGAAATGGGCATTACGCACGCCACCTTCTTTGACGTGGCTCCCGATCCCACACTCGCATGCGCTCAGGAAGGTGTCAAGCAGATGCGCGCCTTCGAGCCTGACTGCATCATCGCCATCGGCGGCGGCTCCGCTATGGACGCCGGCAAGATCATGTGGGTGCTTTATGAGCATCCCGAGGCCAACTTCATGGATATGGCCATGCGCTTCATGGATATCCGCAAGAGAGTCTACACCTTCCCCAAGATGGGCGAAAAGGCATACTTCATCGCCGTGCCGACCTCTGCGGGTACAGGCTCCGAGGTGACTCCCTTTGCCGTTATCACCGACGACGAAGGCATCAAGTATCCGCTTGCCGACTACCAGCTGCTGCCTAACATGGCCATCGTTGACGCCGACATGCAGATGACCGCTCCCAAGGGTCTGACTTCCGCCTCCGGTATCGACGCCATGAGCCACGCTCTGGAAGCCTATGTTTCCATTATGGCCACCGATTACACCGACGGTCTGGCGCTCCAGGCCATCAAGACAATATTTGAATACCTGCCGACCTGCTACGACGACGGCAACAATCAGCCTTTCGCCAGAGAGAAGATGGCCAATGCCGCCACTCTCGCCGGTATGGCATTCGCCAACGCCTTCCTCGGCATCAATCACTCGCTGGCTCACAAGCTGGGCGCTTATCACCACATTGCGCACGGTATCGCCAATGCGCTTGTGCTCACTCATGTCATGCGCTACAATGCGGCCGAAGTTCCCACCAAGATGGGTACCTTCTCGCAGTACGATCACCCGAAGGCACTCAGAAGATATGCGGAGATCGCCGAATACCTCGGAATCGAGGGCGCTGACGACAACGAGAAGCTCGAAGGCCTGATCGCCAAGCTCGAGGAGCTGAAAGAGAAGATCGGCATCAAGAAGACCATTGCCGATTACGGCGTATCCGAAGAGGACTTCCTTGCCACACTGGACGAGATGAGCGAGAATGCCTTTGACGATCAGTGCACCGGCGCCAACCCGAGATATCCGCTCATCAGCGAGCTGAAGGACATTTATCTCAAGGCATACTACGGAAACTAAAGAATAGAGAATAAAGAATAGATAATAGTTTCGGAGCGCTGTGCGCTGTAATTTAGATTAAGGAGGACAATAAGATCTATGGAATTTGATACAAGCAAAATGGAAATTCTTGCCGAAAGACCCAATAAGGTCATCTACAGATGCGGCAATTACACAATCAAGGTATTCAATGAGGATTTCTCCAAATCGGATATACTCAATGAAGCGCTGAACACCGCCAGAGTCGAGGAAACCGGTCTGAAAATCGCAAAGGTTCAGCAGGTCACCATGATCGACGGGAAATGGGCTATCGTCTTTGATTACATCGAGGGAACCACCCTCGCCGAGCTGATGGAACGGAATCCCGACAAGCTGGACGAATATCTTGAACTGTTTGTCGATCTCCAGCTGGAGATTCAGAGCAAGAGAGCGAGACTGCTCAACAAGCTCAAGGACAAGATGGAGAGAAAGATCTCCGAGACAGGACTTGACGCGACCACACGTTATGAGCTTGACACACGCCTTGCGGGCATGAAGAAGCATGTCAAGGTATGCCACGGCGATTTCAATCCCAGCAACATCATCATCACCCCCGAAGGGGAGGCCTATGTGCTCGACTGGTCGCACGTCACCCAGGGCAACGGCGCGGCTGATGCGGCCAGAACCTACCTGCTCTTCTCACTGGAAGGCAAGACCGAGCTGGCCGAGAACTACATGAAGCTCTATTGTAAAAAGAGCGACACCGCCAGACAGTACGTGCAGCAGTGGCTCCCGATCGTGGCGGCTTCGCAGTCGGTCAAGGGTAAGCCCGAGGAGAGAGAATTCCTGCTCAGATGGGTCAACGTGGTCGAATATCAGTAATTATCTGAATCTCGTCAATAAATAAAAAACAGGGCATGCAGCCGGACTGTTCCGGACGGTATGCCCTGTTTTTTTTGCAAAAAAATTTTCAAAAACAAATCACAAACTTTTTATTTGACAAACTGTCGTAGGTATGGTTTAATATAAAAGATATGGGCGGATATTTTTTTGATATTTTTTCAGGATCACTCGGGCGTTTTTTTACGGCGATGAGCATTACGGGAGTATAATAATCGTATTCGGCCAGATATATCACATTAAGAAGGGAATATGAAAAAAATGAGCAAGAATATAGCCATTATTTTTGCCGGAGGTAGCGGCGCCCGTATGGGTTCCGGCATGCCAAAGCAATTCCTTGAGGTGGCAGGCAAACCGATCATCATTCATACGCTCGACATTTTTGAGGAACACGATATGATTGATAAAATCTACATCGCCTGCAAGGAAGAGTACATCAGACACCTGAAAAAGCTGATTGAAAAAAACCTCATCAGAAAGGTAGCCGGCATCGTTCCCGGTGGCACAACGGGTCAGGATTCGATCTACAAGGCGCTCCGGCTCGCCTATGAGGAAAACGACGGCGATGACATCGTGCTCATTCACGACGGTGTGCGTCCCCATATCACCTCCGCTGTGATAGGCGAGGATATCGAGTGTGTCAAAAAGCACGGTTCGGCAGTGACCTGCACTCCTCTGTTCGAGACGCCGGTCATCAGTTCCGACGGCAAGACGATAGAGGAAGTGCCTTCCAGAGATAAATTTTTCACGGCGCAGGCTCCCCAGTGCTTCTACCTGAAGGACGTCATCGAGGCACACGAGCAGATGCGCAGCATCAATCCCGAATACAAGGGAATCATCGACACATGCACCCTGATGAAGAAGCTGGGACACGATGTGGTCATGGTTCAGGGCAACAGGGGCAATGTGAAGGTCACGACGCCGGAGGATCTGTATATTTTCCACGGCCTGGTACAGTATCACGAGGTCGAGCAGATATTCGGCTTCGGTGAGAAGGAAGTAATGAGCAGGCTGAAAAAGTAAAAAAATTCAGACACTTTTTGTGATTGGTGTGTGTTTGTTTTTTGCATATTAATGTTATTATGTCGGCAGTGTCAATATCTGAGACTTTTTGTGATATCAATTTTCAGACATGAGGTATTGAAATGTTTATTGAAAAATACGATGAAGAAACCCAACAGATGTCTTTGATTAAGCAATCCAGAAAGGATATCTGGATCACCGCCATGGCGGAAGGCAATTTTATGAGGAAGATCAAGTGGAATATCCATGACGCTATGGTCAGGTTTTTTGATCCGGTGATCCAGTTCTTTATTGACCGTGACGAAGCCATCGGCGTGCGCAAGCGCCGCAAGCTTCTCAAGGACAAGCAGATCGTTCCCAACCGCATTGTCTTTGGCACATTTCAGAATTGCTACACCTGCAACTGCAAGTACGTGGCGGATGAAATCCTCAGGCGGGGACTGGATTATGAGCTTATCTTCCTTGTCAACGGCGATGTGTATTATCACAAGGAAAAGTACCATATTCCCGACGGCGTCAAGCTGGTGCTCAGAGGCACCCTTGCAAGCTATTTTGCCCTTGGCACGGCGAAGTTCTGGGTGGACAACGCCCTCAACTGCATCTGGAAGGAAATTCCCAAAAAGCCGGAGCAGATTTATATCGACACATGGCACGGCTCGCTGGGCATCAAACGGCTGGGCGGCGAAAAGAAATGGATCAATCTCGCAAAGCGCTCGTCAAAATTCATCGACTATTTCCTGACCGACAGTGTGTTTGAGGAAAACGTGTTTCATGAATCCTTCTGGCCGGATGTGCCGCAGCTCAAATTCGGCCACCCGAGAAACGACATTCTCTTTGATGAGCAGAAGATGAAGGCGCTCCGTGAAAAGGTGTACGAATTCTACAACATCGAGCCGCAGGTCAAGACGGTGCTGTACGCTCCGACCTTCCGCGACAATAAATCCGATGTCAGCGCCATCAAAATCGACTGCATGATGCTCAAGGAAACACTGGAAAAGAAATTCGGCGGCGAGTGGAAGGTGATTGTCAAGGCTCATATGCACAACCGCCACAATGCCGCACTCCGGCATATGTTTGCCAACCGCGCCTCCATTATCGACGCAAGCGACTACATCGATATGCAGGAGCTGATTGCGGCGGCCGATGTGGGAATTACCGATTATTCCAGCTGGATCTTTGACTTTATGCTCAAAGGAGCGCCGGGATTCATTTATGCCCGGGACATCAAGCAGTACATCAATTCCAGAGGATTTTTCTATCCGCTCGACCAGACGCCGTTCCCGATTGCGGAAACCGATGAGACTCTTTCCGAAAACATCATGAATTTTGACGGGGAAGCCTACGCCAAAGCGGTCAGGGCTTTCCTTGACGAGAAACAGTGCTATGAGGACGGCCACGCCGCCGAGAGAATCGTCGATTTCATCTGTGAACTGAGCGCCGGCGGGCAGGCTCAGTGAGGCGCTGAATATGGAAAATGCAGAGGTATTCATCACTTCGCTGCGCTGGGACAACATATATCTCAAGGCAAAGCTGGAGGGGGATATTCAGTCCGCCGAATTCGCCGTTGCCGACAAAAAATGCGGCAGGGTGTACCGGATGGATTACTTCGACCCGGAAACCGGCGAGCTGACAATTAACATAACCAACATCGGCGGCGGCAGGATGCTCACCAACGGCGTCTGGTACCTCAAATATCGCCGGGAGGGCGGCGAATGGCGCACCGTTCCGATCACAATGGAGGTCGGCTATTGCCTTAAGGACATGGACAAGGTTTACCGCTATGCCGGCACCTGCTACGCCTGCGTCTTCACATTTGTGCCGGTCAGGGAGCGGCAGGATCTTGTCTTTGAAATGACCTTCACCTATATGACGCGCAATGACAATATCCGCAAGCGCCAGTTCAGGGTGGAAGCGCCGAAATTCAAAAAGCGTTTTATCAAGAAGCTCATCTGGTTTCTTGAAAATGTCATCAATGCGATTTATCAGATCAATTCACATATCGCTCCGAGAAACGGCAGACGGGTGCTGTTGATGTCCGAGTCGAGATGTCCGATGAACGGCAATCTCAAGGCGCTTGACGACCGCATCAAAGAAAGGGGCCTCGACGTTCGTACCGGCAAACGTCTCGACAGACAGCGGCTGAAGATGTCCTACTGGTTCGTCAAGACACTGGAGGACGACAATGACCTCAAAATTCTCTGGACATGGCTGAGACTGGCCTTTGTCACGGCCAATAAGGATTTCATCTTTGTGGACGATTACTCCACCTTCTTCAACAACGTCAGGCTCCACCCGAAAACCACGCTGGTGCAGGTCTGGCACGCCGGCGTCGGATTCAAGGCGGTAGGCTACGCCCGGTTCGGCAAGAGAGGCACCCCGAATCCCTGGCGCTGCTGCTACCGTCAGCTGGATTACGCCATTGTCGGCGGCGAATTCCTGCGTGATGTCTACGCCGAGGTGTTCGGCATTGACCGGGAACGCTGCCTTCCATACGGCCTTATGCGGCTGGACAATTACCTTGACGCCAAGCGAGTGGTGGATTTCAGGCGTGATTTCTACCAGAAAAATCCGGACTGGCAGGGCAGAAAGGTCATTCTGTTCGCGCCGACGTTCCGCGGCCCGGGTCAGAGAACCTCCTACTATCCCTATGAAATGCTGGATTGGGAGCGGATTTACGACTTCTGCGGCGACGAATATCTCTTTGTCATCAAGCAGCACCCCTTTATTCCCAAGCCTGTGACGATAGACGAAAAATACGCTGACAGGATACTGGATTTCAGTTCGTATCCCGATATCAACGAGCTGTTTTACGTGACCGACATTCTGATCACCGATTATTCGTCCAATATCTATGAATTCTCGCTGCACGGCAAGCCGATGCTCTTCTACGCCTTCGACAAGGAGGAGTACGAGCTGATGCGCGGTCTGCATCGCACTCTCGACCGCCACGCTCCCGGCAAGGTCTGCCGCACGACAGCCGAATTGCTCGAGGCCATCGAAAAGGGCGATTTTGAGACCGAACGGCTCCGTCGCTTTGTCAGGGAAAATTTCGACAGCACCGAGGGTCTTGCGAGCGACAAAGTCATCGACAACATTATTCTGAAAAAACAATAAATCCGTTTCTTTTTTCCAAGACGCACGGAGCCGTTTTCCACAAGGGAATATCCGTGCGCCTTTTGCTTTTATTCACTTTAACAAATTAGCATAGTAGCATGAGAAAGTGAAAAAAAATCCTTGCAAAAACCTCTTTTTGGTGATAAAATAATGTCATTCCAATTTAATTGAAAAAATTAATTGAAAAAAGGCGATGAATAAACATGATTGCTATTATTGATTACGGAGCGGGCAATATTCTCAGCGTGCAGAAGGCGCTCGACCACATCGGCTGCGAGAATGCCGTCACCTCCGATGCTTCGGTCATTGCGGATGCCGACGGTGCGGTGCTGCCGGGAGTCGGTTCCTTCGGCGATGCGATGGATCATCTCGCCGCAAGCGGTCTGGTCGGCGCAGTGAAGGAATTTGCCGCAAGCGGCAGGCCGTTTCTGGGAATCTGTCTCGGCTTGCAGGTGCTGTTTGACCGCAGCGAGGAATCGCCCGGAGCGCAGGGACTTTCGCTCATGCCGGGTCAGGTGAAGCGCTTTCCTTCCGACATGGGTCTGAAAATTCCGCATATCGGCTGGAATTCGATTGAATACAACCCCGCATGTCCTTTGTTCAGGGGACTGCCGGAGAATCCCTATGTGTATTTTGTCCACAGCTTTTACCTTGAAGCACAGGACAAGGACGTTGTGAGCGCAACGGCGGCATACGGCATTCCTTTTCATGCGGCGGTGTGGAAGGACAATGTGTTTGCCACTCAGTTCCACCCGGAAAAGAGCGGCGGCGTGGGACTTCAGATATTGCGCAATTTTGCGGGAATGATATAATCGGAGGATAAAAGAATGTTTGCAAAGAGAATTATTCCCTGTCTGGACGTGAAGGACGGCAGGGTTGTCAAGGGCGTGAGCTTCGTCGATCTGCGTGATGCGGGCGATCCGGTGGAATGTGCCGCCGCCTATGACCGTCAGGGCGCCGATGAGCTTGTATTTCTGGACATAACGGCTTCGTCGGACGACAGGAGCATTGTCATAGACATGGTGCGCCGTGTGGCCGAGACGGTGTTTATTCCTTTCACGGTAGGGGGAGGCATCCGTAAGGTAGAGGATTTCACCTCGCTGCTCAGAGCCGGCGCCGACAAGGTATCGGTCAATTCCGCCGCCATACTCCGTCCCGAGCTGATTTCGGAAGCGGCCTATAAATTCGGCAGTCAGTGCGTTGTGGTGGCCATCGACGCCAAACGCAGGGCGGACGGAAGCGGCTGGACGATCTACAAGAACGGCGGCAGGGTCGATATGGGCATTGATGCGGTGGAATGGGCGATAGAGGCCGAAAAACGGGGAGCGGGGGAGATCCTGCTCACCAGCATGGACTGCGACGGCCAGAAAAACGGCTACGACCTTGAACTGACACGCGCCGTCAGCGAAGCAGTCGGCATTCCGGTCATCGCTTCGGGCGGAGCGGGTGAGAAGAAGCACTTTCTTGACGCGCTGGACTACGGCAGGGCGGATGCGGCCCTTGCGGCGTCGCTTTTCCACTTCAAGGAGCTGGAAATACCCGACCTTAAGAATTATCTGGCCGAAAACGGCATTTCCGTCAGAAGATAATTTATGAATTATCTGTTTATTTTCAAAAAATAATGTGGTAAGATATATGTGGTATATAAATCATTGTGTAAAGACGGGGCGATACTTATGAAGAAAAACAGCGGAAGATATGCCTATATTCCCATTGTAGCAACATTTGCCATATTGTTTGTCATTTTTGCGATTACCTTTTCCGGTATGTCGTACAAGCCGGTGAATGGATATACCGTTGACAGCGATTCCGCCTATGACGGCATTTCGGACAACGACTATCAGTTTGTGGAGACAGAAGGCAAAAACGGCGTAAAATATTACGTGATAACCAAAAACACTACCCAGACGACGACGGCTGCGGCGCCTTCTGAAAGCCTTACCCAGCCTGCCGTCACAGTGACGACGGCCGCTCCGGTGAGTCATGATGATTCCGGCTCCACCACGGCGGTTTCAGCGACCTCGGCGGCCACCACGACGACCAGGACCAAGAGGAAAAGCGACGAAAAGGTGGTATATCTCACCTTCGACGACGGCCCTTCGCAAAACACCGAGAAACTGCTCGATATTCTGGACAAATACAACGTGAAGGCAACCTTCTTTGTGATTTATCACAAGAATATGGAGAGCAAATACAAGGCGATTGTCGACCGGGGACACACCATTGCGCTGCACTGCTATACGCACACCTACAAAAAAATTTATGTGAGCGAGGATGCCTATTTCAAGGATTTGAATAAAATTCACGACTATGTTGAGAAGGTGACAGGGGTTGATTCCAAAATCATCCGCTTCCCCGGCGGTTCCAGCAACACCGTGAGCAATAAATACAAAAAAGGCATCATGAAGGATCTCAAACAGGCCGTGACCGACAAGGGATTCATTTTTCATGACTGGAATGTGGACAGCACAGACGCCAGCGGCATCAACCGTGATCCCGAGCTGCTGCTCGAAAAGGTCAAGTCAGGGCTGAAGAAAAAGAAGGTAGCCAATATTCTCATGCACGACACCGGCAAATCCAAGGTGACCACGGTGGAAGCGCTGCCAAGCATCATCGAATATATCCTTTCCCAGGGCTACAAAATCGAACCGCTCACTGAGGATTCCGAAGTGATCCAGCACAGATGGTAATTTCTCACCGGCTGCTTCACAAGGGATAATGCCGTGCGGCCGGAGAATCCTATATTGTGTGGCGAATTTCACCCAATGACCAAATCTTATGAAAGAGGGATCACGCTTGGCAGAAAAAAAGCAAGACTCGGTATTTTCCTATTACATTCCGCTGGTGCTTATAGCGGCGTTCATGCTGGGCTGCCTTTCGGTTGCGTTGATAAGCGTGCGTGAAAACGTATATGATATTACCCGCAACGGCTCGGTTTCGGCAACTGACATGGCCGCAGGCAAAAGCAAAGTGAAAAAATCTCCGGTCTATGACGACTCCGGTCTGAAATACAGACTGGTGAGCGCCGCCGATCTTTTCAACGGAGGCAAGGACAATTCACCCGTCAGACCTGCGTCTGCGGTACCGGATTCCTCCAGCAGCCAGGAGGATGACACGAAGGAGGACGACGGCGTCAGGCTGACCCTTCCGATTGATCATTACATCAATTTCGTGCCGCACAAGGCCGGATGCACCGCCTATCTCACCTTCGATGACGGCCCTTCGGAAAATACCGGAGCGATACTCGATATTCTGGATTATTACAATGTCAAGGCGACATTCTTTGTGAATTACCACCGGGACATGGAGGATCAATACAGGGCCATCGTCAATCAGGGACACACCATTGCCCTGCACACCTATTCCCACAATTACAGCAAGGTGTACTCCAGCGAAAGCGCGTTTTTCAGCGAAATGGATCAGATAAGCGACTATGTGTATTCCGTCACGGGCGTGCGGTCGATGATCATCCGGTTTCCGGGCGGTTCGAGCAACACCATCAGCAGGAAATACAACCAGGGCATTATGACGGCGCTCAAAAAGAGCGTCAAGGACAGGGGCTATGTCTATCAGGACTGGAATGTGGACAGCCGTGACGCGGAGGCCGCCAATACTCCTCCCGGGAAGCTGCTTGAGAATGTCCGCCTGTCGCTCAAGGATCATCAGACGGCGGTGGTTCTCATGCACGACGCCGGCAAGAACACATCCACGACAGTGGAAGCGCTTCCTGCCATTATTGAATTTTTTTACGCCAACGGATATGCAATGGAAAAAATGGAGATGACCACTGAGGAGATTCACCATAATTGGTAAGAAAATTCATTTAGCGATTTACAAAACAAAAGAACTGTGATATAATAGCATTTAACAATCAAAACCGCAAGGAGGAATACTCACCATGGGTATGACTATGACTCAGAAGATTCTGGCAGCTCACGCCGGGCTGGAAAGCGTTACGGCGGGACAGCTCATCGAAGCGAAGCTGGATCTGGTGCTCGGCAACGACATCACCTCTCCGGTCGCCATCAACGAGCTGGAAAAAGCCGGAGTTGACAAGATCTTTGACAAAGAAAAAATCGCGCTTGTGATGGATCATTTCACTCCCAACAAGGACATCAAAGCGGCGCAGCAGGTCAAAAAGGTGCGCACATTCGCACGCAAATACGATGTGCTCAATTATTTCGACGTGGGACAGATGGGCATCGAGCACGCCCTTCTTCCCGAACAGGGCCTTGTCGGGCCGGGCGACTGCGTGATCGGCGCCGACAGCCACACCTGCACCTACGGCGCTCTCGGCGCATTCAGCACCGGCGTCGGTTCCACCGATATGGCCGCCGGAATGGCCACAGGCAAGACATGGTTCAAGGTGCCGTCCGCTATCAGATTTGTGCTTACCGGCAAGCCGCAGGGCTGGGTGACCGGCAAGGACGTCATTCTTCACATTATCGGCATGATAGGCGTTGACGGCGCGAGATACAAGTCGATGGAATTCACCGGCGACGGCGTGAAGCACCTCTCCATGGATTCCCGTCTCTGCATTGCCAATATGGCGATTGAAGCCGGCGCAAAGAACGGCATTTTCCCGGTGGACGAGATCACCGAGGAATACTGCAGTGGCAGATTCCAGCGCACGCCGGTGATTTACACCGCCGATGAGGACGCGGAATACGACGAGACATACACCATAGATCTTTCGGCGCTCCGTCCGACCGTGGCGTTCCCTCACCTTCCCGAGAACACACGCACGGTAGACGAAATCGGTGCGCAGGAAATCAAAATCGACCAGAGCGTCATCGGCAGCTGCACCAACGGCCGACTGGAGGATCTCAGAGCCGCCGCCGCCATTCTCAAGGGACGCAAGGTGGCAAAGGATGTGCGGTGCATTATCTTCCCCGGTACACAGACCATCTATCTTCAGGCGATGAAGGAAGGCCTTCTTGAGATTTTCATTGAAGCAGGCGCCGTGGTTTCCACACCTACCTGCGGTCCCTGTCTGGGAGGCCATATGGGCATTCTCGCCGAGAACGAGAAGGCGGTCAGCACTACCAACCGCAACTTCATCGGCAGAATGGGACATATCACCAGTGAAATCTATTTGGCCAGTCCGGCAGTCGCCGCCGCAAGCGCAGTGACCGGCTACATTACCGACCCAGGAGCGCTCACATGCGTTCGCTAAGAGAATAACGAATAGTGAATCATATCGGAGCGCCGTTGGCGCTGGAATATCGGCGCTCACATGCGTTCGCTTTTATCGTGACCACTTCACATTGAATCTGAAGGGAGACTATCTAAAAAATGCAAGCACAAGGCAGAGTTCATAAGTACGGCGATAATGTTGACACCGATGTCATCATTCCCGCACGTTATCTCAATACATCCTCTCACGCCGAGCTGGCGGCCCACTGCATGGAGGACATAGACGCCGATTTCGTCAGGAAGGTACAGCCGGGCGAAATCATGGTGGCAGGCAAAAATTTCGGATGCGGTTCTTCGCGTGAGCATGCGCCGATCGCCATCAAGGCTTCGGGCATTTCCTGCGTCATAGCCTCGACTTTTGCCAGAATTTTTTACCGCAATGCCCTCAACATCGGTCTGGCGATTCTCGAATGTGAGGAAGCCGCCGAGGATATCAAAAACGGCGACGAAGTCAAGGTGGATTTTGACACCGGCGTGATTACCAATGTCACTACGGGCAAGACCTATCAGGCGCAGCCCTTCCCGCCTTTTATCCAGAATATCATCACCTCGGGCGGTCTGCTCAATTCCATCAAGGACAGACTGTAATACGCCGGGGGATTATCCGCTGTTATCACAACAGCCGCATGAAGTCAATGCTTTATGCGGCTGTTTTTTGTTAGAATGATCAAAATACAGCCTCTTTTTTGATCACAATAACAGGGTAAAAGCATTTACTTTTATTAGAAGAAGATGTAAAATAGAGGCATGGAT
>CAMHJC010000036.1 GCA_946185345.1 uncultured Clostridia bacterium
GAGGGAAAGATTTTTTTGGTTTTTGCCTTTTGAGTATTCGCCTGATTGCATTGCTATTCCCAGTGCGTTTTGCTCGCTCAGCTCCGCTTCGCTCGTGAGGGCGCTGCCCTCACGCTCCCGCCAAGGCTCCGCCCTGGACGGGCCAGGAGGGCAGTGGCCCCCCTGGACTCCCATTATTGGCGCTGCGCGCTTGCTTTTTTCTTTTTATTATCAATATTTAGTTGCCGGAGTAATAAAAAAATTCACTCAATGGCCGTCCCGAAAAAACACGGAACGAATACGCCGCTCCATACGGAATATCCGTTCCATGATTTGTCCGATTGGTTATATCTTGCCGTCGCTTGTGTCGGATTCGACTTCGCCGGTGGAATTAAGGTCACGCAGCACGAGCCTTCCGCCGCTCTTGTCGGCAATGGCGCAAATGCCTTTGAAAGCCGCCTTGCAATTCTCCCATTCCTTGTCGCCGGCAAATATCTCGGGGCGTACCTCCGCCGCCACATACTTTGCGCACGGCACCGAGAGGTATTTCAGATGGGAATTTTCATCGCCATGCGCCGAATTCCGTATCACATAGATGGGATTGTAGCTCGCCTGCTCCACCAGAACCAGTCCGTCGCCGTTCCTTGCCACGCTCAGATTGACGATCATGCTGCGGGGCATGATCTGCTTTGACTTGGCAATCAGCTTTTTTTCGGATTCAATGGCTTTTTTCTGTTCGTCGGTGAGCTTGCCGGTAAGACCCAGTATCTTGGACTGGCCGGGATATACGTTGTTGCCGTACATGCATCCCAGCGAGTAAAACACAAAACATTCCCTGTCAGTCTCGCCCAGGGTGTACTGAATTACCTCGGCGCTGAGAGTGACGCACGGCCCGTAGCCCACAATCACATCCGCCCCCGATTTGGCGATTTCCCTGGCGGCATTCCTGATGAAATCCGTCTCGGTGAAGCTGCCGAGTCCTCCCCAGTTGACGCACACCACTATGAATTCCGCTCCGCTGCGGCGCAGCTTGGTGATGTCGGTAGCGGCGCGGTCGGTCAGCGTATCCTTGCCCACATTGGCAATACGCGCCTTCTGCTCGTCGGTAAGCTTGCCGTAATCCGGGCCTTCAATGCAGTTGTAGCCGGCCAGTCCGACATTAATGCCGTTGACCTTGGCGATTTTGGTGTTGAGCTTGGAGGGATCGCCGTCGGTCATGCCGATAACGCCGACCGATTTCACATGAAGATTGGAAATGGTGGCGCACATGCCGTCATAGCCGTTGGCAAGGGCATGCTGATTGGCCCCGAATATGTAATTGACGCCCATCTCCGAGAGCGTGGCAGCGAGCGCCGAAGGATAATTCCTGCCCGCGTCAAGGCCGCCAATCTGCTGATTTTCACCGTAGGCATTCACCTGGCCGCACAGTCCGGCTATGGTCAGATCGCCCGCAAGCACTTCGGAAAGCTCCGACATGCCGTTGCGGAAATTGTATTTTCCGTCTGAAAAGGCGCAGTCCAGCATGTCCTGCGTCGGCATGACATTGCCGCCTATCGAAAGTGTGAAGGTGCCGGAAGGCCTGTTTTCCGGCTCCTCCTGATCCTCCACCGGAATTTCGTGGCTGCCTGATCTCACCGAAGCGGCAATCAGCACGGCGCCAATCACACTGACGATTCCTATGACCATAATCACGCACAGTCGGGTGAAGCGGTCGGCGTCCACACCGTCCACCAGCCTTCTGCGAGGACGGGCTTCATTGCCTGTGCCTCTGCCCGCCGGATTGGACGAGACGTCGTCCTTATTGAATATCCGGTTGAAGGAAACGGCTATTTTGGCGAAAAATCCCAGAACGGCGGACAACACGGCTTTGATAATTTTCATTATGATCCCACGCTTTTCTTTTTGATGATCGCCCGAACGGCAAAGGATGTGTTCAGGCGGCGCAATTGAGCGAGCTGAAATAATCCACTATCATTTGCAGTTCCTGCGGCATTTCTCCGGTCATCGCAAATGTTACCAGCCATGAACCGAACGTCATCAGGAGAGCTGCGCATATCATGCCAAAAAGGATGGTGAAAAATGCGTTTTTCACTCTCAGGTCAAGCAATGCCGCTACCAGCGCGCCTGTCCACGCGCCTGTGCCGGGAATCGGTATCGCCACAAACAAAAACAGGCCCCATTCGCTGTACTTGAGCACCCTGTCCTTTTTCTTGTCCGCCTTGGCCTCTATCCAATGGGCGAGCGGACTGAAAAGCTTTGTCCTTTTGAACCACTTGATCACCGGTCTGATCAGCAGCAGTATAAACGGCACCGGCAGAATATTGCCGATAATGGCCAGCGGAAGAACCTCCCACAGCGGCAGATTCAGCACCAGCAAGCCGAACGGAATGGCGCCCCGACATTCGATCAGAGGTATCATTGCGATGAAGAACACCGCAAGCTCAGGCGGAAAATTCTCCTGAAAAAACGCCTGGATTGATTCAACCATATTTCAACAGCCTCCAAATAAACGGGAATTTGACTCCCTTTTTACTTCTGTATTCTGACTCATTATACATTATACATTAATTTTCCGGAGATTTCAATATGAATATATATTTATTGTTACAAAATTTCAAAAAATATGATTTGACAAACACGCCGCTCGCTGTTAAAATGATTCTTATATCAGGCCGGTTGGATCACCGGAACAAACCAATGACGGAGATGGACACATGATGACCCTCAACAATGAATCGCAATGCCGCTACGAATGTACCGTGGGCATGGAATGGCTCAACGGCAGCGGCGTAATGAAGCCCTTTGGCTATCAGTCGCTGATCATGGACGTGGCAGGAAGGCACCTCAGGAAATTCGGCATAGGCGTGGACGATCTGCTGCAAAAAGGCATGGCGTGGGTGCTGGTCTCCTCCTCCATCGAGATCATCCGCCCCATTGAGGGAGAAATCAGCCTGATCGGCCGCACATGGCACTCCGAACAGGACAGGCTGACCTTCCGCAGAGAGCTTTGCTTTTCCGAAACGGACGGAACGCCTCTCTTTAACGCCGCCACCTTCTCGGTGCTGATGGATATGAGCGACCGCAGAATCATCCGCCCTGACAGACTTCAATTTGACATCGGGCAGCCGCACAGCGAATTTCTCATTGAAGCTTCTCCCAAACTGCGCTTCAGAGACGAAATGATGCCCTGCGACAGACGAAAAATATATCCCAGCTGCATCGACCGCCTGGGTCACACCAATAACTGCCGCTACAGCGAATTCGCCTATGACGCGCTGACAGAGCCGGAAATTGCCAATCTGGAAAACATGCGCAGAATGGATATATTCTTCAAGTCGGAGCTGAAGCCCGGCGAATATTTCACCGTGCGGCGGTCGGCTGATTCGGTGGAAAAAGGCGAACTGATCATCGACGGCGTGAATGAAGAAACCGGCAGGCAGTCGTTTGTGTGCAGAATGGTGTTTGCCTGACGTACACAGCAAAAAAAGCATGCGCTGCATCTTATACTAATTTTCGGCTAAAATCAGACATTCTTTGCGGCCTATTTTGCGCCCTGCGGCGTCATCGTCCTAGGCAGGCGCCAGCCTGCCGTCGTCCTGCTGTCGACGAGTCGACAGCTATTCCTTGCAGGACACAAAATATCCTCGCAAATAATTGTCTACTTTCAACCGAAAATTTGTATTAAACGTCTGCGCATGCTTTTTGCTTTTTTTATTACTACCTCCTACCTTCCGCCTGCTCGTCAGTTCTGGCCGTAGGCCGGAGAGCCGTTGTCCTCAACGATGATGCCGAGCAGCCTGACCAGCCCGATCGCCTGAAGCGAGTCGATTCTGGCGCCTTCCAGCTCGCCGCCCAGAAAGACAATCTTATCCAGACGGTTGCCCCTCAGATCCATTCCGGCAAGGGACGTGGAGGAGAAATTCAGTCCGCTCAGGTCGCACTGGACGAATTCCGAGTCCTTCATGAGGGATTTGTCGATCGAGCCGGAAGTCATGTCACAGCCGACAAATTTGGTTACCGAGATCCTGGTGTCGGAGAAATTGATATACCGCGCGTAGGTCGACCGGATCAGCACGTTGTTGAGCACGCCGAATGAAAGGTTGAGTCCGGCTATCTTGCTCTCGACGATTTCGCAGTAGGTGAAGGATCCCTGGCTGAGATTGACAAACGACAGGTCGCAGTTTTTGAAGTAGCAGTTGAGAAAGCTCACTCCTTCAAACGAACAGTCCTGAAAACGGCAGTTGATAAAGACACAGCCCGAAACCTCCACGCCGTTGACGGTGAGGTGCTGCACCGTTTCATTGTCAAAATAATAACCGTACACGATTTCACGCTTTATATCGGCATCAACCAGCACGTCAAGTGCGGAAAATTCCTTTTTCAGGTTCATATTGATGAGCGGTTTCTGTCTTTTCATAGCATCATTTCCTTTACGACGGTATTCGTCGCCATTTTTCGATTCATAGATTGTCTGAATACTATTATATCAGACATGTTCCGTAAATTCAAATCATATTTTTTGATGGGTGTGCGGAACAATTTGTTGAATTTTTACGGAAACGCCGATTCAGCTGTCACGACTGCTTCCGTTGAAGATGATTTTTGATAAAACAGTCAGACATTTGTCATTGACAAAACAGCGCTTACATACTAATATGATAATCAAAGGCTGATCATTCGGTAAAGGAAGGTAATGTGTGATGAAAATAATCCCCCGCATAACAAACATCATTCGCAGGGCCGCTCTCGTGGCGGTTTCGGCCATGACGGTGCTGGTGCTGCTGGTTTCCTGCGGCTCCGAGCTGGACGGCACATGGCGCTCCCGTTCGGACGAGGACACCAGAATCAGAATTTCGGGCGACAAGGTCAGAATCACCTATGACGGATTCAGAATAGACGGTACATACGAGACAGATGACGACAACAATATCACCTTTCACCTCACCGATGAAAACGGCAACAAATACAAGATTGTTGCAAAGCTGACCTATGAAAAGAAAAAGAAAACCATTACCCTGACCAATTCCAAAGGTGAATCGGAAATTTTTGAGAAATAATTTTGCCTGTTATTGGCATTATTCAGCCGTAAATATTCCAAATAATCATATTTGCTATCAAATATACAGTCTGTATTATTTGTTTTTGACAAATTTATTTGGATGGCGGCGTATGTATTCAAATATGTACTGCTGCGCCACACCCGCGTACGGACTTCCGATAAGAGCCGTGCCGCCGGTGAATTCACTCTCCAGCGCGCGGCGGATCCACACGTCCACCGGAAAACATTCCAGCCGTCCGAATCCGTAGAGCAGCGCACATTCCGCCACCTTCGGGCCGACGCCCCTGAGTGAAAGCAATATCCTGCGAGCCTCGTCAATCGGGGCTTTTTTGATGTATTCAAAATCCATCTCACCCGCGGCGACACGTCCTGCCAGGTCAGCGAGATAGGCCGACCGGTACCCGCAGCCGAATTGCCTGAAGGTATCCTCCGGCACCCGGGCGAGTGCCTGCGGCGTGGGAAAGGCATGACCTTCCGCCGGATCAAAGGCATGCAGGCAGTTGGCGGCAGGTTCCCCGAAATGCTCGCACAGCCGGGCGATAATGCCCCGTATCCGGGGAATATTGTTGTTCTGTGAAATGACAAACGAACAGAGCGCTTCCCACGGCTCCTGTGCCAGAATATGCACACCGGCGGCGTATTTGGCGCTGTCCTGAAGTCTCGGCTCGATCTGTGTCACCATGCGCCTGATCTGCCCGTAATCCCTGTCCATATCGAGATAGCTTCGCCACAGACGGTCATATTCCTCACGGTTTGTGCCGTATACCGTCACACGGCTGCCCTTCTGCTCTATCTCCACATACCTGCCGAAGGCCGTGCCGCAGAGCCTTCCGCCGCGCTCTGTCCAGCGGAAGCTCTGTCCGCCCAGCAGCGTATCGGCGGCCGAAAAGCAGTCGCATTTCACCGTAACACAGGGCATGTCTTCCCGTGTGTGTCGGATTTGTCCGGTTCCGCTCAAATACTGCCATCTCCTCGGTCAATTTTTTTTGGTTGTACAGCCTGTCGAAAAAAACGACGGCTTTATATCAGCTTTTGGATCATATCCCGGTCATCCACTTCAGACGGAGCATTGCCGCCGCACTTCGGGCAGTAATTCTCGTCGTCGATCATGGCGCAGGTGCTCCAGCTGTAGCCGCAGCTCTGACACCGATGAATTCTTTTGAGCGGCATCGGCCCGTAAATGCACTGCATCACCTGCTGATACGGCTCGAATTTTCCTTCGCCGGCCCTGGTGCCGCAGATTCTGCAATATCTGTCGCCTTCCCTGAGCCTGGCGTGGCAGTTGCCGCAATAGGAATCGTCCGGCACGACCCAGCCGGTATTCTTCGCTCCGCATGAAGGACAGACCCTGTCCCTGTAACGCACCTCTTCGCCGCAGCGCTGGCATCTTCCCGCCGGATTGCTGTCGTTCATTGTGATTGCTCCTTTCTCATAACCGATCTGATACAGAACATTGGTTCGTTTCTGTCAAAATTCCATGTGTGAGTGGAATCTCCGGCGCAGAAGCGCCTTTCGGCACATTCGCCGCATTTTTCGCAAAGCCGTGTGCGGTCGCTCCGGAATTGCCTGAATCCGTCCCGCCACACCTCCGAAAATCTGTCACGGGCGATATTGCCCTGAATCAGCTCCGGCCGGCGCTCAATATCCAGGCAGGAATAGATGTCGCCGCTGCAAAGAATGCTTCCCACCATGATGCCCGAGCCGCAGATGAAATAATTGTCCCTCAGCTCCCGCTCGTATTCAAACGAAAGATAGTGCGAGCAGCCGAAGCACACGTCCATCGGCGTGTCGGCGGAATACCTCTTTTCCCTGATGAAGTCCAGCAGACGGAGCATTTCGCCGTCCGAGAGCAGCAATTCGCCGTTTTGCAGCGCTCTGCCGATCGGTTCAATATTGATGACCCGCCAGGAGTCCGCTTTCCAATCGCACATCAGCCTGTAAAGCGCCTCCAGCTCACCGAAATTCCTCTTGTGAATGACCGACGTGATCTGCACCTTCACTCCGGCCGCGTGCAGATGCTCCACCGCCTCCCGCACTTTCCGGAAGCTTCCCCTGACACGGCGCAGCCAGTCGTGCGTCTGCTCCAGCCCGTCAAGGCTCAGCGTCACCGAATCCAGTCCGAGCGAAGCCATACGTACTGCCGTGCCGCCGTCAATCAGCGTGCCGTTGGTGGTGATTCCCCATGGAAAGCCGAGCGAGTGAATACGGTCGGCAATGGCAAAGAAATCCCGGTGGAGCAGCGGTTCGCCTCCCGTCAGGCAGATCATCACGCTGCCCGGCTCAAAATCCTCCGCCACGGTTTCCAAAGCGCCCAGCAGCAGCGGCGTGTCAATCCATCTGCCGGAGGAACCGCCGCAGCTGCTTCCGCAGTGCAGGCAGGCGAGATTGCAGCGGTCGGTCAGTTCCACAAAGAGATACGTCAGTTTCGGGTGGCTGACCAGATACTCCCGGTAGCTTGCCAGCCGGAGCATTTCGCCCCTTTTGACTGCCGTCTTTTGATTGATCAGACGATTGTCTCTCTCCATTCCAATACACCTGTGCTGAAAAAATCCATTTCCGTTACGCCAGATAGATCGTGGCGTAGCCCGACGAAGCGGTATTGCCGTACTGATCGGTGAAAAGACAGAATACCTGCATTTCGTCCCAGTCGGACTGAACGACGCATGTGCATTTCTGTGAGGTCATGCCGCTCCAAGCCGACCAGCCTGTGGCGCCCGCCTTTTTGTAATACCACTGGCAGCTCAGTCCGTCTCCCTGTGCCGATGCGGACAGCTTCACGCTTTCGCCTTCCGTGGCAATCACATTCTCCGGGCCGCCGGTGACGGTGATTTCTCCCGCAAATGTCACCCTGGCCGTGGCGGAATAAATGCTCTGTCCGCTCTTGCCGGTAATCAGGCAGCGCACCTGAATGCCGTTCCAGCTTTCATTGACAATGGCGGAAGTAACGGCGGCGGTATGGCCGTTCCAGAGGCTCCAGTCCGAATCGCCGGATTTTTTGTAATACCACTGATATTTCAGGCTTTCCCCTTTGGCGATCACCGAGAAGCTCACCGAACGTCCCGGCTGCGAGTAAACGCTGACCGGCTGGCGTTTGACGGTGAAGTCGGTGATCACCGTCACAACGGCGTTTGCGGAATTGACAAAGGCGCCCGTATCGTCGTACACCTTGCAGTATACCTGCATGCCGTTCCAGCTTTCGTTGGCGACGGCGGTGGTGGAAGCCGTGGTATGGGCATTCCAGCGTGACCAGTCGGCCGCGCCGGCCTTTTTGTAATACCATTGGAAACGAATGTCACTGCCGGAGGCCGCCACGGTGAAATCCACCCTGTTTCCCGGGAATACCGTGATATTCTCCGGCTGCGAGGTGATGAAGATCGTCTGCTTCAGCGTGACGGCCGCCGTCTCGGAATCAACCGATATTCCCCCTCCGTCAGTCACCTTGCAGTATACCTGCATACCGTTCCAGCTGTCGTTGCAGGAGGCGTAGGTGACAGCCGTCGTATGGGAATTCCAGCGGTTCCAGCTTGACGCGCCGGCTTTTTTGTAATACCACTGGTAGCTCAGATCCCTGCCCAGCGCCTTGACTTCAAACGATACCTTTGCGCCCGGCGCCGCAGTGACATTTTGCGGCTGGGATGTGATGACCGGGCCTTTGATAATGGTAACCACCGCCGGTTCGGACGTAAGCTCCATACCGGTGCTGTCGGTGATGATGCACCTGACCTGCATGCCGTTCCAGCTCTGGTTGGTGATGGCCGTGGTGGAAGCCGATTGATGTGAATTCCATACCGACCAGCCTGACGCACCGGCTTTTTTGAAATACCACTGATAGCTCAGATTCCTGCCGTAAACATTTACTTCAAACAAAGCGGTGCTGCTCTCGGGAAGACTGACGTTCTTCGGCTGGGATATGATGTAAGGCACCACTTCTCCCTCAATCTCCAGTCCGCCGGTAAACACCTGCGTCCAGTAATAGGTGCCGCCCGAACAGTACACTCCGATGCCTATGTATTCATAATTCTCCGACAGAATATTGCCCCGTTCCTCGGAATTCATCCACGCCTGCATGACCGCTTCGGGTGAATTCTGACCCCAGGCGATATTTTCTCCCGCCGTGTAGTACGGGATATCCGCCTGGTCGAGCGCCGAAAACCAATCGCTGCCGTCGGGACGGATGTGGTCGAATTTGGCTTCACATTCCTTCGCTCGGAGAATGGCGACCTCGTTGAGCGAATCGCAGAATTTCAGCGGAGCGAGTCCCGCAGCGGCACGTTCGGTATTGACGTCCGAAACCAGCTTGCGCGCAAATGCCTCCATCTGCCTGCTGCCGTACTCGGCGGCGGCATAGGCCTTTGCGCCCGAATAGTCCGGCATTGCCGCCGGAAGGGAAAGTGCTGCCATCAGTACAATGATCAGACACAGGATTTTCTTTTTCATGCTGCGGCCTCCTTATCTTTCTTTCAATTCAGGCGATTGTAAATGCTGAAATGGGCGTAAATCAGGGCATTGGTGGATTTGGATCAATCAGATTTTTCTCCGATTTTGGCAAAGTATTTCTTTATTTTTCCCTTTATCTGTTGCGCCCAGGTGCATTTCAAATCGCAGTGCGTTGCGGCGAGGGGCGCTGCCAACATCCCCCGCCAAAGCTCCGCCTTGGACTCCTACGCTCACCTGGAAAAAAACGTTCGCTAGTTGTGTGCTGCGCTTACTTTTTCTTTTATCATTTACTTTTACAATCGCCTGTTTCTTTCCATAACAGGCTCCGTCACATCTGCGAGCGTCTTTTCTTTTTCAGACGGCGCATGATATCCGAAACCTCGATGCCGGAAGGACAGACCGCACTGCATGCGCCGCATCCCGTGCAGCGTTCCGCACCGAATGAAGCTGCCGCCTCCTCCTCTCCTCGCTCGACATGCCGCATGGCCAGATAAACCGGCAGTCCCATGGGACAAACCGTCACGCATTTGCCGCAGCGTGTGCAGGATGTCTTTGCGGGAGGCCGGAGCGAATGCATCACCGTGATCGCCCGTGTGCCGACCGGAACCGGCGTCTGAAGATCGGTCACGGTCACGCCGTTCATCGTATCCCCGAATATCACGTAATTCGGCACCTTGTTGACTCCCACGAAACGAAGCACATCCTCCAGCGGAGTGCCGTTGACGATCACCGCATTGCAGGGATGCTTAATACATTCCCCCGATACGGTGACAATGGAATTGGTCTGGGGAATTCCCCGCAGAAGGGCATTGGCCGCCGCCCGAAGCGCCTGAACGCCTATCGGCAGAAAGTCTCCCTTCGGGTAATACTGGCGCTTGAATTTGGAGATGAGCGGAAATCCGCCGCTCATTCTCACCGGCTTGACGAAGCCGAATTTGTCCGCATCCGGGTGCATATGCACTTCGTCGCAGTTGTATATGGCAAGTCTCGCGCCGCCGCCGTCTATCGCCTTGAGCACCACGGTAATGCCGTCCGTGACGTCTCTGCCGAATTCACTGACGGTCTTGAGGGCGCTGCTGATATAAGGACTGTCGTCCAGCGCAATGGCGGCGATTTCTCTGATATTGTGATCCCGGGCGTGCAGGATCTTGCCGATCAGCGGCTCGCCGTCAAATTCATCCCGGATGCCTGCCTGATGAATGGTGCGCAGCACTCCTTCGGTGGTCATGGAGCTGAGACTGTGCTGCACCGTCGGCAGCGGAGGCACCGAACTGTCCGGACGCACCACCACACAGAACAGTCTGCCCAGAATCGGATGATCAGTGGGGACGATATCCTCGACATATCCCGATATCGGCGACATCACCCACGAAGGACCCATTTCCCTGAAGGCGGTTCTGGTTCTGGCGAGCGGCGAAAACCTTGCGCAGCGGTCGCCTTTGCGTGGTATGGGAATCATCCTGCCGCCGCACGGATCGAAAAGCGGCACGTATATGCAGTCCCTGATCTGCACCGAACTCAGCGGAGCCGAAAAAGCAGGTTCCTTGTGCTGCTCCAGATCGACGTATTTGCCGCTGTTGAATACGCTTGCCCTGATGCCTTTGATGACTTCCGACGCCTTCATGCCATTATTCACCTCTTGAATCATTGTAAAATCGGAGTTATGATATTGTTACTATATAATAATACTGCTGCGGAGGTAAGTCAACCCATGATCATTAAATTAATCGCCGGAAATGTCTGTCATTCGGCTATTGTGAGCTTCACAGAGGACGAATTGTCTCAATTGGGACTGTCCGGCGACCGTCTCTCTCTGCAAAACCGTCCGACACGCCTGCTGATGAACGGCATCTTCAAGGCGCTGGAGAAATGGTGCGGACTCAGCCGGGACGGACATTTCGTCACGGTGGCGTGCCGTCCCTTCCGGCAGGGAGGCTGCCGCTTCCGTGTGGAATTCACCCGTCAGCCTTCCGCCAGGCTGTATGAATTCCGCTGCGCCGACGACATGCTTGACGCAGCCAATCAGCTGCTCCTCGGACAACCTCCGTTTGACATATTCCACGCTGAAATTCAGCAACGCGGGGAAGGATTTGCGCTGTACATTCCGGCGGAATATTCGCCCTGTCCGGCGGCGGCCGCCATACTGAGCGAATATGCCTTATAAATATACGGCAGTCAATTCTTTCCGTCCTCCTGTGTGTTTCCTGATACTATTTTATCATATAAAAGATGACGGTTTGATAAACAATTAATTACAAAAAAATGATCCCTTATTTTTTTTCCGAAAACACAGAAATCTTCAGATAAATTTCAGATGGCCATGTTATCATGAAGAAAACAAAGAAATTCAGGGAGGAAAACAACATGAGTGAAGAAATCAAAACGGCAAAAACCGTTACACCGGCATGTGCGACAGATTTGACACCCTTTCCGAGTGGCTGGCCGCTCATCCTTCCACCACCTACGAACAGGCGATGAGTCTGCTCGGCGCCGTGAGCGTTGCGGAACCCGGCTGCGGTACCGAATGGTCATGCGTCTATCACCTGAATGATTTTTCCGTGGATATCGTCGTCAATCACCAATATGACAATGTTTACAGCTTCACCCGGAAAGACTTTCATTGATCTGACATCGAGAATATAAAGAAACGACCCACGGTAAATTCATTCATTTGCTGTGGGTCGTATTTTTTATGAATTTTGAACTGTCGGTTACTTCACGCTGACGGTCGAAGAAATGCCGGCGTTGTTCTTGGCTTCCTCGTAGGCGCTGCTCTGGTGGATCTTTTCCTCCACCTTGCGGCTGAGAAGCCTTCTGGCGTCATAGGAGGACTGTTCACGGATGGCGGTCTGCTTGAGATCCTTGCGGTCGAGAGGACGCAGCGGAGGAAACTGCGCAATCGGGCTGCTGTCGGAATAATCCACCTGAATGAATCTGATCAGCTCCCGTGCCTTCTGCGAGCTTTCCGCCTTGAAGATATAGAAGTAGTCGCCGGTGATTTCCATGCCGGTATAGCATCTGCCGAATCTTCTGATGACCGGGTCGAGCTTGCTCATGATGCGGTCGTGTGAATAACGGTAGCTGCGGTCAAACCGGCGGGTGACATATACCGTGATTTCGGGCAGAATGTGGTAATCCATATTCATGCCGATCTTGTCGGCCGCCCAGAGATGACAGACGTCGCTGCTTCCGGTGCAGGCCATCACATCGGCAAAATACTCCTCCGGCGGCAGGAAGGAAGCGTCGGCGAGCTGTATTTCACTGCCGGCGACAAATGTCAGGTTGAAAAAGCCGCCTCTGAGCTGCACCGCGTCCACCACCTTCAGCGCCGTGTCCATCAGTCTGCTGCCGGCAGTGTCGTATTCTCCGGCAGGCACGCTGAAGAAGGAGAGCAGTTCCTTGTTTTTGACAATCAGTTCGGGAAGGTCGGAATATTCATAGGCGGCGGCTCCCGTGACCTTGCCGTAGCGGTTGACCATGCCGCAGCAGCGCACGACACGTGAATCCGCCGGAATGATCGGCTCGCCCTCCTTGTCACGCTTCATCAGCTTCACGCCGGCGGAAGCGGCCGCAGCGAAAACGGCGTTTTTGTCAAACACCCTGCGCGCGTAATCCACATCGAAGCCTACCACATTGAAATCCCTGCGCAGGCTTGCTTCCAGCGTCGCCCAGTAATCATTGAGAGATTCTATGCCGTCGGGTCTGCCGTATTTATAGGAGAAGTAGGACACCGCACGGTAAACCGAGTCGTAATCGTGCAGGTCATCCACCTTGAAATAATCGGTCAGACAGCCCTTAAGCCCATGAGGGAAATTTTCCTCGTTGGCGTCGCCTATGCCTAGAACATTCACACCAAGGCCTCTCAGAGCGTGAATATATCTCCAGCGATCCTCAGGATAATTCGGCGATATAAAAATAATATTCATAAACTAATACCTCCGGCACATCAAATCAGCTTTTGAGAAAATGCTTATTATTCTTATATTATAACACGCATTTATCCCGACTTCAACACTATTGACTCAACTAAATAAAATTTTTTTGCCGCCTGAACGCAAAAATCGGACTGCGCAGTCGGTGCGGCGCAGTCCGATGAACG
This sequence comes from uncultured Clostridia bacterium, assembly GCA_946185345.1. Lineage (GTDB taxonomy): Bacteria > Bacillota > Clostridia > Oscillospirales > Acutalibacteraceae > RUG762. The sequence goes on from CAMHJC010000036.1 coordinate 13,575, forward strand.
GTTTTTTCGGTGTGATCCGGGACAACGGCCTTTCAGCCGGCGACCGGAAAGGAAATTCATTATAAATTGCTGGAGTAATTGGGGGCTTCCTTGGTGATGGAAATATCGTGCGGATGGCTCTCCTTGAGGCCGGCTCCGGTGATTCTGATGAACTGCGCCTTCCTGTGAAGATCCTCTATGGTTTCGCAGCCGCAGTAGCCCATACCGCTTCTCAGGCCGCCCATCATCTGGAAAATGGTGTCGGCGAGCACTCCCTTGTAAGGCACTCTGCCTTCCACGCCTTCGGGAACGAGCTTCTTAGCGCCGGTCTGGAAGTATCTGTCGCTGGAGCCTTTGCCCATGGCGGCCAGAGAACCCATGCCTCTGTAAACCTTGAACTGTCTGCCCTGATAGATTTCGGTATCGCTCGGGGACTCCTCGCAGCCTGCCACCAGGGAACCGACCATGACCACATTGCCGCCCGCGGCAAGCGCCTTGACGATGTCGCCGGAATACTTGATGCCGCCGTCAGCGATGACCGGAATGCCGTACTTGTCACAGAGACACGCCACGTCGTAAATGGCGGTAATCTGCGGAACGCCTATGCCGGCGACAATTCTGGTGGTGCAGATGGAGCCGGGGCCGATGCCGACCTTGATGGCGTCCGCTCCGGCGAGAATCAGCTCCTCGGCCGCCGCAGCGGTAGCGACATTGCCTGCGATGAGGTCAACGTCGGGGTACTTTGCCTTGATCTTTTTGACGCAGTTGATGATGCCGATGTGATGTCCGTGTGCCGAATCCAGCGCAAGCACGTCAACGCCTGCTTCGATGAGCATGCCGGCTCTCTCCAGCACATCGGGCGTATTGCCGATGGCGGCGCCGACCAGCAGTCTGCCTGCCTTGTCGCGTGCCGAATTGGGATACTGCACGGATTTCTCGATATCCTTGATGGTGATGAGGCCCTTGAGCTTGTTTTCCTCATCGACGATGGGCAGCTTTTCAATGCGGTGCTTCTTGAGAATTTCCTGCGCCTGCTCGAGAGTGGTGCCAACCGGTGCGGTGATGAGATTTTCGTGGGTCATGAAATTTCTGATAGGCTGGGAAAAATCCTGCTCGTTCATAAATCTCATGTCACGGTTGGTGATAATGCCGACCAGTCTTTCCTCATCGTCGCAGATGGGAACGCCGGAGATCTTGTATTTGCCCATCAGAACATTGGCCTCACCGACGAGATTGTCGGGGCCGAGATGGAAAGGATTGTCGATGACTCCGTTTTCGCTTCTCTTGACTCTGTCGACCTGATCCACCTGCTGCTCGATGGACATATTCTTATGTATGATGCCTATGCCGCCTTCACGGGCAATGGCAATAGCCATGCGCGTCTCGGTAACGGTATCCATTGCCGAGGTCATGATCGGAATGTTGAGCTTGATATTCTTGGTCAGGTTGGTGGACAGTTTGACGGATTTAGGCTCAACCTCGCTGTGTGCCGGGATAAGCAGCACGTCGTCAAATGTAAGGCCTTCCTTGACAAATTTTGTCTCGTAATTTGTGTTAAGCATACAAACAACCTTCCTTTCAGATAACCGGATTGATGCGCTCCGGCTTGCGTCGGAAACGCTTGTCCGAAAAAGTACTATTTAAAAAATTATATTACAGCAAGGATATTTTGTCAACACCAACTCGCCTTCCGTGGGCAACTTCAGCCAATTTAACAAAAAAAGCCCCTTATTGTAGACAGTGTTATATCTGTTTTTTTCGGCGCTTCCTCCGGCACAAAATCAAAAGAAACCGCACCTGTGTGAAAGGGTGCGGTTTCCTGCCGTGTCAGCTGACCGATTCGCTGTCATGAAGCTTTACGTCGATGTACACCGGCGCATGATCCGACAGCTTGCCGTAAAAATTGGGAAGCGCATAATCATAGGTCAGTACGCTGGCTTTCCTGAAATTTTTGACCAGAATATGGTCAATGGCGTTTTTCTTGTAGGTGCCGGCGTTAGGCTTGTAGCTGAAGTTGTTTTCGTTGCACACGTATCTTCCGCTCCGGTTGCTGGCCGCGTCAACCGCGATGGAATGGCAGTCCTCATAGTTGTATCCTTCGAACACGCCGTATTCCTTGGAAGTGACCTTGCAGTTCATATCGCCCGTGACAAAACACGGACAGTCATATTTTTCTATCAGTCCATTGGCGACGTCACAGATTTCGGCCATCTGCATGGCGCGTACATTGGAGCTTCCTTCCTTGGCCTGGTCGCTTTTCCACCAGAGATGAGTGGAAAATACCAGAAACCGGTAGCCGGTTTTCTTCATCTCAAAGTATCCCCATGTGTAGGACTTGGTGGACGAATTCTGACCGAAGCTGAACACATGCGAACCGGAATCAAGCAGGCTGACCGTATCCTGATTGAATATAATCGGGGTAAAATTCTTGACGGCGTATCCGGCTGTGTGTTTGTCGGCCAGTAAGTAATTGTTGCCGAGCTGATTGATATCCTCAATCATATACCTGGTGTAATACGGATGAAGTTCCTGGAATGAAATGATGTCCGGCTCATAGGAGGAATAGACATTGGCCATTTTTTTGAACCTTTCCATGGAAAAACTGTTTTCTCCCATATTGTACCAGTAATCGGCGTTATAATTGCAGTTCCACACATTGTTGGACATAATGCGGACGTCTGTGTCATCCCCCTTGGGATGGAGTCTGACGCCGTTGATGCTGCCTTCTTTGGAAAACGACACGGGAATGTCTTTTTCCCTGGAAAAAAATGTCTCGATCAGATAATCCAAAGCGTATCTGATCGCCCAGTCGGAGCCGCCCATGATATAAATATCACTGCCCTGGTGCAGTATCCTGAATTGAAAAATATCGTCGTTTTCGCTGTAATATTTATCGCTCAGCGCCAGCGGCGTTTTGCCGACCACAATCTTGTACCTGATAGTCTGCTTTTCATCGAATTCCTCTAAAGGCAGATCCTCGCCGCAGTTTTTCAGAATATACTCATGCAGGTACTTGGCATTGTCACGGCTGTCGTAATAGGTTTTGTCGTTACAGTAGACGATGGTATATTTTTCCACAGGCAGATCGGCAATGGTGCATTTCAGATAATGTCCCACATGAACCTTGGAGTCAGGCACATCAATGGTAAAATCCCCGTTATTGGAGGTACCCATCTGCACATACTCGGTCAAAAAATAATTGAGGGCGTTGATGACGGATTCCTGGGAGCCGCAGACAATGGAAATGCCGTTTTCATCGTCGATGTCGATATAATAATCCTTGTATTTGAGCTGACCGATATTGCCGTTTTGAATGATGCTGCTCGGCGTATCGTAAATCTGGGCTGTTTTTTCCTTCAGTTCATTTTTGATGGCCTGAACGCTGTAAACCGAACCTTTGGAGGCAATCAGTTTCATGCTTGACAGAACATTGGTATACAATTCATTGCCCGTATCCACGGGATTCATGATGTCGCTGATATTGACAATGGCATCCTCGCCCTCCTCCTTGTCGTGTACATAGGACGGCAGCACGGTTTTTCCGATTTCGGCTATCTGAAGCAGAATCGACACTTTGTTGGTAGGATCGTAGATTTCCGCCAGCCTGACCTCCGCATCGATTTTTTCGGTAACCGCCTTGATGTAAACGATGTTGGGGTCGATTTCGTCATTGATGACCACGTTGAAGTAATCGTTCATCATGTCGAGAATGTAAGAATATTCACTCTGATTGTTGAGATATTGAAAGACCTCGTCCGAAATGATCATACTGCAATTCGGCGTATCGTCGGTGATGATAAACATATATTCGGGTTTTTCTTCCGGAACTATGACAGCGTTTTCTTTGCTTTTACCTGAACATGACAGACAGTTCGCCAGGAAAAACAGGCACATCAACGCTGACAGCAGCCTGATTATTCCCTTTTTGCTTTTGCCGGAAAACGACATTACGGCTGTACCTCCTTTATTTTTTCGATATTGGGTTGATTGTAAAAATAAGCATATTTCTCCTCTGATGGAGAATTCAGAGAAGGGCGGAGTGAAGGAAGGCGCAAAGTGCCTTATAATATCATTATCACCGTCAAAGCGAGCGTGCGAGCGTTTTTATTTTCAGCGCGCAGCGCTCCAAAACTCCACACTCCAAACTCCACACTTATCCATTACAATCGCCTGTTTCGATAGTTGGCCGATACAATTCAGACATATCACACAATCATATATTATCATTCAATTATAACAGATAGCCGTTGGTTTTTCAACGCAGGAACATCATTTTTCATTAATTATTAAGAATATTCAAAATATCAAGCAAAAACTCCGCCTGTGTTTTCAACTTTTCTTCGGAAAATGTTGAAAACATCACACGGAGTTTTTTTCAAAAAACGCGTTTACCGGTTGAAACGATTACTTCTCTGAAAGATCCTGTCTGTCGGCGGATTCGTCCGAAATGTCGGTGCCGAGCATCTTCGGCACTTTCATGCCGGCCATCTTGAAGGTCTCGCTGAGAGGAGGCACGGACTGCATGAGTCCGCTGATGAAATTGGCGGTGGAAGTCTTGCCGCCTTCCTTGCTGCCGCTGTCCCAGACGGTGACCTTGTCGATCTTGATATCCTTGACCGCTTCGACCTGGGTCTTGACGAGGTCTTCCATCTTGTCAGCCAGAATGAGCTGTACGGCGTCTTCGGCACTGCCGCCCGCAGCCGCCACGATCTGGGCGAAACCGGCTGCCTGCTTGGTGAGTATCTCCTGCATACCTCTTGCCTGCGCTTCCATCTTGGCGTAAATGGCGTCCGCTTCACCCTTTGCCTTGCGGCGGATCATCTCGGCCTCGGCTTCGGCTTCGATCTCGACACGCTGCTTCTCGATTTCCGCCTTGATGATGACGTCGGCTCTCTGGGTGGCCAGTTCTCTGGCGGCACGGGATTCTTCGGCCTGCTTCTCGGCGACATAGGATTCCTCGAGCGCCTTTGCCTTGGCGACATTTTCGGCTGCCACAGCGCGTCTCGCGGCTTCCGCCTCACGCTCGCGTCTGGTGGCGTCGGACTGCGCAATGGCTGCCTTGGCTTCGTTTTCACCGTTGATGGCGGCGGCATTGGCGCTGGATACGTTGATTCTCTCGTCCTTCTGGGCATTGGCCTGACCGATGGAACCGTCACGGTTCTTCTGAGCGACGCTGATCTTGGCGTCGTTGATGGCACGGGCGGCGGCTTCCTTACCGAGCGCCTCGATGTAGCCCGATTCGTCGGTGATGTCGGTCACGTTGACGTTGATCAGGCGAAGGCCGATTTTTTTGAGTTCGCTCTCGACGTTGTGGCTGACCGCTTCCAGGAATTTGTCACGGTCGGTGTTGATTTCCTCGATCTCCATGGTGGCGATGACCAGACGGAGCTGACCGAAAATGATATCCTTGGCAAGCTCCTGGATCTCGCTCAGGCGCAGGCCAAGCAGACGCTCGGCGGCGTTCTGCATGATGCCCGGCTCCGTGGAGATACCTACCGTAAATCTGGAAGGAACGTCAATGCGGATATTCTGACGCGAAAGGGCGTTGGTCAGGTCGACATTGATGGAAATTGGCGTGAGGTCGAGGTACTGATAGTCCTGAATGACCGGCCACACGAAGGCTGCGCCGCCGTGAATACATTTGGACGACATGCTTTCGCCGTTTTTGTCGTTGCCTACCTTACCGTAGATGACCATGATTTTGTCGGAAGGACACTTGCGGTATCTCGACAAAACAACGGCAAACATGCTGAAAATCAGCAGCGCAATGACTGCCAAGGTAATCCATACTTCTGAGGGCATAGTTCATTACTCCTTTTTTGAAAAGAAATTTATTATCAAAACAAAGCATTTTGCTTTGCTTTTCTACCGATTTCAAATTATAATATTCCAATCTGAAAACTTTTGTTTTGATATTACTCTTTGTATTATTTAAAATTTGCTTATTTCATGAGGAAATAATCCAGTCCGTTGTCGATACAGTACTGTTCGGCGAAGGAGCCTTTCCTGACATAAATGGCGGCGTTGCAGTTGGTGAAGGCGTCCGCGCCGATCGACCGGATATTCTCCCCCAGCACAATCATTTCAAGGGAAGTGCAGCCGTAGAACGCATTGCCGCCGATCCGGGTGACGGTTGAGGGAATATTGACGCTGACCAGCGAACTGCATCCCATAAAGGACATATCCCCGATGGAATCGACTCCCTCTCTCAGTGAAATTTTTTGCAGGGAGGTGTTGCCGGCGAAGGCGCCGGAAATACCCTTGACCTCCTTCGGAACGGTCAGCTCCGTCCTGTCGCCGTTGTAGGCAATCAGAATACCGTCTCCCACAATGACATTTTTGGAATCCGACCTGGCGTTCAGCCAGGCCGTGCCGGAGAATGCCCTGCCGCCGATATCCGACAGACCGTCCGGAACGGTCAGTTCGCTCAGCGAACGGCAGCCGTAGAAGGCGCCCCGTCCGACCGATCGGAGCTGTTCCGGAAGAACGGCGGACGGCAGACCGGTACATTCACTGAAGGCATATTCACCGATATCGCTCATGCTCACGTTGAAGGTAATTGATTGCAGATTCTGACAGCCGCCGAAAGCGTTGTTTCCAATGCGCCGCATATTTTTGCCGAATGTGACCGACCTGACTTTGGTATCTCCCGAAAAGACCGAATCGGCTACCTCTCTGACCGGAATTTCATAAATGGTGTCGGGAATGGTGATATCCGACTGAGAAACGGTGTGTCCGGTAATGACGATGTATTTTCCGTCGCTTCCGCTCACCGTTAGGTAATCAAAAAACAGGTTGTTCAGGTCAATCGGCTCGTCAAGTCCCGCCGTACAGCCCGCAATGATTCCGACAGTAATGAATGAAAAAACCGCAATCAGAATTCTGGCAGGCGCTGAATGATTGATTTGGCTGGTGTGTCTCAAGGCTCATTCCTCCGATAGTTGACTATTTTAAATTACTCAAAATAATTATATCATACCGTGCGGAATTTAGCAATATTTACGGTAAAAAATGCTGAATTATCTTCTTTTGCTCCATGTCAGCAGCTTTTCGGGATAATCCACATAGCTGTGAACCACGCTGCCGCAGTTCCGGCAGATGATCAAACGCAATGCCTGACCCAAAAAGCAGTTCTGACTGCTTGTCACTGCGCCGTACCCCGACTGATAGCCATGCACGAATTCGGTGCCGCCGCAGAAAGGACACTGGGTGATCTGAATGGGATGCAAGCTGTTTGGCATCATTCCTCACCTCTTTCCGGGTTATTTTTCTGCCTTGTGCTGTGAATCCGTCTCGGCATCCTGCTTGTTTTCCGCATCATCCGCCGCGTCTCCGTCGGCTTTCTTATTGTTTTTCGATGCGTCGTATGCAGTACCCAGGCACAAGCCTATACCCATACCGAAGCACAAGCCCAGCCCGATGTTATGAAAGACTGCCTGACCCAAACTGACGCCCAAGGCAACGCCTAAACACAAGCCGAGCGCAATGCCGTAACTGCTTTTGTCCTGTTTGTTTTCAGGATTTTTGTTTTCGTTCTGATTTTTGATGTTCTTGTCGTCTGCCATTATCATTTACTTCTTTCATTATCATTCCAAGCGCGAAGCGCTTCCGACATTATTCACTGTTCACTGTTCTTTATTCTCTATTCTTTTAGCGAGCCTGCGAGCGCTACTTTACAGGCTTGACTTTCAATACGTTTCCTACCGCCATGCCGACCACTTCGACCGGCTCGCCGTATTTCAGCGGACGGTCGCTTTCGGTCATGGCCTCGGCTTCGGTCAGTCTGCCCTGGATGATGACGTTGACCTTGCCGGTGCCGGACATATCGGCCGGAACCGTTATGTAGACTTCGCCAACCTTGCCGACGGCGCTCTCCATCTGCAAAGTGCCGTTTTCGTTGAGCGAAGCCGCCCATTTGAAGAACCACGCCACCAGCAGCAGCGCCAGCGTTCCGGCGATGAATGCGGTAATGATGGCGGCGGCGGCGCTTCCGCTCAGAGAAAGGGCCGAAAGTCCTGCCCAGCCGCCGACGGCAAAGAAGGCGACCATTCCCCGAACGGTGAATATCCGCAGTCCGGAATCGCCGAAGTGAACATCCGGCGCGTCAGGCGAATCGTTGCCGAAAACGCCGTCAATGCCGTTGTCGTCCGGCATATCCACATCGGAGTGTCCTGCCATTCCGATAAAAATCATCACGGTCTGCAAAATCATGATGACCGTCGCCGGAATCGCCACACAAAACAGAGCGCTTCGCAGCGGATCGCTCATAAACCATTCTGTCATATTTTTTCAAACACCCCTTTTGTTCAGGTAGAAGGTAGAAGGTAGAAGGTAGGAGGTTATGCAGGAAGTACTGCGTTTCCTATCCTTCCCACTTCTTTGATTCTGCCTTTAGATTTTTCTTTCGATTAAGGCTCTGCCAGTCATTTTGTCGAAATCCTGATCCTTCAGATATAAGGAAATCTCGTGACAATTCGGACAAACCGCCGTTTTGATGGGATAACTTCTGAAATCCCTGTCGTTGAGCTTGAATCCTGCCCCGATAATGTAACCGCTTTCCATCATCTCGGTGCCGCATCGAATGCATTTTCTCATGTTTGAATCAGATCCTTTCATGATATTATTCATTCTGTCCCCTTGTTGATACTCTTTTCCCGATAAGCTGTTCTGTCCCCTTGCTGATACTCTTTTCCCGATAAGCTGTTCTGTCCCCTTGCTGATACTCTTTTCCCGA
>CAMHJC010000037.1 GCA_946185345.1 uncultured Clostridia bacterium
AAGGCAAAAACCAAAAAAATCCTTCCCTCGGCTGAAGAAAAAATGGATAGATATTTTATTGCCGGATTAATAAAATAAAAAAACACTCGGTGCGGCCGACAGACCGATTAACGAAAAAACATCCGTGTGCGGAGAGCGTTTCCGCCGTGGTTTAATCCGCGGTTTCTACCGTGGAATAGCTATTATCACTTATCAGGGGGTAGTCAGAAATGAATGAATTTAATTCCAGCAACGCTTACAAGCTGCGTTATGACAGCGACGCCGCGCGTAAACAGAAAAAGACGGGAGAGGCCGGCGGTCAGAAGCGCATCCGGCCCAATATGACTGTCAGGCTCAACAGAATGGACGGGAAAAAGTCCAGACATAAGCACATGCTGGCGGCCAAACCGATGGTCAATCCCTTCAGGTCATTCAATCCGGCGGAGGTAAGAGCGCTTGTCGCCTTCGGACTGGCATTCAGCATGCTGATTGCCTTCCTGGTGGTCAACGTGAAGTTCCAGATGAGAGACAACGAGCTTACGCACCGCATCAACCTGAAAAAGAAGGAGCTTTCCTCGCTGATGGACGATCACACCACACTGATTGTCAAGAAGAAATCCCTGATGAACGACTCGGCTATTCAAGAATATGCGGAGCAGAACCTTGGTATGCAGAAAATGGAAAATTATCAGCTGGTTTATTTCAAAGTTCCGTGGGAAGATGATTTTGCCGACTGAGTGCTTTTTCACTGCAATGCGGCAAAGCGGCGGAGCGGCAGGCATTGTCACGAAAAAAAGCGCAGCCGGCACCGTTTGGGACGGTATACTTTCATTGAAAACACAATAAATATGGCAATAAGGCGGGTGAACAGCCATCCTCAGCGCTTCGCCGCCTGTTGCCGCGGCGGCCCGACTGGCGGCCGGATGACCGGCGTGAGAGTTAAGAGTGTTTCTTGACTCTCGTTTTCGTTGAAAGCATATTATTTTGGAGGTACCGATTTGATTAAAAAAACACATTCATTTATTACAGGATATTTCTCAAAATACAAAGGACTTGACAGATTTTCCTTTAGGTTTACGGTCGTATCGGTGATGATCGGCGTTTTCGTGGCGGCGATTTTCCTGAATCTGCTGAACCTCATGGTGATCAATAAGGACAGGAATCAGCAGGCGGCAGCCTCCCAGCAGCTGAAGACCACCTCGATTGCGGCCGGCAGAGGCTCGATCATGGACATCACCGGCGAAACGCTGGTAGAGAGCGCTGCGGCGTGGGTCGTGCAGATGGAGCCGAAGGTGATCGGCGAAACATACACCGCCGAAGAGCGGGAGGAAATCTGCCGCACGATTGCCGAAATACTTGACATGGACTACGAAACGGTGCTTCGCAGGAGCAACATGAATTCCAATACGGTCAAGCTGACCGTCAAAGCGGGGAAGGATCAGAAGGATAAGCTTCAGGCGTATATCATCCGCGACGTGTACTACCGTGTGGTGGAAAAGAAGGACAAGAACGGCAAAAAATACAAGGAAGACGAGGTGTATTTTGAGGACCACCCGGAGCTGAATCTCAAGCACGAGGAGAATTATCAGTACATCAAGGGTGTGACCCTGCTCAACGACACCAAGAGATATTATTACCACAATACGCCCATAGCCGCCAACGTGCTGGGATACACCAATTTCGACAACGAAGGCTCGCAGGGGCTTGAAAGCTATTACAACGATGTGCTCAGGGGCGTGGACGGCAAGAAGCTCACTGCGAAGAATTCCATGGGGGGCGAAATGCCCTTTGATTTCAACTCGGATATTCCCGCCATCGACGGCAACAGCCTCACGCTGACCATTGACGCCAACATTCAGTCGATACTGGAAAAATACCTGCGCCAGGCGGTCATTGACAATGACGTTCAGAACCGTGCCGTGGGCATCATCATGAACGTGAATACCGGTGCGATACTGGGCATGTCCACGATGCCGGATTACGATCCGGAGGACTACCAGACCATCACCGACGAGAATGTGCTCAAAAAGATCGCCGCCATAGAGGATCCCGATGAAAAGAAGAAGGCGACCATCGAGGCGCAGCAGGAACAGTGGCGCAACAAGGCGGTCAACGACACCTACGAACCCGGCTCGGTATTCAAGCCGATCACCCTTGCGGCGGCTCTGGAGGAAGGCGCCACCGACATGGACGACACCTTTGTCTGCAAAGGCTACTGCGTGATAGGCAAGAGAAGGGTCCACTGCGCCAGAAGAAGCGGCCACGGCCGTGAAACACTGACCCAGGGCCTGATGAATTCCTGCAACCCGGTATTCATGACGCTGGGCGACCGTCTGGGAACGGCCAATTTCTACAAATACTTCAAATCCTTCGGACTGACCGCGGCGACCGGCATCGACCTGCCGGGAGAATCCGCCGGCATGTACCACACCGACGAGGACATGACGAGTCTCGATCTGGCGGTTTCCTCCTTCGGACAGTCCTTCACCGTCACGCCGATACAGATGATCACCGCCTTTGCGGCGGCGACAAACGGCGGATACCTTGTCCAGCCTTACATTGTCGACAAGGTCACCGATCACAACGGAAACATCGTCAAAAATCATCAGACCGTGATCAGGCGCCAGGTGGTTTCGGCGGAGACCTCCAAGAAGGTCTGCGCCATGCTTGAGGCGACCGCCAACAAGGGCGGCACCGCCAGCAATGTCTATCTGAGCGGCTACCGCATCGGCGCCAAGACGGGTACATCTCAGAAAATCGCCAAACAGGCGGTTCTCAAGAACGACAAGAATCTGTATGTCGCCTCCTTCTGTGCGGTGGCGCCGATAGACGATCCCGAAATCGTCATTCTGGTCATGTTCGACGAACCGAACAATCCGAGAAGCCACAGCGGCGGCACCATAGTCGCTCCGGTGGTGCGCAGCATTCTCAGCGAAGTGCTGCCCTATCTGGGAATTGACACGATCTATTCGGAGGACGATCTCCGGCTCATGGATACACTGGTTCCCAATATCACCGGCCAGACCAGGGACGAAGCCGTCAAGGCGCTGGAGGAAAAGGGCTTCAACGTGAGGGTCATCGGCAGCGGCGACAAAGTCACGGGCCAGATTCCGACGGGAGGCAAGAGCGCTCCCAAGTCCTGCACGGTGGTGATCAATACCGACGGTGAGGACGGAATTCCCACGACAGTGGTGCCCGATCTGGTGGGAATGTCTCCGACCGGCGTGGCATATGCCGTCAAGACAAAAGGCCTCAACATCAGATACGCCGGCACCGGCTACAACAGCAGCAGCGGACTTTCGGTCAAGCAGGAGATTCCGGCCGGAAGCGTTGTGGAGCAGGGAACGGTCGTCACGGTGGAATTCACCGTGGACGGAATCACCGACTGATATCCCGCCGACAAGACTATTTTTCGAGCAAAGGGTGAATGACAAATGCTGCTTTCAGAAGTAATGAAGGGCATAGAATACAGGGGCAGTGCCGCCGACCGGGAGATTTCCGACCTGACGTCGGATTCCCGCAAGGTGTCGGAGGGAGTGGTCTTCGTCTGCATCAAAGGCATCAAGAGCGACGGCCACGACTTTGCGGCGGCAGCGGCCGCAGACGGCGCGGCGGCAGTCGTCTGCGAACGTGACGTGGGACTTCCCAATCAGCTCCTTGTCGCTTCGGCCCGTGAAGCCTTCTCTGCGATGTGCGAAAATTTCATGGGACATCCGCTGAGCCGGCTGAAGCTGATCGGCGTGACCGGCACCAACGGCAAGACCTCCGCCACCTTCATCACCAAGCAGGTGCTCGAAAGAAGCGGACACAAATGCGGCCTCATCGGCACCATTCAGAATATGATAGGCGACGAGGCCCTTCACACCGAATTCACTACACCCGACACATACGAACTGCACAGCCTCTTTGCCAGAATGGCACAGGCGCAGTGTGAATACGTCGTCATGGAGGTTTCCTCGCACGCTCTGGAACAGGGACGTGTGGCAGGGCTGCATTTTGCCGTGGCCTGCTTCACCAACCTCACGGAGGATCACCTGGATTTCCACGGCACTATGGAGGCCTACTTCGGCGCCAAGGCAAAGCTCTTTGGCATGACCGACTGCGCCGTTATCAATATCGACGACGAATGGGGCAATAAGCTGCGGATATCCGACGACGTCGAGCTGATCACCTACGGCATCGACAATGCCCTTGCCGACCTTTCGGCGGATAATGTGGAATATTTCGCCGACGGAGTGAGCTTCACGCTGCGGGCCATGGGCAGAGAGCTGAAGGTCAAGGTGCCGACGCCCGGCAGATTTTCCGCCTACAATGCCCTGAGCGCCGCCGGCTGTGCTCTGGCTGCCGGCGTATCGCCCGAAGCCGCCGCCGAAGCGCTCAACCGGTCCATCGGCATCAAGGGACGGGCGGAAGTCTTCCCCACGGGGCGTGATTTCACGATCATTCTCGACTACGCCCACACACCCGACGGCGTGGAGAATATTCTCAGCTCCATGCGTGCGGTTTCCAAGGGAAGGCTGGTGGCGCTGCTGGGATGCGGAGGCGACCGTGACCCCTACAAGCGTCCCCTCATGGGAGAAGCGGCCGCCAGGCTGGCGGATTTCGTGATAGTGACCTCGGATAATCCCCGCACGGAGGATCCCGAGAGCATTATAAAGCAGATTCTTCCCGGTGTGGAGAAGCACGACACGCCCTACACCGTGATCGTCAACCGCCGTGAGGCGATGAAATACGCCGTGGAGCATGCCCGGCCGAATGATGTGATTGTCATGGCGGGCAAAGGCCACGAGGATTATCAGATTATAGGCAAGGTAAAAATTCACTTTGACGAACGGGAAGTGCTGAGAGAAATTTTCGATGCGCTTGACATGGAATAAAGGGTGAGATAATATATATGGAGAGCATGAAATTAACCGAGATCGCTTCGGCTCTGGGAGCGGAATATTCCGGAGGGAGTGACGTCCCTGTCACCAACGTCACCATCGACAGCCGTGAGGTGGACACAGGCTCGCTTTTCATCGCCGTCAAAGGCGATCGCTTCGATGCGCACGACTTTGTGCCGGATGTTCTGGCCAAGGGTGCGGCGGCGGCGGTCTGCTCCAAGCGGATCGAAGGCGCGCCTCAGGACAGAATCATTTATGTGCCTGACACAAGGCTTGCGCTGCTGGCTCTGGCGAAGCACTACAGGTCAAAATTCGACATTCCGGTGGTAGGACTCACCGGTTCTGTCGGCAAGACCACTACCAAGGAAATGGTGGCGGCGGTTCTTTCGCAGAAGTACAGGACGCTGGCCACCCAGGGCAATTTCAACAACGAAATCGGCCTGCCCAAGATGTGCTTCAAGCTGGACGCAAGCTATGAGGCGGCGGTCTTTGAAATGGGCATGAGCGGATTCGGGGAAATCAGCCGCCTGACACGCACGGCGCTTCCGTCGGTCGGCATCATCACGAATATCGGCGTCTCCCACATCGAGATGCTGGGTTCCCGTGAGGGAATACTCAAGGCAAAAATGGAAATACTGGAGGGTATGTCCTCCGATGCGCCGCTCATCATCAACGGCGACAACGACCTGCTTCCCGGGGGAGTGAAGGACATCCCGAATCCCGTGGTGGTCTGCGGCATCTCCTGCAAGGAAGCCGACTGCCGTGCCGAGAGCATCGAGCAGCACCCCGACCGCATGAGCTTTGTTATTAATTTCCGGGGATCCCGTTATCCCGTGGAGCTTCCTGCGGTAGGCATGCACAATGTCTACAACGCCTGCATCGCCTTCGCCTGCGGCATGCTGCTGGGCGTTTCGCCCGAACAGGCGGTCAAGGGCCTTTCGGAGTACGTTCCGGCGGGCATGCGTCAGAAAATCGTGCGCAAGGGCGGCATTACCGTCATCGAGGACTGCTACAACGCAAGCCCCGATTCGATCAAGGCTTCGCTGAGCGTGCTGCGTGACATCGACTGCGCCAGAAGAATTGCCGTGCTGGGAGATATGAAGGAACTGGGCAGCTATTCCAGACGGGCGCATCTGGAGTGCGGAGCGGCTGCGGCGCAGAACGGCATTGACGTGCTGCTGGCATACGGCCCGGAGGCAAAGGCCTACATCGAAGGCGCGGAGGGCGCCATTGACACGGTGCTTCATTTTGACGACAAGCAGGCGCTTGCGATCAAGCTCTGTTCCATGCTTCAGGAAGGAGACGCAATCCTCTTCAAGGCGAGCAGAGCCATGAAGCTGGAGGAAGTCATCGAGTCGGTATACGATGTGCTAGCCTGATATCCCCAGTAAATATCGGGCGTGAATCTGAGCAAAATATAAGGATGGTAATCACAAATGACACAGGAATTAATCAGTCTGCTTGCATCGGGAATGTCATTCGGCATCACAGCCGCTCTGGGTACAAAGGTCATACCCTGGCTCCACAAGCTCAAATACGGCCAGACCATCAAGGAAATAGGCCCCAAATGGCATGAGAAAAAGCAGGGTACACCCACAATGGGCGGCATCATGTTTATCATCGGCATCACGGTGTCGCTTCTGGTCTGCCTGCCGCTCTATTACTACCTGCTCAAAGGCGGCTCGGTCAGCTCCAGCTATGAGGAGCCGAAGAGCTATTGGATCAGAATCATCGCCGGCATCCTCATGGGACTCATGTTCGGCGCGGTCGGATTTCTCGACGACTACATCAAGGTGGTCAAAAAGCAGAACGACGGCCTGACACCGGGTCAGAAGATGATATTCATGACCCTGATCACCGCCGCCTTCCTCGCCACGCTGGCCATCAGCGGAGACGCCACCGTGACCACCATTCCGTTCTTCTCCAATGACGTGGATGTAGGGTTCTGGTTCTATCCCGTTTCGCTGATCATGATCGTGGGATTTGTCAACGCGGTCAATCTGACCGACGGCATAGACGGTCTGTGTTCCTCGGTGACCTTCTTTGCGGCCGTCATCTTCATCGTGATAGCCGGCATGCACAATATGTTCGGAATGAGCATATTTGCGGCATCGGTCGCCGGCGGCTGTCTCGGCTTCCTGGTGTGGAATTTCTTTCCGGCCAAAGTCTTTATGGGCGACACCGGTTCGCTTTTCCTGGGCGGACTTTTCTGTGCGCTGGCCTACGGCGTGAATATGCCGATCCTGGTTCCGCTGGTGGGCATCATTTACCTGTGCGAGGCGGGTTCGGTCATGCTGCAGGTGGCTTACTTCAAGGCCACCCACGGCAAGAGAATTTTCAAGATGAGCCCGATCCATCATCATTTTGAGATGAGCGGCTGGAGCGAGGTCAAGATTGTCTGGGTATTCAGCGTCGTGACACTCATAGCGGGAGTCGTGGCCGTCGCTCTCTCCATTGCGTAATGATCGCCCGTGATTATTACAGGAAGTATAATCGAATGATCGCCGCAAGCGCATGCGTTTTTCGCAGGAAGACGCCTGCTTCCAACGCATGCGCCTGCGGATTTGCCTTCCCGGCAGGACGGGAAGGATTTTTCCGACTTAAGAGGTTTTTTTATAGGCTTCGATAAAAAACGCACGCTTATAAAAATCCGGCTTTGCCGACAGAAAGGAGAAAACCAATTGGATAAAATTTCCAGTGACAGAAACACCGGGAATCCGCCGGAATCCAGGGGCGAAAGAAACAGCCGTTCTTCGTCCGTGAAGGCCGCCCGTCAGGGGGAGACATCCTCCAAAGGCAGCCGGGGCAGACTTGCTGCCCGTTTTCTGGCCAGGCTGGGCTTTGAAGCGCATTTTGACGAGATACACAGGCCTGACCTCTCTCCCGGAAGAATGTGGGGCGGTGTGAAAAACGCCGCATCCAATACCAAGAGCGTCATTCTCAACCGGCACATGTCGTTTGACAAGCCGCTCTTCATCATCGTGATAGTGCTGGTCATCGTGGGATTCACCATGATGTCGTCGGCGAGCTACGCCTATGCCTTCGCGCAGTACGGCGACAGCATGCGCTTCATCAGAAAGCAGATCGGCTTCGCCGTCGCGGGAGTGATAGCGATGATCGTCATCTCCACCATTCCTCCCGAAAAATACAAGGGGGCCGCATCGTATTTCATGTGGGGACTGTCCATACTGCTGCTGGGCGTCGTGCTGGTGCTTCCGGGCAATAAAGGCGTTCACCGCTGGATCAACCTCGGCTTCACGACGCTCCAGCCCTCGGAAATCGCCAAATTTGCCGCCATCCTTGTCTGTTCGACCTATATCGCCTACCACTACAAGGAAATCAACATGACCACCTACAAGAGTCTCGAACTCAAGCACAGGGCGGCCAGAAGCAAAAAATTCAAGTGGTTCTACGGCCTTTACAGAAATTTCCAGACCGCCGTGTGGCCTTTCGTCTGGAGAATTCTTCCGATACTGGTTCTGCTGGTTCTCGAACCGCATCTTTCCTGCACCATCATAGTGCTGCTCATCGTCGGCACGCTGATGTTTCTCGGCGGAACCCGTGGGGAGTACTTCCTGACGCTGCTGGGAATGGCGGCGGTGGCCATCATTCTCATCGTGTTCCTGGGCGTCGTGCCTTACGGCAGGACGAGAGTGGAGATGTGGCTCGATCCCTTTGCCGATGCCAAGGGCGACGGCTGGCAGACTGTCCAGTCGCTTTACGCCATCAGCTCGGGGGGACTTTTCGGAGCCGGCTTCGGCAATTCCAGACAGAAGTATATGTATATCGCCGAGCCTCAGAATGACTTTATCTTCGCGGTTATCTGCGAGGAACTGGGTCTGGTGGGCGCCATCGTCATTATACTCATATTCGTCGCCTTCATATGGAGAGGATTCGTGCTGAGCGTGGCCAATCCCGACCGTTTCCAGAAATTCGTGGGCATAGGCATTACCGCCCAGATAGGCTATCAGATGATTCTGAATGTGGCGGTGGTGAGCAATCTGGTGCCGAATACCGGCATCAGCCTGCCCTTCTTCAGTTCGGGAGGAACCTCCCTGCTGATGCTTCTGGCGGAAATAGGCGTTCTGCTGGCGATATCACGAAGCTCGCCCAACAAAATCATGTAAAAGAAGGAGCCGTTGAAATGTTGAAAGTACTGATGTCAGGCGGCGGCACGGCAGGACATATCAATCCTGCCATCGCCATAGCCGATACGATAAGAAAGAATATTCCCGGCACGGAGATCCTCTTTGTAGGCACGCCGGGAGGCATGGAGTCAAAGCTTGTTCCGCAGGCGGGATTCGCCTACACCTCGATGCCCGTTGCGGGATTCCAGCGCAAGCTGACCCTCAACAACATCAGGAGAAATCTGGAGGCGGCGGGTCATCTGCTGCTTTCGGGCAGACGGAGCGCGAAGATCATCAGCGACTTTGAGCCGGACATCGCCATCGGAACAGGCGGCTATGTCTGCGGGCCGATTCTGCGCAAGGCGGCCCAGATGGGCATTCCGGTGCTGGTGCATGAAGCCAATGCCTTCCCGGGCATGACGGTCAAGATGCTCTCCCGTTACTGCGACAGCGTGATGATCGCCGTTGAGGACGCCAGGAGACGTATTCCGGAGGGCGCCAATATTGTGGTGACAGGCAATCCGGTGCGGGCCGAGGTGCTGGAGTACGACAGACAGAGAGCCAGAAAGGAACTGGGTGTGGATAACCGCCCGCTGATTGTTTCCTTCGGCGGATCGCTCGGCGCCAGAACCATCAACGAATCCATGCTCGACCTGCTGGCACGCAGTGCGAAGGACGGCCGGTACCAGCACATTCACGGCTACGGCAAGTACGGCAGCTTCGTGCTCGACGAGCTGAAAGAGAGAGGGGTCGACCTCAAAAACACCCCGAATCTCGATGTGCGTGAATACATCGTCGACATGCCGAGAGTCATGGCGGCGGCCGATCTGGTAATATGCCGTTCGGGAGCGATGGCGCTGACCGAAATACAGGCGCTCGGCAAGGCGGCCATTCTCATTCCGTCTCCCAATGTGGCGGAGAATCACCAGTATTACAACGCCATGGCGATGGTCAACCGCGGCGCAGCCGAGATCATCGTGGAAAGCGACATAACGCCCGAGCTGCTCACCAAAAAGGCGGATAGGCTCGCCGGCAACCGGAAAAAGCTGGAAAAAATGTCAGCCAATGCCCGTAAAATGGCCATTCTCGACTCCAGGGAGAGAATATTCGAGGTGGTCACCGACACGCTCAAAAAGCACGGCAAGCTGTAAACCGTTCATTCCGGCGCATGAAGGCGCAGCGGCATACATGTAACAACATTGTCAGAAAAATGTAATTTTTTCAAAGTTGAAAAACCACTGTAAGATGTGTTAAAATGATCATGTCTTTTTGCGCGGAAGCGTCTCAGGCGACTGTAAAAGGAAAAGATAACTGTAAAAGTAAAAGATAAAAGAAAAAAAGCATAGCGCAGCAAAATAATTAGCGAGCGTTTTTTCTCCAGGCGAGCGTGGGATTCCATAGGGGCAGGGCTCCTTTGGCGGGTGCAGGGCAGCGCCCTGCTGGGGAGTGGGGCAAAGCCCCACGAGCGAGACGAAGTCGAGCGAGCAAGACCGGCCCGGACGTAAAACAGAGTCGGGCGAATACAGCAACAGGCGAATTCCATGATTTGCCTTGCCTCGATGGGAGAAAAACCTCGGAAAAAAAGTACCATCCCGCCTATTTCAGGCATTTTCGTCATTTTACAATCTAACTGTATAACTGTGTAACTGTATAACTGTGTAGGAGGAAGGAGTTGGAAAAGTTTGGCCCGTAAAAAGAAAAAGGGTACCAAAGCTATCAGGGAAACCGGCAGCGAATCGGTCAAGAACGAACAAAGCGACATGTCAAAATACGCGCGTGCGGTCAGCAACAAATCCAAGATCAATTACGCCGACCTGAAGCTGGTGCGGCCCGATTCCTCCAGAACAGGCAGCCCGGACGGCAAAAAGGGCGGCGCCGGGCAGGAACATTCCGGGCCGAAGCAGCGTCCGGATCAGAAAAAGGCAGCCAATAAGGGGAAAAAACCGGCGGCGAAGAATTCGGATTCCGCAAAGAAGCCGAAAACCGGAAAAGCCGGCGCGAAGCAGCCGCCGAAGGACGAATGGGTCGGCGAATTTGCCCGGAATGCGATGAAGGGCCTTGACGAGCCGAAGAAGAAGAAACTCAGTCAGTCGGTGTCATCCGGCGCCACGGCGGAGGAAAGATACAGCAACGCCCTGGGCAGCGAAGACCACTACAGCTCGGCGGTGGAGAAGTATTATCTGAAATATCCCGAAAAGAAGCGGCCCAGAAAATCGGGGGCTTCCTATCAGAAAAAGCCGGTGAGAAGAAAGAAAAAGCGGACTTCCGCCGAAGCCGGCAGCAAGGCGGTCAAGCCTTCGATGGCGGAAATTGCCGCCCAGAACAAGCGCACGCCGGAGGTCAAAAAGCACCTGCGCAGCGTAAGGGACGCCAGGGCCAAGGGGGTCGTCTCGCAGAAGGTAGGCAACCGCAGCCTTTACCGCCGTAAAAAGAAGCGCAGCGGTGCGCTGAATGTGCTGGCGGTGACGGCGCTGCTGCTGTTTCTGTCGGTCGTGTGCGTGGCGGTGTTCTTCAATGTCAGAGAGATCAAAGTGGTGGGGGACAGTCCTTACAGCGAGGCGTCCATCAAAAAACTCTGCTCATTCGGCAGAGGGGACAACATACTGTTTATCGACACGCAGGAGCTGGAGCGGACGATCGAGCGGGAGCTTCCCTATATAGAGGAATGTTCCGTGGAGCGCAGATTTCCTTCGTCGGTGATCATTCGGGTGTCCAAGGCGGACATGCTCGGAGTGATACAGGGAGCGGAGAGCCAGTGGTCGGTGATCAGCCGCAAGGGCAAGATCCTGGAGACGGCGACCAATCTCGAGACCGTCGAGGCGAAGAATGTAACGGGTTCGCTGACCTATACGCCTCAGTTCGGCAGCGTCAACGAACTGGCGGAAGCCAGAAAACTGCCTGTTCTCACGGGACTCAATATTCAGGTGGATTCGGCCGACGGCTATATCACGGGCGAATCGCTCAGACGGCTGAATGTCTTTGTGACCATCAGCAATGCCGCCGACAAGGTGGAAATGAAGCTCAGCGGCATCGGCTGGAGCGACAGAGGCTATGAGGCGGAGTACGACAAGCGGCTGAACATCATCTTCGGCGAGACAGAGGACGAAAAGACCATTCTGCACCGTTTCAAGGAAGTCCATAAGTTGGCGGTGGAGGAAGGCAAGATCGCCGAGAATGACATGGGCGAGATATGTTTTTCCAAAAACAGGACCTTTTTCCTGCCGGCCTATGAGGTATCGGCGGAGGCGCTCGAGAAAATTCAGGAGCAGCGGCGCGTCTCCACCTGCAAAAAAATGCTGGATATGGGCGAGATTTTCATCAGGACAGGATACGACTGGTACAAGGGCAGATTAAAGACCGAATAGAGCGGAAGGGCTGTATTCGGGGAAATATGCTTGATGTTTGACACAAAGAATAAAATGAATATACGGGTTGCTTTTGTCAAATTGCATATAATTCCGTGCAAAGTCGGATAAAAAATTTATCCCACCGTGTCGTTTTTTAATAAAAAAAATATTGAAATTTTTGTTTAAAAGAGTTATAGTATTATTTGGACACAAGACTAAAGAATGAAGGAAGTAGGGTGCAGCCAGAATATGTACCCGTCAATTCCGATGTAGGAGGAACACTAAAAATGGCTTTTGAATTCGACCAGGATTTTGAAAACAACGTTGTTCAGATCAAGGTTATCGGTGCAGGCGGCGGCGGCGGAAACGCTGTCAACCGCATGATTCAGATGGGCGTCAACAGCGTTGAGTTTATTTCTATCAATACAGATGTGCAGGCACTCCACCGTTCGCAGGCCACCCACAAGATACAGATCGGTGAAAAGATCACCAAGGGCAAGGGCGCAGGCGCCGATCCCGCCAGAGGACAGCGCGCAGCCGAAGAGAGCAAAGAGGATATTGAGGCGGCACTCAGAGGCACCGACATGGTGTTCATCACAGCCGGTATGGGCGGCGGCACAGGTACAGGCGCTGCTCCCGTCATCGCCGAGATCGCCAAGGAAATGGGTATTCTGACTGTCGGTATTGTCACCAAGCCTTTCGCCTTTGAAGGCAGAAAGCGCATGGAACAGGCCGAGGCAGGCATTGCCGCTCTCAGAGAGCATGTCGATTCCCTCGTGGTGATCCCCAATGAGAGACTCAAGCTGGTCTCCGAGCAGAAGATTACTCTCGCCAACGCCTTCACCATCGCCGATGACGTTCTCCGTCAGGGCGTTCAGAGCATTTCCGACCTCATCAACAGCCCCGGCCTTGTCAACCTCGACTTTGCCGATGTCACCGCTGTTATGAAGGACGCCGGCTACGCTCACATGGGCGTCGGTTCCGCCCAGGGCAAGGAGAAGGCCTCCATGGCTGCTCATGCCGCCATTTCCAGTCCGCTGCTTGAGACATCCATCAACGGTGCGAGAGGCGTCATCATCAACATCACTTCTTCCAACGACATCAACCTCGAGGAAGTCGATGTTGCTTCCACCATGATCACCAAGGCGGCTCATCCCGATGCCACCATCATCTGGGGTGCGGCTTTCGATGAGAACATGGACGACGAGATGAGAGTCACCGTTATCGCCACCGGATTCTCCATTGATCCCGAGAAGAAGGAGCAGACCGCTTCGGCCGCTCCCAAGGCTCCCGTCAGAAAGAATCCCCAGCCTACCACCAATCCCAAGGCTCTCGCAGGCACACAGTCCAACATCAACGAGAAGAATGACGACGATTACTTTGATATTATGACCATTTTCGGCCGCAAGTAATTGCCTTACATCCTTATTTTATCGGATTTTTCACACCGGCGCAGGTTTCACCGATTTGCGCCGGTGTTTTTTATTTTTGCGGATAAATTTTTTTATCTGGTTCTGTTCTTCCCCTTTATTTTATTTGCCGTGTGTGGTATAATCGCAGTAAACGGGCAGTATAATCATAAGAAAGGGCGTACAGAAAAAATGAATGAAGAAATCATGTATCACATCGGTCTGCTGACCGGCCTTCGGGCGAAATACGCCATTCTTCCGGGCGACCCGGGACGGGTGCCGAAGATTGCGCAGTATCTCGACGAGCCGGAGGAAGTCGGCTTCAACAGGGAATTCCGCACATGGTCGGGATATCTGAACGGGGAGAGAGTGCTTGTCACATCCACCGGAATAGGCGGCCCTTCGGCCTCCATCGCCGTGGAGGAGCTGATCCGCCTGGGCGTGGACACCTTCGTGAGGGTCGGCACCTGCGGCGGAATGAATGAGAAGGTCTGCGCCGGAGACGTGGTGATTGCCACGGGCGCCATCCGCATGGAAGGCACCAGCCGTGAATATCTCCCCATCGAATTCCCTGCCGTTGCGGACTTCGGGCTTGTCAGAGATCTTGCGGACGGCGCGAAGGCGCTGGGATTGCGGTATCACACGGGCGTCGTGCAGAGCAAGGATTCCTTTTACGGGCAGCATTCGCCGGAGAGCATGCCCAACGGCGTCGAGCTGCTACGGAAATGGGACGCCTGGATAGCAGGCGGCTGCCTTGCCTCCGAGATGGAGGCGGCGGCAATCTTTGCGGTGGCGGCGGCCAGAGAAGTGCGTGCGGCGGCGTTGTTCCATGTGGTGTGGAATCAGATCAGACGGGACAGATTGGGGGATCATTCCGAGTCGCACGACACCGACCGGGCGATCAGAACCGCCGTCGAGGGGCTTAAAATCACCGTACAAAGGGATAAAAATGACAATAAATAACAATTTAAAAAAATATGAAAAAAATATTGAATTTTTTAGATTATATGTTATAATTAAACTAATTGATTATGGTGCGGTAGTTTACGCATTTATCATGGTAAAGGCAACAATACGATTGAACATAACATATCCATTCAGAAAGGGGGATGCACTGTCGTGGATTATTCGGGTAACAGATTTCGCAGGCGTTTTGTAGGCTACGACCGCAGCGCCGTCGATATGGAATTTGAAAAGCTGCTCAATCAGGTCGATGAAGAAGTCGAAAAGAACGAGGAGCTTAAGAAGGAAATCAAGGATCTGAAGGAGGAGCGCAAGGACTGGGAATACGCCAGGCGGTCTTTGGAAGAGGAACGCGCCTCCATTTCTCGTGATCGTGCATCACTTGCCGAGTCGGTCAGCTCGATTTCGGGCAAGGTGGCGGAGCTGGAAACCAGCCTGTCATCGGCCAAGGTAGCCAATGAAGCACTCCAGAACAAGGTTGACGCCACCACATCGGAAAAGAATCAGCTCCAGCTCCGTCTGGACACCATGCAGGAGCGCAACCGTGAACTGACGCTGCGTGAGCGGCAGTTTGACGAGATAGAAAAATCGGTTTCCTCCATCATGTCGGTCACCAAGCGTGCCACAGACAGACTTTTCCAGAAGTCGGTGGAGAATCAGGAGAATGTGATCCGCATTGCGGGAGATGCGGCCCAGGAGGCAGCTATGATCCGTGCCGACCTCACCGCCGCGAGAGATGACATGAATCTCGCTTTTGATGAATTCCAGGACAAGATAGACAAGATTGACGCTTCCCTGACGGGTGCGGTGCATAAACTGGTGGCCATCAAGCACGACAGCGGCCTGAAGCCGAAGAATGCCGAGGCCACGATCGAGAGCGAAGTGGAGCGCCTGCTTTCGATGCGTGCCGGCGAGATAGATTATTCCGACGGCAAAGGCTACGCCGTTCCGGTGCTTGGCCCGTACAGCGCCAAATTCATCGCCGACACCGCCAAAAAGGTGAATTCCGGCGAAATCGAGGGCAATCCTCCTTCCCAGCAGAATTCTTCCGCCAGGGGAGAGGCGGCTCATGCCCGTCCCGATAACGGCGGAGAGCACCGTGATTCCAAGCCGCAGGTCAAAAAGACCTATCCCGGCAACTTCGAGTCCTCCGACGCCTCCATCAAAGAAGCCAACAAGATTCTGGACGCCGCCGACGATGCCGCCGAGCAGAAGAATTACGTTCCGCTTCAGCAGCAGTTCGCACCGCCGCCGCAGCCGGCCTATCACGCTGTCTTCAATCCCTACATCGCTCAGCCTTACGTGCCGCCGGTTGAGTATACACAGCCTCCCAGACAGAATCCCATCGGCTTCGGCTATCAGGACGAACCCGAGGAGGTAGAGGTCACGGCCGAGACGGCGAAGGAAGTGTCGGAGCAGCCCATCAATCCTTATTCCGGCGCCGGTTACGAGCAGGTGGACATCAGCAGGCTCAGCAGCGCCGAGCCGACCATTGACATGAATTCGCCGGAGCTGCAGTATATTCAGCCTCAGCCGATGCCTTCCTATCCGGTGGACGGACAGCCCGTGCAGATGACCATGTCCCAGCCGACCATAGACGCTTCCAATGCGGCGGCCTATGAATACGCCGGCATGCGTCCGACGTATTCTCCCGATATTCCGGTCGTGTCGGTTGACACGCATCCCCAGGCGCTGCCTCAGGCAAGACCGCAGGCACGGCCGCAGGTACGGCCCGAAGCCGTGCAGCCTTCCGTTGAAGCGCCTTCCGCCAAGCGAGTGGAGATCGTCAAAAAGGTGCGCCAGGTACCTGTCGACAACAAGGTAATCGTGACCGTCCGTCACGGGAAGTAAATCCGTTTGCCAATATACAATCCAATCAAAAGCCTGCGGTTCGATCGGGAATTCCGACCCTCCGCAGGCTTTTTTCAGTCAGGCGGCCGTGGCGAAGGAGCCGGGAATCAGGATAAAGACCTGCCGCCCGAATCGGAATCCGCCATGGCATTTTTATCAGATGGGAGAAATCATTGAATGATCCACATGATCAAAGTACTTCACGAGGACAAAAGCGTGATTGTCTGCGTCAAGCCCGCGGGAATTCTCTCGCAGTGCGACGGGCAGGAGGATATGCCGGCGCTGCTCAAAGCGCAGACGGGAGGAGACATCTTCCCGGTTCACCGGCTCGACCGGAATGTGGGCGGCGTGATGGTCTTTGCCCGGACGAAGCGTGCCGCTGCGGAGCTTTCGGCGCAGATACAGCGGGGCGCCTTTGTCAAGCGATACGTCGCCGCCGTTCAGGGAACGCCGCAGCCGCCTTCGGGAGAAATGACCGACATGCTCTTTAAGGATGCCCGAAGCGGCAAGTCCTTCGTTGTCGGACGTCCCCGAAAGGGAACGAAGGAAGCACGGCTTGCCTACCGCACACTTGGCAGTTCGGAAGGAAAATCGCTGGTGCTGGTCAGGCTCTTTACCGGGCGCTCCCATCAGATACGGGTGCAGTTTGCCTCCCGCAAAATGCCGCTGCTGGGCGACGGCAAATACGGCAGCCGTGACAACGGCTGTGAAATCGCCCTGTGGTCCTGCCGTGTGACCTTCCTTCATCCGGAGGACGGCCGGGAAGTCAGCTTTGAATTGCTGCCCGACAGGGAGTGCTACCCGTGGAATTGCTTTGACTGGGATTTTTGAGGGAATTCATCCGCCCCGCATGCTTGGCGCAGCAGCATGACGGTTTCGGCCTCACATTCGGGAGGGAATCCGTCCACCGATAGAGAATTCTGTCCCGTTGTGCCGTCCACCGCTCCGAGACTGACGATGTGGGAAAGGTAGGCGGCCGCTTCCTCCGCCGAAGGCATGAGCGCAAGGCCTGTTTTTCGCTGCATACAGGCGCACAGCCCGTAGGCTCCCCAGTTGGAAACGGTGGCGATAATGGGAAAATTCACCTTTGTCACGCAGGGAATCAGCTTCAGCTCATGCGCAATGACATCCCGCAGGCAGCCCATGCCGATTTCGTTGCCGCCGTCGCCGATGCCGAACGAGGGAATTCCCCGGCGCAGGCCTTCCTCAAAGAGAACATCCAGCCGAGCGGTGTGCGAAGCGATGCTCACGCCCCTCATGTTGGCATAATCGCCTTCCGCGTTGATGCCGCACCGTTCGACGGAAATGAGCGCGGAGGGATGGTACCGGTCAAGAAGTGAAACTAATTCACTGTCGGACAGGTCAATATCGACAGATTCTGCCCTGACCCCGGCGAAAGGCAGACTGAAAAATCCCCCGCAATAGCGGTCGGTAATGACCGTGCAGTCAAATCCCAGAGCGTTCAGCGCCTTGGCCAGAAAATAAACGCCCGGCGGCCCGTCGGTTTCGGCGTGGCCTCCCACGTAAAATCCCGTAGCGATCAGCACCTTTCCCCGTGGCAGACCGAGCAGGGAGGAGGCGGCTCTCCGGCAGAAATCAGGCGGCAGGTGCGGCCGCAGCTTATCCATTCCCCGTGAGGAACGGCGCAGCAGCAGGTCTTCAATGTCAGGCAAATTCATCACCTCATTCCAAAAGATATTACTCCGGCAACGAAATATTGAAAAAACTGATAGATAGTTTATTGCCGGATTAATAATAAAAACAAAAACGGCATATATCCGATATTGCTATCATCTATATGCCGTCATGATTCAAAAAAGTATCGACTGTGTGCGGACGTGAGCCTTTTCAGCCATTAGTCAGCGGTATAGGGCATAAGTGCGACGTGACGGGCGCGCTTGATGGCCACTGTGAGCTGACGCTGATGGAAGGCGCATGTGCCGGTGACTCTGCGGGGCAGAATCTTGGCTCTCTCAGAAACGTATCTTCTGAGCTTGTTGACGTCCTTGTAATCAATTTCCTTGATGTTTTCCACGCAGAAATTACAAACCTTCTTGCGGCCCTTGCGGCCTCTGCGTTCGGGTCTTTCAGCCATGATAAATCCTCCTTTTGGATAATACTCAGCCGGTTGTAAAACGTGATATGCAGCGCATTTCGGGGAATCGGCAGGTTTGCTCTTAAAGGATTTTTCTCCGATTCGGGG
The DNA here is from genome assembly GCA_946185345.1 of uncultured Clostridia bacterium. Taxonomy (GTDB): domain Bacteria; phylum Bacillota; class Clostridia; order Oscillospirales; family Acutalibacteraceae; genus RUG762. The sequence goes on from CAMHJC010000037.1 coordinate 18,763, forward strand.
CAAAGGCTGATTTTAATCATCAACCCGTTTGTTGCGCCCGGGTGCGTTTCAAATCGCAGTGCGTTGCGGCGAGGGGCGCTGCCCCTCGTTGGCAGCTTTGCTGCCAACATCCCCCGCCAAGGCTCCGCCCTGGACGGGCCAGGAGGGCAGTGGCCCCCCTGGACTCCCATTATTGGCGCTGCGCGCTTGCTTTTTTCTTTTTATTTTACAATCGTCCGGAAAATACTGTGTCCTTGTACAAATTGACAACCTGCGGCGCCGGAACGATGCATCCGTCAGAACGGAAGATCGTCGTCAGCCACGGGAGCGAATTCACTGTCGTCGCCTCTCTGATAGGCGCTGGCAGGTTCGCTGTAGTAGGGCTGGGCCGACGGCTGAGCCGGCGGCGGCGTCAACTGATCATAGCGGCTGAAGTCAAAGTTGTTCTGACTGCCGCTGTCCTTCTTGCTCTCGGCAAAATAGACCTGATCGGCGACAATTTCCCATGATCTGCGCTTGGCTCCCTCTTTATCGGTGTAGCTGCTGACCTGAATACTTCCCTGGACAGCCACGAGCTGGCCCTTGTGGAAGTACTTGCTGACAAATTCAGCGGTGCCTCTCCATGTGATAATATCGAGGAAGTCGGTTTTACGGTCGGCGCCCTGACCGGAAAAATCCCTGTCAACGGCCAGCGTAAATCTGGCAAGCGGAATGCCGGTCTGAGTGGTACGGTAATCGGGCTCGGCAGTAAGTCTGCCCATCAGAATAACACGATTAAGCATGCGGATTACCTCTCAATTACTCTGCGTCGGCAGCCTCGGCTTCAACAGCTTCGGGAGCGTTGTTGGCGGCAGGAGCCTCGGACTTCTCCACTCTCTTGACGATGAGTGAACGAAGTACGCCGTCCGTAATGTTGTAAACTCTGTCCAGCTCTGCCGGGAAATCGGCATCACAGGTGAAGTTGAAGAGTACATAGTAGCCTTCGGACTCCTTGTTGATCAGGTAAGCGAGCTTGCGCTTGCCCCATTCCTCAACGCTGTCGAGAGTTGCGCCGGACTCGATCATTGTCTTGAACTTGCCGACTACTTCTGCAATGGCTTCATCGCCGTTCTTGCAGGACACAATAAGGATGGACTCATAAGCTTCTTTCATTTTTTCCATCTTTCTGCACCTCCTTCTGGGCATATGGCTCCGTTTCTCTCGGAGCAAGGATTTTGCTGCGCCAATTGCGCAACATAGCTAGTTTAGCACATTTTCAGCGCCAAGTCAAGTCTTTTGAGGAAAAAGAAGAAAAAAATGTGGTACCCTCTTTCTCCCCGGTCATTGATCGGGGGAGAGAGAGGGAGCGGAATATGCCTCAATGGCGGCGACCAGGGAACCGATGCCCTTTTCGGCCAGAAGGATGAAGGGCAGCACGCTCTCGCTCCAGCCGGCAATCAGGTTGAATCCCTTACCGCAGAACTGCTGGGTGCCGTAGCCCATCAGATCAACGCCATGCACCCAGAAATTCCTGTTGTACTGGCGGCGGTATCTGTCAGCCATGCCCTGAACGGTTTTGCGAAGTCCGCCCCATGACTGATTGCAGACGTTGTCGCTGAAATAGATCACCCTGTCAAAAGGCCGGACGCTTCTTGAGGGATCCTCCTCCAGAGCGAATTGCATGGGGAGATCCATCTCGGTGCCGCCGCCGCTGAAGACGGATGCGCGGCATATCTCCAATATGGAGTCGTATTTGCCGTAATGCCTGACCTGGTAGCCCTTTTGGTTAAAGAGCGACCATCGGTTGGGAGAGTCAAAATAGCAGACCGTCGCATCCTCGCAGAGACGGCTCGCCATGGCTCCGAGCAGAGCGGCGATGTCGGCGCACCGGAGGATGCTCTTTCGGGAGACGGCAGTCATCATGGAGCCGGAGACGTCAATGGCGATCAGCGTGCGTCCGGGAATCGGCTCCATATTCTCCACCGAAGCGGTCAGCGCCTTCTCCAGCGCCCGGTGAATTTCGTCCGTCATCAGTCCTTCCGAGGAGAGCGTCAGATAAGCGCTGTAAAAGCGGAAAGGCAGCTGCCGGCTGGTCTTTACCCTTTCGGGATCGGACAGCGCATCCAGCACGGGCGCAAGGTTGGCGCCGCATTTGACGATATTGCGAAGGTTGCGCAGCAGCGCCATATAGCCGACCTTGCCCGAAGCGATCAGCTCATTCCAGACCGCCCGGGTGTTGCCCCGGGCGGAAAGCTCGGTCTCCCATGTGTAGGGAGTGGCGAGGGTGTCACTCAGGATTTTGCCGAAAAGGGCTTCTGTGGAGGAATCCTTGGGGGTCGGGTGCGTGATTCTCAGCACGTCCCGGAAGGTCACCGACCTGTGGCCGCCGTTGTATTTGGCGAGCTGGTATTCGTCAAATCGCTGCAATACCTGAGCGGTTTCACGCTTGAGCGCATTGGGGAACGGCTTGCCGTACATCTGCTTGTAGCAGGCGAATATTTCGGTGATGTCGTCCGGACGGACAACCACATTCCTCACGGTTGTTCGGGTGAATTCATGCGCTTCACGGGCGATCACGCAGGTCAGCACATGGCTGACCGAACGGAGATTGGCCTCGTTGCGGGCGTAGCAGGCCAGCTTGCAGAGAAATTCAGGGGCGGCCGAGGCACATTCCGTGGCGAGCCTTACGATGTCGTTATCGGTGGAGCCGTAGAATTTTGGCTCTCCGAACATCGAGGTCAGCACGGCGGTCACGAGTTCTTCCTTCAGATTCATGCGGTATGCCGGAAATCCGTCGGGATTCAGCGTCTTGTTTGTATTGTTCTGATTGAATTTAGCCATCATTGTCAGCTCCTTTGATTTGATAAAAGACGGGCGTATTACTCCGTCAACGAAATATTGATAATAAAAAGAAAAAAGCAAGTGCGCAGCGCCAATAATGGGAGTCCGGGGGGGCCACTGCCCTCCTGGCCCGTCCAGGGCGGAGCCTTGGCGGGAGCGTGAG
>CAMHJC010000038.1 GCA_946185345.1 uncultured Clostridia bacterium
ATCCATGCCTCTATTTTACATCTTCTTCTAATAAAAGTAAATGCTTTTACCCTGCCGTCTGAACAAAATAATATGAAAAATGTAAAAAAAACTTGATTTTAGCCTGCCGGTATGCTATAATTGTTTCCGTCGGATTGATTCCTGTATCCGCCGGTGTGGTGGAATTGGCAGACACACGGGACTTAAAATCCCGTGATGGCAACATCGTACCGGTTCAAGCCCGGTCACCGGCACCAGAAGGCACGCTTTGAGAAACCGAAGCGGCTGAGAGAATAGTGAATAATGAACAGTGAATAGTGAATAGTTTGTTTTATTCGTTTGTTCACTTTTCATTGTTTACTATTCTTTTTTCATATATCACCCGAGAGGAATCTTTGAAAAAATATGAAAAAACTCATTTTTATTCTGCTCAAATACGGCATGCGATTCATTTATTTCTTTATGAAGCTGATGACGCCCGTCACAGACAAGGCGGTATTTCTCAGCAGGCAGTCGGATACGCCTTCGGAAAACTTCCTGCTGATTGAGAAGGAGCTTGAAAAAGCAAAGCCGGGCATAAAATGCGAATTCTACTGCCGGCTGGGTCTGAAAAGCCAGATGGGATTTTCCTATGTGCTGCTCATGCTGCGTCAGATGAAGGCGCTTGCCGGAGCCGGAATCTGCTTTACCGAAAGCTATTGCATCCCCGTCAGCCTACTGCGCCACAAGAAGCGGCTGCGCATCGTGCAGATATGGCACTCAATGGTAGCCGTCAAGAAATTCGGCTGGCAGACGGTGGACATGCCGGAAGGCAGTCCGTCCGATATCGCAAGGATTATGCAGATGCATGACGGATACGATTTTGTAGCCGTCGGCAGCGAATACATGCGCCCGTTTTTTGCCGAGGCCATGAACACCCCGATGGACAGAGTGCTTCCGCTCGGTTCGCCGGTGGCCGACCGGCTGCTGGCATCGGCGGATCAGTATGCCGGACTGCGCGAGCGCTTCTTTGAGGTGTACCCCGAAGAAAAAGGGAAAAAGATCGCAGTCTATCTGCCAACCATGCGCCGGGATTACGCCATTGATTGTGACGGCCTGACGGAAGGCTTTGACTACGATCATTACTCGCTGGTCGTCAAGCTGCATCCGCTCGACAGCCTGACCGTCATAAAAGACGGCAGAGCGATATGCGACAGACAATTCACCACCGAACAGGCGATTATCATGGCCGACGCAGTGATCTCGGACTATTCCGGAGCCGCCGCCGAAGCGGCATTGCTGGGGAAACCGGTGTATTTCTTTGTGCCTGACACGGAGCGTTATTCAAGCGAATGCGGCATCAATGTCAATCCCCTCGAGGTATTCCCCAATGTCTCATTCGCTCATCCGGGCGAGCTGATTGAAGCCGTGTGCGGCCAAAAGGCGTCGCCGGAGGATATTTCACTCGTGCGTGAACTGCTCTGCGGCGGTTGCGACGGACATTCGGCGGAAAAAATCGTCCGGCTCGCCCTGTCGGATTCCTCTGAGGATTAATTACGCCAGGCGGTTGTAATTTTCCAGCAGCCATCTGGCCACGCCGTCGTCATCGTTGGATTCTATGATGTCATCCGCCACCTTTTTGAGCTGCGGTGAGGCATTCTCTACGGCGTAACATTCATCGGATACTTCAAAAAGCGGCACGTCGTTGATCGAATCGCCGAAGGAGACAATGCGCTCCATGCCGGTCAGCTTCTTGATGGTGTCCAGTGCGTGCGCCTTGCTCACACGGTAGTCCATTATCTCAAGCCAGTAGTATTTCGGGCCGTAAATATCCTCCTGCAGCAGGCAGTTGAGCGAATCATCCGCCGTCAGATCGACCCGGAGAGGCGCAAGCAGTTCGTCAGTGTCCTCGATGCAGGTCACATAAAAAATTTCTCCGCAAAAAAGATCGTCAAAGCTGTCGACAGGCAGCATTCTCTCATCCTCTCTCCGTGATTCGAGATAAAGCTGCATTCCGGCGCTCTCGGTGCCTCTCTGCCACAGCACCTTTTCCTCGCCGTCAAGGTATGTGTAAACCAGGGGACTCACGCCGAATTTGTCAAGCGTCTCCCTTATCAGCTCCACCTGCGTCCCATCAAGGCCCTGAATCTCGATAATTTCGCCTGTCGACGGGCTTTTGATGCAGGCTCCGTTATAGGTGATGACAGGCAGCGTAAGCGCAAGCTCCTTTGTCAGCTTCATGGCCGAATTGAGCGAACGGGCGGTGGCATAGGTAAAATTCACTCCCCTGTCAATCAGGGAATTCAATGCTGTAACGGTGAATTCGGACAGGCGGACGTCTGAATTGAGCAGCGTTCCGTCAAGATCTGAAATAACCATCGTTTTCAAAAATAATCACTCCAAGGACTGTTATAGAATTATGAAACTGGGAAACACCGAAATAATCGGCAAGGCAGTGCTTGCGCCTATGGCAGGCGTCACCGACCGTGCCTTCCGGGAACTTTGCATGGGATTCGGCGCCGCCTACTGCGTCAGTGAAATGGTCAGCGCAAAAGGGCTGATCATGAGTGACCGCAAGACCGCCGAGCTGCTTGCCATATCACAGGACGAGCGCCCGATGGCGATTCAGCTTTTCGGCTACGAACCGGAAATTATGGCGCAGGCGGCCAAAATCGCCGTGGAATATTCCTCGCCTGCCGCCATTGATATCAATATGGGCTGCCCGGCGCCGAAGATTGCGGGCAATCACAGCGGCAGCGCACTGATGAAGGATCCTCCGCTCTGCGGCAGGATCGTGGAAGCCGTAGCCGGTGCGGTGGACATTCCCGTTACCGTCAAAATACGCAAAGGATGGGATCATTCCAGCGTCAACGCCGTTGAGGTCGCCAAAGCCTGCGAATCGGGCGGCGCTCAGATGATTGCGGTTCACGGCCGCACCCGTGAACAGATGTACGCTCCGCCGGCGGACTGGGATATCATTGCCGCCGTGAAAAACGCCGTTTCCGTGCCGGTCATCGGCAACGGGGATATCTACTCCGCCAAGGACGCCATGATGATGCTGGAAAAAACCGGCTGCGATCTGATCATGGTCGGCAGAGGAGCGCTCGGCAACCCGTGGATTTTCCGGGAGATCAATTCACAGTACGATCTGGAAAGGCCGGTATCGCCGCCCGGTCTGTATGAGCGGATGGCCGTAATGAACCGCCACATCGAAAGGCTCTGTCAGTACAAGGGCGAAAAAGTCGGCATGAGAGAAGCCCGCAAACATACCGCCTGGTACATGCGCGGCATCAAAGGCGCCTCAAAGCTGAGAGTATTGTGCGGTCAGCTGAGTGAACTCAGCGACATGAGGGAACTCACCCGGCAGGCGCTGATCTCGGCGCTGGATCTGCCGGACAATCCTTCCGAATCTCTTTCTTCAAAATGATAATAAAAACGCACTGCATGGATTTAACAGGATCGAAATCTTTGCAGTGCGATTTTCTTTAGGGACTCAGTTGTCTTCTTTGTGCTCGGAAATCTTTACATAAACATAGGACGCTGCGATAACAGCCATGAATACTCCTCCGCAGATAATGAACGGAGTGGAATTGGGAGCAGGCTGAAGCGTAATGTTGGACGAATCCTCCTCAAGCTGCTGAATGGAATCGGGATTGACATAACCTTTGTTCTCACTCACCTGTGTGGTCTGATCGTTGGCGTGAACCAGCTCGGGATTATTCCTGATAAACAGGAAAATCATCACTACCGCTATCAGAACCACCATGGCGGAAATCGCTGTCATGACGAGCAGGCTGCGTTTATCGTTGCCTTCTTCCTTTCTTTGATCTGCACTGTTTATGTTGTCAAGGTTGTACTTCTTATCTTGCGTTTCGCCATTTCTGGACTTTTCTGCAAAAGTAGTGTTCATAAAACATCATACCTTTCCTAAAATGCTTTTTACTCTCAATATTTTATCACATCACCGCGATTATTTCAACCGTTTTTTTCAATAAATTTCAACTCAGTGAAAAAGCACCAATTTCCTTTTCATTTGACAAAAATCATTGATGGAATTCATCGTATCTCCGGCGTTTTTCCCCGGATTCTCCGTAGCGGTCGTATTCTCTCTCTCCTGATCGGCGCTGCCTGTTGCCGGCGCCGTCCGGCTGCATTTTCTGCTGTCTCCTGCGGCGTTCCTCCATCAGGTATTTCTCCTGATCGGTCAGCTCTCTTTCGGGCTGACGGCGCGGATTCCGGCGTTCGTCACCGAATTCGTCACGCCTGCGCCGCTCCGGGCGTTCGTTTCCGAATTCGTCACGCCTGCGCCGCTCCGGGCGTTCGTTTCCGAATTCGTCACGTCTGCGCCGCTCCGGGCGTTCGTTTCCGAATTCGTCACGTCTGCGCCGCTCCGGGCGTTCGTTTCCGAATTCGTCACGCCTGCGCCGCTCCGGGCGTTCGTTTCCGAATTCGTCACGCCTGCGCCGTTCCGGGCGTTCGTTTCCGAATTCGTCACGTCTGCGCCGCTCCGGGCGTTCATCGCCGTTTGACGACGGACGTCCTCTGCGGCGGCGCATTTCCATAATGTATCGCTCTTCCTCGGTAAGTTCTTCATCTGTCGGGGCGCTCCGGCGTTCCTCTTCCTCACCGTTTTCGCCCCAGAATTCATCTTCCCTATTGTCTTCCTCTCTCTCGGCGTCATAACTGTCCGCAAGATCGGTAATGTCTTCGCCCTGTTCCTTTGCCCGTACCATCTGGTTCAGCTCACGAAGCCTTCTCCTGAGCGAACCGCCTGCGCGCTTCGGTTTTTTTACGACCGGTTCTCCGTCATTGCGTGCGCCCGAGCCGAATATTGTCTGATATATTCTCGCTGTGGGAATATCGACATATTCGCTGGCGTGGACAAGCAGCTTGTTAAAGGCCTTCATTTCCTTGTGGAATTTGAGGAAAATCATTATCAGCATCGCATAAAACAGACATGCCGAGATTCTTTCATATAATCTCATGTCAAACATGGCCTGCATCGCCTTGGCATTGCCGTGAGGAATACTCCTGAATATCCACGCAGCGTGATAGCGGAGTTTGTCGGTATCAATCAGCTCTCCGATGTTTTTCCATTGGAATTCGGATTTCCACGCAAAGCTCAGCGCACTGAAGGAGAGCATGGTGCGCACGGAAGTCACTGTCAAGGCGCACACTCCCGCAACCGAGCCGATGACGCCAATGACCGGCAGGAGCTTAAAATCCATGCAGGACATGACCAGATTGACAAGCAGCGCAAAAAAAGCCGCAAAGGTAAGGAATTCAAGCAGACTGCCCGACACTCCCAGCAGTCTGCCTTCACGCATCAAGGAAGCCAGGGAATTGAGCAGCAGCATCAGCGCAGCCGCCGTCGCCACCAGCAGGCTGATCATGCTGAAGGCAAGCCCCATCGCCCTGATTCTGGCAAATACGGCCGATGTGATCAGTCCCAGCGGAAGCATGATATAAGCGGCGTACAGCATTCTGCTGCGCAGCGTACCTCCGAGCGTTCCCGCCTCGAGCATGTTCATGCGGAAGGCGAACACGCAGTACACCACCGAAAACAGGCTCACCATCAGAACGGACGTCTTGCAGAGAAATCTGCGCACACCGTCGGAAGGTGCTATAATATTGCTGTAATTGTTTTCCAATTTAACAGCCTCCAGTTATTACAGAAAAACAACGTCAGATTATTGAGCGGATTTGAAAAAAATCTCAAAGTGATTCATGCCCGAAATCCTGATCCATTCTGTCACTCAATCACTAATTCACCAAATAACTGACGTTGTATCTTTACATTAAAAAATTATGGTTGGTCGCTTTCTTCGGGAGCCGGCGGTTCATCAGACGACGGCTGATTCTCAGGTTGATTCTCAGGCTGGTTCTCCGGCTCATCGCTTTTCGCGGCGGCCTCAAAGAAGGCGTTGATGTCTACCACGCCGCCGATTTCTTCCTCCGTACCGTTGTCCTCGGAAGCCTGGGCGTCCTGCGGCGCATCATCGGTATCGGCGGCATCGCTCTCAGGAGCGGTCTCGACGTCGGAATTCAGCCCGGTCTCAAACGCGATGGAAGGATCAATGCCTTCAAGGCCTTCGGGCTGTGATTGTTCGGTCACCAGGCCGCGCTCGGAATCATCGGCATCCGACCCCTTTTTCCTGGATTTCTTTTTCTTTTTGTCCGATTTGCCGGCTTTTGCTTCTTTGACCGACTTGGATTTGCGTGACTTTCTGCCGTTTTCCTCTTCAAATTCGATGCGGTAATTCTTGTCCCTGATGGCGTTGTCCACTTCCGCAAACACTCTGTTCACCTGATCAATGGCATTCAGGAACAAAAACCACAGTGCGGCGTAGAATATCGGCGCAATGCCCAGTCTGATAAAGTCACACAGACCCGAGCTGTAAAATCCGTCTCCGCCGTGCTTCACCCAGAACTTGGTCACAAAGAAAACCAGCGGCAGCGCAATGTTGACGCAGAGTCCGATAAGCGCCAGCAGCCTGAAGGAATCCGAATAGCTGCGGCGTATCATATTCTGATTGAGCACTGTGAGAATAAACATGGCCGCAAAGGCGCATGTGATCAGCCAGCCCAGATATACAAAATAGAAAACCATCATCGCAATGGGATATCTGCCGCCATGAATCAGCTGATCGCAAAAACGGTAGAGTACATCATAGATGAGCAGTCCGTAATACCCCAGCCTGGTATATTCCAGATAAATCAGCGGTTTGACGCCGAGCTGCGGCATATTCTCACCGCAGTTCATAAAGTACACATAATACGACACCAGCACCAGACCGAGACAGCAGGCCAGATCCATGATAATCAGACCGTTGGTCAGAGGATTCATTGCCACACTGCTCTTGCCTATCAGCTTCATGATGTCGCCCACGGCTCCGAGTATTCCGCTGAGTATAATGCTGTAAACAAAAAATATTCCGTCACTCAGGCAGTCATTGATAAATATTCTGCCGTCAAGACCTATCTGTCTGTTGCCTTTCAATATCAACCATTCCTCAGTAATAGATTTTGCGAGACCTTCTGCGCATGATATACAAATAGATAATAACACAAAATGCGCTTCTCTTCAAGGCTATTTTGCAAATGAATTTAAAAATTTACCGATAATCCACATTTTTTTATCGGCTTATCTTCTGCCCCGGCGGCCCGAAGTTTCTCTCTCCGCCTTCCTCTTGGAGCGGTAATCGACAAATCCTTCCTCCACGGCGGCGTTTCTGTCGGGATTTTCATACGGTCTGCCTTTGGCACGGCTGCCTCTTCTGACCGGTTCACCGGAGAGATCGTCGTCAAATCCGTCGTCAAATCCGTCGTCGAATCCGTCGTCGAATCCGTCGTCATAGCCATTGTACGACGGATGAGAGCCGTAATGGAAGCTCCGATCAAAATTTTTGTCAAAATCATCGTCAAAGTCATCGTTAAGGTTACCGTCAAATCCGTCGTCAAAGTCATCGTTCAATCCGTCATCGCCGCCGATATCGGGAATATCGGGAACGCCGCCCGGACGGCCGGCGGCTTCCCGAACCGTTCCTTCACGGGAAGTGTCATCGGCATCGTCACCAAAATCAAGGTCGTCGTCAAAGCCGTCCTCAAAGCTCTCCTGCGTTCCGCCTGATGCCGGAAAATCGGCAGGTTCGGGCGGCTGATCCGTCATCGGGGCATAAATGCGGTTGTATTCCATTTCCGCCGCTTTCCTGCCGGGATCTATTTTTTCCTCACACTCAAAGCCGTATGACGGCTTCATGTCAAACGAATACGCTTCCATATCGGTGTAAAGATACCGGTTGTCATTGATGCCCCGAAAATTATAGGGATCCTCCTCGGGAGGCTTTTCGTAAACGCCGATCCTGCTGCGCTGCTGTTCGTTGGTATTGTCTATCATGTTGATAAGGTCGAAAAGCTCGTTTTCCGCTTCACGCACCTGATCTATATTTTCCGGCTGCCTGATGTCCTCCGGCCGGAGTCTGGCATCGGTGCTGACCGACCGGATATAGCTGCGCATCTGATCGTATGCCTGTTCGGTTTCGCCCGGCTTGTTCTGCTCCTCCAGAATCCTCCTGATATCCCTTGCGAGCGAAGGCGTCTCAATGCCGTCCTGCTCCGGGGTGTATTCAGGCTCCGGAATCGAATACACCTTCGGCCGGAAGCTCGGCAGCCGCCTGCGGAATTTCGCCCACGACGCCATAATCGCCGCAAGCAGTCCCTCCGTCTGCATTTCGGGTCCGCCTTCTTCCGGAGCGGAGCGGCTGCCGCCTTCGCCGCCGGAGGACTGCTCGGAATCATCCTCATCCGGCATATCACGATCCGAATATGCAGAGTCATTCCCGGAATCATCCCACGGATAGCCGCCGGTGTCCTCCCGGCGGCCATTGACTGAATGTTCATCCCGGTTATCCGTCTGACGGCTATAAGGCGGATTTCCGAAACCGCCGGCGTAACCCGCAAACGTCATTTCCGCATCCGACTGACGCCCGTCATACGCTCCGGAACGGTCCTGCGGCTGTCCGTATCCGGCATATTCGGCCTGTCCCGTCCTTTCGGGAGCCTCTTCGGCCCGGTCGGACGCCTCCGTCTGACGGACGGAGAGGTCATCCTCCGGAACGGCAAAGCCTTCGTCCAGCGAGCTGTCGAATTCTTCCGCAAAAGAAGCGTCCGAGCTGTCCACTCCGGCGGAGCGGATCTTTCTGTTTTTGCCGCTGAAACGGTCGGCTATCGCCCCGAACAGCGCAGCGAAGCTTTTGCGAAAATCCGGCTCTCTTTCCGAGGCTTTGCCCGAGGCCGCTTCGGCCGTCTGCTGTCCGTCCTCTCCGCTCACGCTGCCGTAGCCGCCGTTTTCATCTGTATAATCAGAGAAGCCGTCATTCGTCTCATTGGCAGACTCTCCGTAACTGTCATTGAAGCCGTCATCAAAGTCATCGCTGAAGCCGTCATTGAAGCCCTGATCGCCGACATTGTCCTTCCTGCGGAATCTCTCGGAAAAATCCGGCAAAAAAATCTTCCTTTCCTGTTTGATGTAGCATAATTAATAATAGCACATTCATAGATATAAGTAAATCAATTTAGCATAAAAAATTTCAAACTTTTCGGAGTCTGTCCGGGTTCCCGGCTTTTGATACGAGCCGCCGCGCGGATTCTTCCTCAAGGTGGTGAATGATATGATGAATTACATTTTTGCCGGAATGATCCTGACCGCCGCGGTCTGGAGTTTTGCCGCCGGAAGCACGGCAGACGTTTCCTCCGCCATTCTGCAAAGCGGCATCAGCACAGTGGAACTGATGATGACCGTCACCGGAGCCATGGCGCTGTGGAGCGGCATCATGTCCGTTGCCGAGAAATCCGGCATCACCGACACATTCACACGCTGGTTCAGGCCGCTGCTGCGCCTGCTGATGCCGGGACTTGAAAAGGGAAGCGCCGCCGAAAAATACGTCTGCATGAATGTGGCGGCCAATTTCCTGGGCCTTGGCAACGCCGCAACTCCTCCCGGCATAATGGCGATGCGTGCCATGGCGCAGCAAAACAGACATCCGAAGGGCGGCCCGAGTCCGGAAATGGTGACATTCGCCGTCCTCAACACCGCATCGGTGCAGCTGATTCCAAGCACCGTCATGACGCTCAGAAGCTCGGCCGGTTCACAGGATCCCGCCGGAATCATGACCTGTGTGTGGATTACTTCCTTCTGCGCACTTGCGGCAGGCATGCTGATGTGCAGGGCGCTGCAGGGAAGCGGCCCATCCCGTTTGCGCCGGAATTAAGACCGCCTGTCGGTCGGGAAAGGAGACGATCACATCTGGGGAATTATATTGTAATAGCGTGCGCGGCCGGAATCATCCTTTTCGGACTTATCAGAAGGGTCGATGTATTCGGCGCCTTCACCGAAGGCGCGCGTGAAGGACTCAACACCGCCTTCAGAATCATGCCCGTGCTGACGGCGCTGACGCTGTGCGTTTCCATGCTGAGGGCTTCCGGCGCCATTGAAGCCCTCGGTCAGGCCGCCGCGCCGGTCATTGCGGCGGTTCATATTCCGCCGGGTACGGTTCCGCTCATGCTCATCAGACCCGTATCCGGCAGCGGCGCCATCGCCGTGCTGCAAAGCATATTTGAATCCTTCGGCCCGGACAGCACAACAGGAAAAGCGGCTTCCGTGATGATGGGTTCAACAGAAACGACCTTTTACACCCTCACCGTCTATTTCGGAAGCATCGGCCTGAAGAAAACCGGCTGCGCTGTTCCGGCGGCGCTGACCGCCGATCTGACCGGCATGATCGTGGCCGCTCTGACGGTGAATGCCTTTATGTGACATTCCGAGAAGATTCAAATATTTTTTCACTAAGGCGGTTTTATGATAAATTCCACTAAAAAGAATCTTCAATGGCATTGACATTTTGTTAAAATTAGGTATAATAATATACAGGCACGGGTGTGTGATGAATCCAATTCACTCCCTTACGTGCTTGTATATTTTTTTGGAAAAAGGAGCATAAACACCATGAGCAGTCAATCAGATCAGAAACCGTCCGGATCGGGCAGTTCATCTCCCAAAGGGAAAAAGCCGCTTGCCATCATCATTCTGGCCATTGTCGGTGTCGTCGCCATTGCCGTTTACCTGGCCATCATTACCAGTCCCAAACACATTGCCAAGGAACACTTCAAGGCGCTGAAAAATGCCGACTGGTCGGCCATGTACAACGACCTTGACCTGAACGGCGGAGAAATGCTTACACGCAAACACTTCATTGCCGCAAGGAAGAGCCTGAATCTGGATTACTCTGATGTCAACGATTTCAGTGTGGAGGAATTCCAATCCGTCAATCCCAATCTGAAGGACAGCACTCAATCGGAGGACGGCGCATTAAAATTCACCGTGACCTATTATGAAAAAGGAAGCACGGAACCCGAAACCATGATTATCACTGTCCTGAAGAAGCCCGGGAATAAATGGCTGTTTTTCCCGAACTACAAAGTGGACGCCCGTGATATGATCACAAGCTGCAAAATCAGCGTGATAACTCAATCCGGCGTTGAAATCGACGGAACCGACATCAAGCCTTTTGCCAAACACACCAAAGAAGATTTTATGGATACTTACGAGATAGACTCCATCTTCAAAGGCGTTCATAAGGTCACGATTACTCATGCGGAGTGCAAACCCTTTGAGCCTGATTTTGATCTGAGCTTTGGCAGCAACGAGCTGACCGTCAAGGAACTGGAACTCAATGACGATGTGGCTCAGAAACTGAAAGACAGATCGGAGCAGCTGACCAAGGAATTCTTGAAGGGCGCTTACGAAGGCAAGGCATTTAACGAGCTGAATATCAAAATGACCTCCGAGGAAAAATTCCTCAAAGACCTTGAGGAATACTATAAGTCCGTCTGCGAGAAATTCAGACGCAGCAACGGCACCGGCGCCACCGACTTCAAGATCACTTCCATCAAGGATCAGACAAGCCATAAAATCGACAAAATCGCCCCGACAACCGCCTTTGTGTGCGAGACATCCGTCACTTACACCTTCAGAACCATCAAATCAAAGGACGGCACCCTGGTGACCAACGATCAGCCTCTCACCAGAACCGGAACCCTCATGCCGGTGTATGTTCTGGAGAACGATGAATGGGTGCTCAGAAACTTCTACGGAGTCAACTTTGCGCTGTGGTAATGCCTTTGAACGGCTGACCCGGCAATTGTGATCAATTGAATTCTTAACGCCGTACCGATCAGCTTCTTGCTTTGCAGACAGGCAGACCGGTGCGGCGTTTGTCATTGATGATGCGATTTGACTTATCAACCATATTCTCCATTGACAATCGTTTAGTGATAATGTATAATGTAGTATGAAATTGGATAGTCATGAGCGCAAAAAGTCCTGTTACCGTATTTGATTTTGAATCAACACAAGCAGAAAAACAGGTACCGCGTTCGATGGATTCCATTAACACGCCGCCTGGCTTCACGGCATATGATTGAGCTTGATTCAACGGAATTAACGCCGTTTGAGGACCATACCCCACACGGCATTCAGAAATATTATTTATGGAGGGAAACGCCTTGAAATGTAAAAACTGCGGGGCCGAATTAAATGACTCCGAAAACTTCTGCATCAATTGCGGAACCAGGATTGACGAGCAGTCCAAAGTCAGTCTCAGCAAAAAGCAGACTGCCAATGACCAGACCGCTCCGGCAGACGATGCGGCACAGAACACCGATATTCCCCAATCACCGGAAAGCGCCAAAGTGAATCTGTCCAAAAAGCCGGAAACCTGCCAGAATTGCGGCGCAGTGCTGGAACCGGGCGACAAATTCTGTCAGGTGTGCGGCATTTCCACCTCTGAGGATCATTTCAGAGTAGGCACTTCCTTGCTGGAGGATGCGCCGTTAACCTGCTTCCAATGCGGCGGATTGCTGGAACCGGGTGATAAATTCTGCCAGACGTGCGGCACGCCGGTCTCCGAGGGAATCAATCCTGCCGGAACCACCCGTCTCGCAGACGGTACTTGTCTCTGCGTCAAATGCCAATCGGTGATAATGCCGGGCGAAAAATTCTGTCAGATGTGCGGCACGCCGGCACCCGAAGAAATCACTCCGTCCGGAACCACAGCGCTTGACGGCACTTCCTCAACCTGTATCAAATGCGGCTCGGTGCTGGCGCAGGGCAATCAGTTCTGTCAGGTGTGCGGCACACCGGTTGCCAAAGGAATCAATCCGTCCGGAACCACAGCGCTTGACGACACTCCCTCAACCTGTCTCAAATGCGGCTCGGTGCTGGCGCAGGGCAATCAGTTCTGCCAGGTATGCGGCACGCCGGTTGCCGGGGAGAATTCACAGGAATACACGGAGGAGGGGACCTCCCTTCTCACGGAACAGACCGACACTTGTCCCAAGTGCGGCGCCGTACTTAATCCCGGAGACAAATTCTGTCAGAATTGCGGCACGCCCTCGGACGGCACTTATTCCTCACCGCACGGCGGATTCGTTCCGCCTGCTCCGCCTTCCGTCAGGAATACTCCCTCCGGCGCAGGCGCCAATGCTTACCCGCCGGGATATTACGGCCATTCTCCCGCCGGACAGGACAAAAAACGCAAATCAAAGGGCGGCCTCATCGCACTGATTATCGTATGCATTCTCGTACTGGCGCTGGTCGGCGGCGGCAGTGTGGTCTATTTCAACCGTGACTCTATCTTCAGTTCGGGCGACGATACTTCCTCGGCCGCTTCCGAAATCATGATAGACGATACATCTGCCGAATCCGGACAGGAGCCGGAATACGTGTCCTCTCAGGATGTTTCTTCGGAAGAGGTATTTTCCGAAGAAAACAAACCCCAGGAGGTTTCCTCTCAGGAAGAAATCGCCGATGACGTTGAGATTCCCTTCAATTCCCAGATTATTTATGTCAATACCAGCGGCAACAAAGCCAAGTTCACCTTTGAGGTATTTGACGAAAAGGCCGGAAAGTGGAAGGAAATCATCAGCACCGACGCCTGCATCGGCAAAAACGGCGCAACAGCCTACAAGATTGAAGGCGACAAATGCACGCCCACAGGCACGTTTGACCTCGCCTTCGTGTTCGGCCCCTCAAAACCGGACACCCATCTGACATTTAAAAAGCCGACCAAAAACACCGTTTGGGTGGATGATCCCACATCGGCGTATTACAACACATGGCAAAGCTCCAAGTCAAAGCATAAGGACTGGTCCAGCAGCGAGCCGATGCTCAAAAAATTCCAGAAGAACAAGGTGACGTATCGCATCGCTTTCAATTTCAACGGCGACTGTCTGTCCAAAAACAGCGCGGAACCCAGCAGAGGATCGGCCATATTCATCGAAGGTGTCGGCCCGAAAGGCAAAATGGAACCCGGCTACGGAGATATCAGAATTTCCGCCGAGGACATGAAGACCCTTCTGAAGTACCTGGATTCCGACAAGCACCCGCAAATAGAAATCTATTAAACCATCCCGGATGAGACATCACATGAAAAACAAGACATTAACCGCATCACAGTGGATTTTTCTGATTCCGGCTGCCGCACTGCTTATAACCTCCGCCATCTTCATCACCTCACTTTACTCCCGGCGAAGTCAGCCCCCGGCAGCCACTCCCTCTCGCTCTGACATGGAGGAAGTATCGGACGTACAGGAACCCGAAAATCCCGAAAGCACCGGAAAATCCGAAAGCACCGAAGCCTCTCAGGCTGCGCCGCCGGACGAAAAGCAGAGCAGTACGGCGCCGGCGCAGCGTTCCGAAAGCAGGCTGCTGACCAAGGGACTTGAGGCCTGCGGAGCGGACATTGCATCGCTCGAAACAGAGCAGATTATTCTGGTGCACGGCACCTCCGGCAGCCGTGCCGAAGTCGTGCTGTGCGAAAAGCAAAGCAACGAGGTCTGGCGCAGCGTTAAGGGCTTTTCCTTCCAGGGATTTGTGGGAAAGAACGGTATTTCCCGCGACAAATCGGAAGGCGACAAGACTACTCCGGCCGGATTATTCCCGTTGACATTGGCATTCGGCACACATTCATCACCCGATACCTCAATGAAATACCGGCAGATAACAAAAAAATCCTATTGGGTGGACGATCCCGATTCCAAGAAATACAACCAATGGGTGGAAGGCAATACCGACGCCGACTGGAACAGCGCCGAAAAGCTCTCAAAATACAGCAGGCAGTACGAATACGCCGTTGTTATCGGCTACAATCAGAACCCGACGGTTCCCGGCAAAGGCTCCGCCATATTCCTTCACTGCGGCACCAATGCCACGGTCGGATGCGTTGCGGTTGACCGTGACAGCATGAAGTCGATTCTAAAAAGGCTGGACCGGACAAAGAATCCTTATATTCTGATATTCTGAGACCGGCCTGATCCATCATCAAAAAACGCTTAACTCCACAGCGGCAATGCTGTGAATGTTAAGCGTTTTTTTATTTGGCTGACCCATCAGCCTGCCGAAATAATCTCCCTGATCACGGCAATTTCATCTGCGTGGCAGTCGGTCGCCAACTGCGCCACGTCGATAAACGCATATCGCTCATCGACCATGATGATTTTTGCGTAGTCATTGACAATGCACGGAAGGAAGCTGTTGGCAAACGAATCCTTGAGAATCAGGAGCGTTGTCCCTTTTTTGACTTCCGGATTGGTCACTGTCAGGATGCCGTGGTTGCCGCCCTCAAAGAAATTGTATTTGTCCTTGGTTTTCAGCGCGGAATAATCGTAGAGTTCAATCTCACGTCCGTCGGCCTCCACCTGGAGTCCTTCGGGAATCTTTGGCGCCTGCAGTAATTCGTACGGGATCGATTCGCTCGGCACTCTCGACCACAGTGTGCCACGGAACTGCCGGCTTGCGGTGAAAATTTCGGGACTGTCCTTGTCGGAAATCTCTCTGCCGTGAGCCACCCGCCATTCATAATAGGCCTGGGCGGCACCGGCCGCTGTCCAATGGTGATCGGTTGAGTAATAATACTCCGGCTGATTGGCGAGCGCACGCCGCAGGTCAATCATATGAACCGATTTCAGCTTGCGGGTGAGCGAATCATACAGACTGTCATAATCATACATCGGCGCACCGTACGGCATACTGCTTTTCAGCGAAATGCCGGCGGAAGGCACATACATGACATATGTCTCGATGCCGGTGCTTTCCGCAATGCGATTGATACGTTCCGCATATCTGACGCACTTATCCCTGTCAACATCGCTGTCGGGAATTCTCTGGAAAAGTCTGTGGCCGTCGCCTATATATGCGCCGCCTATGCTGCCTGAGCCGAATCTCAGCTTGAAATTGGTCTCGGCGCCTTTCAGCTCATCCCTCATCGGGAACTGGTCGGAAAGGTAATTTTCCAGTCCGTCCTGAAATTTTCCGCCGAATATATCGAATTCGACATCGGCCGCCGTTGTGAGCGTTCTGTTTTCGTTTTCCGAGAATGACCTGTCCGCGCTAAACAGGATCACTTCCGTCAGTATCAGCGGAAAGCCGATGAATAACGCAATGCAGATGATTCCCGGATTTATTCTGTTGATCAATTTCTTCATAATCAAAACCTGAAATACAAAAATGGATTGTATGTGCTTCCTATTACCATGAGGAGTGAGGCGATGTACAGCACGCCCGCAACGGCCGCCTTGATGCCGAAGCGCACGCCCTCCTTCGGGAGCAAGCGGATTTCCCTGGAGAGCTGCCGTCTGATAAAGCTCACCGATAGCAACGCGCCGGCCACGAGAATAATCAGATTTTCCCTGAGATAATAAACCGAAGCGGCGTCGGCCAATCCGTTGGCGCCCAGCATCGAGAGCAGGTACCTTCCGGCCGCGCCGATATCATCGCAGGCAAATACTACCCAGGAAACCAGCACCGCAAGCAGGGTGTAAATCCGTCCGACAAATGCCGGAGCCTTTTTAAGCCGCTTAAGCAGAAAGAGCTTTTCCGCCGCCAGCAGCACAAAGAAATACAATCCCCAGACGACGAAATTCCAGCCTGCGCCGTGCCACAATCCTGTGAGTGTCCATACGATAAACAGATTGACCATCTGTCTCGGCAGTCCCTTGCGGTTACCGCCAAGCGGAATGTAAAGATATTCCCTGAACCATGAGCCGAGTGAAATGTGCCATCTGCGCCAGAACTCCGTGACGCTCTTTGACTCATAGGGGTAATTGAAATTTTCCAGGAAATCAAAGCCCAGCATCCTGCCGATGCCTATCGCCATATCCGAATAACCCGAGAAATCAAAGTAAATCTGAAGCATATAGGCCGCCGCTCCGATGATCGAAGTCAGGGCAGAGGTTGTGCCGTTCTGCGAGGAAATCTCGTCCCAGATCATTCCCAGCGAATTGGCGAGCAGCACTTTCTTGCTGAGGCCCAGGGTGAAGCGGAATATTCCGGAGCAGATGCGTTCGGAACCGAGCCGCCTGTTTCTGATCTGCTTCTGAATATCGCGGTATTTGACAATCGGGCCGGCAATGAGCTGCGGGAACATGCAGATGTACATGCCGAAATCCAGAATATTGTGCTGCGCCTTTATCTCGCGCCTGTAGACGTCGATGGTATAGGACAGCGTCTGAAACGTATAAAACGATATGCCTATCGGCAGAGCAATGCCGAGCAGATCCAATCCCTGCCCTGTCAGTGCGTTAACGCTGCTAATGAGAAAATCGGTATACTTGAAAAAGCCAAGCATACCGAGATTGCCGGCCAGCGAAAGCACCAGAATCCACTTTCGCCGGTCGGGTTTGCCCTTGCGATCGAGCCACTCCAGCATAAGGCCGTTGCTGTAATCGAACACCGTCGAAAACAGCATGATCAGTATGTAGACCGGTTCGCCCCAGCCGTAGAAAATCAGGCTGAAGACAAGGAGTATCGGATTTCTCACGCAGTCGGGGACCGCATAGTAGGTGAGCAGCACCACAGGCAGAAATACCAGCAGAAAAACCGCACTGCTGAATACCATTGTGCAGACCCTCCTGTTTTATTTGTTCAAAAACTGATGAAATGCGTTTTCCACCTGATCCGGCTTATCGCAGACAATCAGCACCGCCAGGCTCTCCCTGGTGAAAACCCTTGCTTTTTCAAGTTTGGGCATCTGTTCTTTTGCGTAGGTGGCGTAAAGTGTCTTGCGTGTATCGAGATGAATCCTCAGTGAAGCGGCCGCCTCATTGAGATCGGCCTTCTTTTTGACCTGAATAACAACGATCTCGTCGGCGTTGACACTGCCGTCGGCAGCGTAGGAGATAAAGAACCCTTTGACCTTGCCGTAGTCGATATTGGAAACATGCGCAAGCAGATCCTGGGGATTGGCGTCCGCGCTGCTGGCGTATTTCATATCCTCGGGATTTCCGGCGGCCTCGAGCATGGCGTGGTTGAGATCGTACATGCTCACTTCCTCGACCTCGTCTCCGCAGGCGGTGAGCCATCCACAGAGAATGAATACCGAAAGAACAACTGCCACGGTTTTTTTAATGGAAGTCATAAGAAATCGAACTCCTTGTCATCATGTGAATTATTCGTAGAAAGAATCGTAGAATTTATACTGATTCAGCACGTCACTGATCCTGCTGTCAATCTTTTCTCTCTGCTTTTCGGTCAGATGATCCGCTGAATTGTCATTGTAGGAGAAGTAATAGCAGAGCACGTAGTCTCCCGCATCGTTGGTTGTCCACTGATACTGCGTGTAGAATTTATCAGTGCCTGAAATCGAATTGTCCAGAGACTCCACCATGTACTTTGCGAGAGCTTCGTCTTCTGCGGTTATCCTGTTTTTGAAGGAGCAGCTGACGGCGGTTTCCCTGTTCTTGACCGCTTCCATAATAAACTTCGGAATGGCGTAGATGTCCTTGATTTCCTTGGTGACCGAGAGAATGTAGTTGTACTTCGTACCTGCTGCCGACGGGAAGAAAGAGGTATTCCATTCGTGGCTCTGACGGCAGGCGGTATCATTCATATTGAAGTTTCTGAAATTGGTTGAGCCGGAATCCATGTAGCAGTCGGTGTGATACCAGCAGCCGTCGTCCAGCTTGACCAGATCCCACGAATGTCCCAGTCCGGTGCTGTGCACCACCATGCACTCAATGTCCAGCATCTGCATGAACATTCTGAAGGTGGTCGCATATCCGACACAGACGGCGGAATGATTCTTGAGCACATCGTGAGGATTGTCATTGTCATTGCTGCTGTCATTGATAACCGTGAGGATACCGGTGGTCGCCTGAAGTCCTGACGTGAGATAGGTATAAACGGCGATTTCCTTTTCGTAATCGGACATGTCGTCCTTGATGATTTCCTTGAGCACGGCGGTCGCCATGTCGAGGGTTTCCTTGTCTCTGTCGTCCAGCTTGGACTTGTCGCCCGACTTGTAGGCTTCGGAGATAGGCAGTGTGGATTTGATCACGTATTGCTGGCCTATCACAACATCGTCCTCCTGTGCGGGATCCTCGACATTGCCCATAAAGGTATTGTAAATCTTGTTGAGCTTATTCTGATTGACCAGCATGATTGTGGAAATGACGGTGGTACCGAGCATCAGCACCAGCAGAACTATGGCCGTAGTCGTGAAAAAGATTTTTGAAAACTTTGTCATAAATGTTACCTCTCTGAAAAATAGTAATTAAAATGCTCCCGAAAGCGCAGTCAGACCTGTGACTCAACATAAACCACACACAATTGCGCTTTCAACTCAAGTATAGGCTCAATTGATTTGATTGTCAAGCGAATACGAAAAATGTAAATAATTGTAATGATTGTTGATAGTTCCGACAAATATACCCTATATATTATTCATACTAATTTTCGGTTGAAAGTAGACAATTATTTGCTAGGATATTTTGTGTCCTGCAAGGAATAGCTGTCGACTCGTCGACAGCAGGACGACGGCAGGCTGGCGCCTGCCTAGGACGATGACGCCGCAGGGCGCAAAATAGGCCGCAAAGAATGTCTGATTTTAGCTGAAAATTAGTATCATATATGACAGCGCCGGACGCTTCTCGGAAGAGCCGATCCGGCGGCGCATGCGTGGCGAGGCTTCCTCGGGAAGATTCGCCGAAACACAATTCCGACACATCACACATCAATAAAAAACTGCCGGAGAAGGGTCATTCCTCTCCGGCAGGACTTTTGGATGAATCAATGAATCAATGCATTACCGCTTTACTATTTTACTGCTTTACTGTTTTATTGTTTTACCACTTTGCAAAGCACCTTGCCGCAGCATTCCACGCTGTCGGCGGAACCGTAATGTCTCGGCGTGTATTCGGGATTGAGCGATATCAGCTCGCCGACGCCCTGCTTTTTGATAAAGCTTTCGCCGTTGAGCACGAATATGCCAATCTCTCCCACTTCAACCGAAGCGTCCTTTTCCACCAGAACCAGATCGCCGTCGTTGAAGGCGGGTACCATGGAATCACCGCTCACTCTCACCACATAATCTCCTCTGCGGTGCTCGGGAGTGTCGATGATGTCAATTTCCTCCTCTGGCGGCTCATCGAGAGGATTGCCGAAGCCGGCCGACACCGACACAGCGTAAAACGGGCGTGTAATGAGCCTGCGCACGGGATTGCACCTTTCATACTCTATCTCAAGGACGGAATCCATCACACTTCTGCCGTATCTGTCAAGGGTACGGTATTTTTTGATATGCTCCAATTCGCTGCGTGAAAAAATCTGCGGCGAAGGAGAAATGCCCATGGCATCGTCCACCGAACACATCAGCGCACGGCAGATGGCTTCAATGGTGCTGAGCTTTGGGTTGGCGTTGATACCGGATGTGATTTTGCTCACAGTGCCTTTAGGGAGTCCCGAGCGTTCCACAAGCTCATCGACCGTCATGCCCAATTCCTTCCGGCGTTTGTTGATATACTGGTTGAATGTCATAATTATCACCTGTCTGCCAATCATTGTCTTAAAAAATGACTTCCCTACATTGTTACTATATCACATGCATCAACCACTGTCAAGCAGGAATAATTCCCTCCTTGGAATTTTTATAAAAAAAAGACTTGACAAATTCACTTAACGGTATTATAATACAATTACAAATTCTTTTTACGGAATTTAAGCGAATAAAAAAGGATGTGCCGCATATGCAAAATGATACTTTGAGGATTTTTCCCAACCTGCTCAGAGCGATGTCAGCATCCGGTCTGAGCAAACCGGAGCTTGCCGCCAGGCTCGGCATCAGCAGAAGGACGCTTGACAGGCGGCTTAACGGAAGCATTGAATTCAGGTGGAACGAGCTGCGCGAATTGCACAGGATCTTTCCCGATATTTCCATGCACGACCTTCTGAACCGTACTCAGCCTATTTTCATCTGCCATCAATAAGGAGGAAATCAACTATGGCGAAAAAAAGACACTGCAAATACTGCGGATGCAGGGTAACCAATCAGAGCGACATGTGCCCTTCCTGCACTGAGAAGCTCAGACTTATCAGAAAAATCAGGGCAATCGTATTCACCATCAAGCATAACGCGGAAAGGGAAAAGCTCCATGACCAGACAGGAAATGATTGACCAACTCAAGCAGTACCGCCCCGTTCATCAGGAATGTGAGCGGCTCCGGAAAAGAATCGCCGACAAGCGCGCGGATATGTACGGCATCCGCTCCGCCGTGACGGGAGCCTCCTGCGTGAAATCAAATGCCGTTTCGGACAGCGTGGAGCGTGTCGTGGAAGCGATGGACAGCATGGTGCATTATTACACGGAAAAAGTCGCACAGGCTGAGGCCGTTGAGAGGAAAACCGTTCAACTGATCGACTGCATCAGCGACAGCGAAAAACGCTGTGTCCTCTTTATGCACTACATTGAGGGAAAGACATTTTTTGAGATAAGCGAAGAAATGTGCTATTCCGAACGCAGCATATGGAACCGTCACAACGCCGCTATTGAGGAATTATGCGGGATGACACATCCTTCCGGCGCATCCGGCTCCTAATACTAATTTTCAGCTAAAATCAGACATTCTTTGCGGCCTATTTTGCGCCC